>DBFWCI010000001.1:0-4626 GCA_048485235.1 Collinsella sp.
GTCGCGCGAGGACGGAGGGCCGGAGTGGGGCGACAGGGCCGTGTGGGAGGACCTCCACCACAGGGACCCGTACCCGTTCTGGCTGGATTAATGGATGGAAACGGATGTTCTATCGGGACACACATTTTGTCCTATAAGCCGAAGCCGGTGCGGATCCGCGCAGCGGATGCGCGGAATCCTATACGCCGCACCATTTGAGATTGAAGCTCCCGGCAACGGGGGCTTTTCTTTTACGTAAGCATCGCATGGATTCGAACCTCGGTCGAGGCGCGGGCGTAAAGCGAACTATTTCCTGTCGACTCGTGTAAGATTTCGAGTAGGTGTCGCGGCCCATCCGTGACCACTCCTTCTTCAAGCGACCGATCAGGGTGATATTTCGTGGCAGAGCGTCCGACATACAAGCTCAGGTTTCTCGATCCCAAGAAGCGCTTTCCGGCGATGCCCGAGCAGCCTGCGGGACGCTCATATGGCGTGGTCTGGAAACTCTTTGGCGAGGATCAGCATGAATCTTGTTATGTCGTCGAGTTCGTTGGCAAAAGTCATGTGTCGCTTTTGGGCTACGTAAGCGTTTCGGGTGAGGTGTACAAGGTGGACCGCCCCGTCAGCGAGGCTCCGCTGCCCAACGATCCCGACATGGAACTGGTCCTTGACGAGTCGGATTCCGGTATTGGTGAGATTATGGTAAGGGAAGCCAACGGTGCAATGCACGCGTGTGCGCAAACTGCCGGCTCTCCCGAAGGCCCCATGCGCGAGCAGTCCGACCACGAGACATGGAATTCGACCCGCGCCCTTCCTTACGGTGAGTTCATGGCCTCGATGTTCTTGCGCTACGTGATATTTGCCAACTCCGAAAGCGCTATTGTGAACACGGCGGACGCCGGCGGACTCGACGAGGGTATGCAAAACGTTGTCGACAAGATCAAGCTCGTAAAGTTGCCCGAGCCGGTCGAGGTGTTTTTGGGCTTTAACACGGCACCGCTCCCCGATGCTATCGAGACGCTGCTTTACCGCGTTGACCATGCCGAGAATCCGAGCGGTATCGAGCGCTATGCCGCCGCCCTTATGAGCGAAATTGACTTGCCCCGCCTGCGCACCATCGCTGCCAAGTCCGAGATGAGCCTGGCTCGCATTGATCGCTCAAAGCTGTTCTATCTCAATTTTGATCGTAGCCTGTTGGACCAGGACGAGATTGACATGCTGCTTGCCATCGAGTGCCGTCTCAACCGCCTCTCCGGCATCCTTGAGCGCATCGGGGCCGGATTGGTCCCTGCGGCATCCTCGCCGAGCCTTGAGGGCTGCGCGCTCTTTGATGCGTGGCATATCGCCAAGACGACCAACGATGTTCCCCGACTGCTCGATACGGCTTCGAGCGATAACCCGTGGGCCAAGCCGGGAACGGTTTCGTGCCAGCCGGGCGGCGAGTGGGACGTGCGCACCCGTTTTGCGCGAATCGTTGAGGCGCTCAACGTGGTCACGCGGCTCGACTATACCTATCGGGCAAACGTTGCCGAGGGGATTATGCTCGTTCGGTTTGGGCAGTCTGTCGTTGATGCCATGCTGCAACGTGAATACGACGCTCAGGATGACGCCTGGCGCGAGCTGGACGAGGACACGCGCGCGATCTGGGCCGCGGAGCACGATGCGCGCGTGGCACTCACGCTTGCGGCAGCGTGTTTTGCCGCGGGCACCTGCATCACGCGCTGCTATGTGCAGATTGCTGCTACCGACAGTGAGCAGGGCGAGCGCGTTGTCGCAACGTATTTCTTTGGGCGCGCGGCCTATCTGGCCGATTGCGTGCCTGTCGCCAAGGATCTTGAGAGCATGGACATGGACGATATGCCGTGCAAGCGTGTGCTTGAGGCGTATGAGTCAACCGCTCCGGAGACGATTGAGCCTGCGGAGGTTCATGCTCGTCCGCGTGATGACCATCGCATGCTGCCGCCGGCGCTGCGCAATCTGCTGCTTGCCGATACGGCTGACGAGTTGGAGGTCATGGAAGAGGACGACGACCCATACGTGGCCCGTGTTGTTGAATTGCGCGAGCAGGCAAAAGTAGACCGTACAGGTGCTTTTGAAGGCTTTTCCCGTCTTGTCGAGGAGTTGGAGGCTAAGTGCACTGTCGCCGAGCTTTTGGCGACAGGTCCGGTTCAAACGCAGTTTTGCGATAACCAGTTGGTGCGCATGGTGTTACCGGTGTTGGAAGAAGACGACTCTGTGCGAATCCTTCGTGCGCCCGATGCGCTGTACTTTGCCCAGCACGAGATCTGCAGCTTTTACGCCGAGCAAGAGGACTTTGAACGAGCACTGCCCGAGGTGCGCCATCTTTACGATCTGGCGCGCTCGTCCATGCAATCGCACTTTGCGCTCATCAACGTGCTTGCGCGTCTGGAGCGCTTTGACGAGATTATCGAGGTGGCGCGCCACGGCCTACGTATTGCCAGCGATCGTTCTGCAATTGGCTACCTGTTCTACCGCTTGGCGTTTGCCTATTGGAATTGTGATCAGCTCGACCTGGCGCTGGCTTGTTACCGTCTAGTGCCGCGCGGCGAGGAGTCGGGCAGCAGCGCGCTGGAAGAAATGCAGGGCCTTATGAACGAGATGGGCGTCAGCGAGCCTCCGACGTTCGAAGAAGCGGTCGAGACCATCCACAAGGCTGGACTTGAGTTGCCGCCAGTGTCCGCCGTGACGAATCAGCTGGCAGATGCCGCTGTGCAACTGGTCGACAACGGCTTCTTTTTCCTGGCACGCGGTTGTATCTTCCAAATGTGGCGCACCATGGGCAACGACGAGCTCGGCTCCCTCAACCGCTCGCTGGGGTAGGGGCGGTATAGAGGGGCCGCACCGCGCTATTTGTATCGGTGCGGGCGGGAGGACCCGACAGAATCGGTAAGGCGTAAAGCCGCCGAGCCTGCTAAAACTGTTAAACTCTGCTAAAGTTGCTAAACTTTGTTAAAGTTGTTAAAACTGGCAGAGGAGGTCGAATGTCAAAAGCTATTAATCCCTTTAAGCCAACAGCGGGCATGAATCCACCTGAGCTTATCGGACGCGACGCTGTTTTGGATGACTTTGCCGAAGCTCTTGAGAATGGCCCTGGTGCCCCCGATCGACTCATGCGCATCTCGGGTGTCCGAGGCACGGGTAAAACGGTGCTCCTCAACGCATTGGGCGATCTTGCGCGCAAAAAAGGATTCGAGGTTGTCGACGTCGCCTCAAATGCCGGTTTTTGCGACAGAATTCTCGAGGCTCTGCAGCGAAATGTTCGTCTTGCATCAATGTCGATTTCCCCATCGATTTTAGGAGTCAGCCTTGGCTCCGTAGAGCTGTCGAAGTCGGCCTCTCATCTGGGTGAGGCGATGTACGATGCCGCGAAGCGAGGTGGTTTGCTCATCACACTCGATGAGATTCAGGACGCCTCAACTGAGGAAATGCGCGAGCTGGGTAATGAAATGCAGCTCTTGATTCGCCAAGGGGCGAATGTCGCCTTTGCATTCGCTGGTTTGCCAACCTCGGTGGATGGCGTGGTGGTGGATGATACGTTGACGTTCCTTCAGAGGGCGAAGCATATCGAGCTCACGCGGCTTTCAGATTTTGAAGTCGGCGGATCGTTTGAGGATACGATGAGGCGTGCGGGCAAGGAACTCGACGAAGGCGTTGCTGAGCTTTTAACAAAGGCTTCGGCAGGCTATCCCTTTATGGTCCAGTTGGTCGGATATTACGCTTGGCAGGTTGCTGCGCGCAGCGGGTCGGAGAGCGTGAGTGAAGAGGCGGCTCGCAAGGGTGTCCAGGCGGCTCTTGATAGTTTCAATGCCATGGTGATTGCCCCCGCGCTGCGCAGGGTGTCGGAGCGGCAGTTTCAATATCTCGCGGCGATGGCGCAATGCGAAGGCGGCGAGATTACGAACGGTGATATTGCCAAAAAGATGGGATTGCCGGCGAATAAAGTCGGGTCGTATCGCAAACGTCTGATCGATACGGGACTGATTGAGCCTGCCGGCTACGGCTGTGTTTCGTTTGCAATTCCGTACATGCGCGATTATCTGTTGGAGACCATTCGAGCGGACTAATAAAGACTGGAGGCATCGACGCCGCCGCTGTGGTTGCCCCCGCATCTTTGTCTCAATCTGTAACATCTAGAGGGGATTACGGCATGCAGGTGTTTCAGATTGAGACATTTGCGGATGGCGCTGACTGTTTGTCTAAATCTGTAACATCTGGACGAAGATTCGGCCTGTAACTGTTACGGATTGAGATGATTGACTGAGACGTCTACTGGCAAATCGGAATCGCTCCAAAATTCCCCCTTGCCCATCCTTGGCTGTTTGGTTACTATAGAACGGCTGTTACGGAGAGCTGACCGAGAGGCCGAAGGTGCTCGCCTGCTAAGCGAGTATGCCCCAAAAGGGCATCTGGGGTTCGAATCCCCAGCTCTCCGCCAGTACGAATTTGAAGAAGGGTCCCATTTGGGGCCCTTTTTTATTATCAAGAATGGGGCTTATAGGACAAAATGTGTGTCCATGTTGGGGGCATCGGCGCAGGTCGATGCCCCTTTTTCAGCCGTTTAAATTCCGTGCCCGCTTTTAACCGCTCGGACAGAATGTGTGTCCGGTTGCCTATCGTTCCCGCAGG
>DBFWCI010000002.1:0-112147 GCA_048485235.1 Collinsella sp.
GGGTGGGGAAAGGTGTTGAAAAATGGGGCGGTTCCCCATATTATTGATGACGTCGACAGGCGGGGTGGTTCCCCGCGTACGTGCCATCTGAGTAACCGAGGGGAGGGCGCACATGGGAATGACGGGTGCATACGAGCGCAATCTCGATGCAAAAGGTCGTCTGTCCCTGCCTGCACCCCTTCGCGAGGAGCTTGGAGAGCACGTTCGCGTGTTCAAAGCCCTGGATGTCGATGCTCTGTACGTGTTCTCTGCCGAGGCCTTCGATAAGTGGGTCGAAGGACTCTTCGCGGGTCGTGAGGGCCACGAGGGTTTTAACCCGCGTGACATCAACGACCAGAAGCTCATGAGGGCGATCAACAAGCGCACCACGTCGATGGACGTGGACAGCGCCGGTCGTATCGGTCTTTCCGAGTCTCTCCGCAAGCAGGCGAACCTCGACCGCGAGGTCACGGTTGTGGGCAACTACGACCACCTTGAGGTTTGGGATCGCGCCGCGGCCGATGAGGACGATGACGATGAGGCCCTGCTGGACCTCTTCTTCTCGTAAGGGCAAGGCACGGGTAACGGATGGAGCGTGGGATCTTGACACAAGAATATCGGCATGAACCTGTCATGCTCGGCGAAGTGCTTGAGTCGCTGCGGCTAAAGAGCGGCTCCGTTGTCTGCGATTGCACCCTTGGCGGTGCCGGCCATTCGGTAAAGATGGCCGCGCAGGTGGGGGAGACGGGCCTTTTGCTCGGCGTCGATCAGGACGACATGGCCCTCGAGGCCGCTGGTGCCCGTCTGGACCGCGAGGTTCCCGGCGTTCCGCACCAGCTGCTGAAGGGCAACTTCGGCGACTTGGACGAGCTGCTTTGCTCGGCCGAGGTGCCCGGGGTCGATGGCTTCCTGTTCGATTTGGGCGTTTCGTCACCGCAACTCGATATCCCTGGCAGGGGCTTTTCGTATAACGAGGACGCCCCATTGGACATGCGGATGGATCCGGGTAATAACACCTTAAACGCAGCTGAGGTCATCAACACCTATAACGAACACGACCTCGCCCGGATTCTACGCGTCTACGGCGAAGAGAAGTTCGCCTCGCAGATCGCGCGCGAGATCGTGCGCCGCCGCGAGCAAGAACCGATCGAAACCACCGGCCAATTTGTCGAGATCATCAAGGCGGGTATCCCGGCTGCCGCTCGTCGGCATGGCGGACACCCGGCCAAGAAAAGTTTCCAGGCCATTCGCATCGAGGTCAATCACGAGCTCGATGTGCTCGAACGAGGGCTTGATGCCGCCACCAGGTGGCTCAACCCGGGCGGACGTATCTGCGTCATCTCGTATCACTCGCTCGAGGACCGTATCGTAAAGAACCACTTTAAGGAGATGAGCCAGGGGTGCACGTGTCCGCCGGAGATTCCGGTGTGCGTGTGCGGCAACGTGCCGATACTCAAGGTCATCACCCGCAAACCCTTGGTTGCCCAGCCTGATGAGGTTGAGCGCAACCCTCGGGCGAGATCAGCCAAAATCCGCGTGGCGCAGCGTCTGTAGGCGCGACCGCGCGATATTGGACCTCCCGCTCGCACCATAAACGAAGCTTAAACACACTACCAACGTACTCGGGATGGGAGGCGGCATATCATGGGCTACAACACTTCAAGCGCAGCACTCGCCTATGATATGAACGCCATGCCCGCCTATCGTGAGACGCCGCAGGCCCCCGTTGCTCCCCGTGAGCAGCGCGCGCCGCGCTTTGATGTCTACACGGGCGCGGGCCGTCAGGCAAACCAGGCGGTAAGCCCGGTTTTCATGAGCGTTCTTAAAACGTTTTGCATCATTGCGGCTATCTTCATGACGATCGGCGTCGCCCGCGTGGCGCTCGCCGGCGTTACGGCCCAGGTGCTCAACAGCAACGCCGAGCTTACCAGCACGCTCGAAAAGGCGACCGATGAGAGCTCCGACCTGGAGGTCATGCATTCGGTCTATGGCGCCGACACGCGCATTCGCGACCTTGCGGGCGCTTATGGCATGGTGGAGCCCAGCGAGAGCGTTACACTTGACTTTTCGCAGGATGCAGCCGCGGGCGCCAACGCGACCGCGACCGCTCAGTAGCAAGACGGTAGCTGAGTATGACAAATGACTATCGCCGCGGTTCCGATGGGGGCCGCGGTTCTGGACGTCCCTCGTCGCGGGGACGTTCTGGTTATCAAGGAACGGGTCGGCAATCTTACAACGCCGGGCAGTCCCGTGGCAACGACCCGGCGTCGCGACTTCGCGGCTCGGGCGGCCCTCAAGTGCATAACACCGGGTCGCGCAAGAGTTCGTCGACCGAATGGCTCACAGGCGCGCCTCTGCCTCGCCGCAAAGCCGTCATGGGATTCATCGGGCTTGGCTTGGGCTTGGGCGTCTTTCGCCTTGCCGACTATCAAATTGTCGAAGCCGATAAACTGCGCGAGCGTGCCGATGCGCGCCGCCTGCTTGCGCAGACCCTCTATGCCAAACGTGGCACCATCTACGACCGCAACGGTAACGTGCTGGCGTCGTCAGTCGAATGTCGCAACATCGCCGTGAACCCGCAGCTTGTCGAGGATGTTGACAAGACGGTGTCGGCGCTGGTCAAGGCAACTGGAATCGATAAAAAGACCTGCCGCAAGCTCGTTGAGTCCGATGGAACCTGGGTGTATATCAAGCGCCAGGTGGACGAAGACGATGTTGCGGCGCTGGAGAAGAAGAACCTGCCCGGCGTGCTTTTTGAGCAGGCCATGAAGCGCGTATATCCATACGGCAATCTGGCATCGCAGGTGCTGGGTGTAGTGAATGTAGACAACGACGGCTTGACGGGTCTCGAAAAGCAATACAACAAGCTTCTGACCGGCACGAACGGTTCTCTCGTACGCGAGCGCGCGAGGGACGGCAGCTATATCGCGGGCGGTGCCTATAAAAAGGTGGCTGCGGTCGACGGCGTTGATATCGTGACGACGCTCGACGTCAATATCCAGCGTGCGGCCGAGGATGCCCTGGCAGAGGCTGTCGAGAAGACAAAGGCCAAGAACGGCTCGGCGCTGGTCACCGATCCTACGACAGGCGAGATCTTGGCAGCCTGCTCGTACCCGACTTACGACCAGACCGATCTGGAAAACGCCAAGACCGAGGATATGAACTTGCGCCTGGTCACCGACGCCTACGAGCCCGGCTCGGTTTTTAAGACGCTCGTGGCGGGCGCCGGCTTCGACTTGGGCGTCGTGCGATCGAGTATGTCGTTTGAGGTGCCGGCGAGCATCAAGGTGGGCGACGATACCGTCACCGATGCCGACAAGCGCGACTATGCCATGACCATGGATGTGCGTGAGATGATGCGCCGTTCGTCCAACGTGGGCTTTGTCCTGGTGGGGCGCAAGATCGGTGCCGACGACTTTGCCGCCTATGTGGACAAGTGGGGCATCGGTCACAGCTCCGGTGTAGATTTTCCGGGCGAGAGCCTGGGTATCGTCAAGGAGCGTGACCAGTATGACGGCGCCACGCTGGGCTCGATGAGCTTTGGACAGGCACTGTCCGTCTCGCCGATTGAGATCGCACGTGCCGTGGGCGGCATCGCCAACGGCGGCGTGATGATGACACCGCACTTCTATAAGTCCAGCAAAGGCGACGAGAAGGACTGGGGCGAAGGCGAGCGTGCGATTTCTGAGGATGCCGCATCCCAGGTGACATCGTGCATGCAGACGGTCGTGTCCGAGGGAACGGGCGTTGGCGGCGCGGTTGACGGCTATGACGTAGCGGGTAAGACCGGTACGGCCGAACGTGCCGACGAGAACGGCGGCTACCTCAAGGAGAACTACATGTCGTCCTTTATGGGCTTTGCACCGGCACAATCGCCCAAGGTGCTGTGCTATATCACGCTCGACGGAACGCCGAGCGGCTCAGATGCCGCTGCGGTGCCGTTCCAGTCCATTATGGCCAACGCGCTCGACGTGCTGGGTATCCCGCACACGAAGTAGGGGGTTACAATCTTTGGGGCGTGGTTTGTTGTCCCATATGAGGGTGTTCACATGCCCTGCACCACGCATGTGCGGCGCTGGGATACAATACGCCGATAGCATTATTAGGTTTACAGGGGAGCTGCAATGATAGAGATCGCCGTCAACAACCTCGCGGCCGCAACAGGGGCCCGAACCGTGACGGGAGAAGCCGATCGGGTATGCCGCGGGTGCGTTATCGACTCGCGCCAGGTCGAGGAAGGGACGATTTTCGTCGCCTTTCCCGGTGAAAACGTCGACGGCAATGATTTTGCTTCCCGTGCCGTCCAGTCGGGTGCCGGCGCCGTCGTGATGACGCGTGAGCCCGAGGCCGAGCTGGTCTCGCTGGCGCAGGACAAGGGGTGCGCCATCCTGCTGACCGATGATCCCGAGGAGTTTCTGCTGCGTTTGGCGCACACGTATCGCCTGGAGCTTGGCTGCCTGGTCGTTGGTATTACCGGTTCCATCGGCAAGACGACGACCAAGGACGTGCTCGCCGCCGCGCTCGCCAAGCGCTATCGTGTCTGGGCCACCAAGGGCAATTTCAATAACCTGATCGGCATGCCGCTCACGGTGCTTTCCGCTCCGGCCGATACCGAGGTCCTGGTGCTCGAGATGGGCATGAACCATTTCCACGAGATTGAGCGCCTGTCCCAGTCCGCCAATCCCAACCTTGCCATCGTGAGCAAGATTGGTACCTCTC
The DNA here is from genome assembly GCA_048485235.1 of Collinsella sp. GTDB lineage: Bacteria > Actinomycetota > Coriobacteriia > Coriobacteriales > Coriobacteriaceae > Collinsella. The sequence continues at coordinate 4,699 of DBFWCI010000002.1, forward strand.
ACATCGGCATTTTGGGCAGCCGCGAGAACATCGCCCGCGCTAAGGCCGAGATTGTCCAGGGTATGTGCGCCGCCGGCGACTTCTTGCCGCTGCTGGTTTTGGGCGGTGAGGACGACTTTACGCCGTTCATTCGCGATACGTTCGCCCAGCCTGCTGGTATCGACGTGATGCTGGCCGGCGTCTCGGACGATGATGAGGTCCGTGCCCGCGACGTTCGTGTTGATGACGAGGGCCGTGCGGTCTTTACGCTCGATTTTGGCCAGGGTGAGACGATCGATACCATGCTTGCCATCCCCGGCGTGCAGTCCGTTCCTAATGCCGTTAAGGCCGCCGCGGTTGCCTATCGCTTGGGCGTGACGCCCGAGCAGATCGATGCTGCCTTTAGGGGCCTCACGATCACCGGTCACCGCCAGGAGATCAAGCGCGCCAAGAGCGGTGCACGCATCATCGATGACTCCTATAACGCCAGTGCCGAATCGATGGCTGCTGGCCTCGATCTGCTGTGCTCGCTTTCGTGCACGGGGTCTCGCATGGCTATCCTGGGCGAGATGGGCGAGATGGGCGATGAGGCTCCTCGCATGCATGAGCTCGTGGGCGCCTATGCCGCCGCCAAGAAGCTCGACATGTTGGCGTGCGTGGGTGGTGAGCTGGCCCAGCTTATGGCCGATGCCGCGCGCATGATGGGTATGGACGAGGACCGCATCCAGGTGTTCTCCGATTATCAGCAGGTGCTCGACCGCATGGGCGGCGCGCTTGAAAAACATGATGTTGTACTGGTCAAGGGTTCCCGCTTTGTTGAGCTCGACCGCTTTGTGGAAGGTGTGTGCTAGCCCATGTTCGGCAATCCCTCGTATCCAACGTATCAGGCTTTTTTGGGGCTTGGCATCGCCGCCGCCATTGCGCTGCTGCTCATGCCGTGGTGGATCAAGCTGCTCAAGGTCGAGGGTATCGGCCAGCAGGTTCGTGCCGACGGCCCCAAGCGTCATTTGGTTAAGCAGGGAACGCCCACCATGGGTGGCGTTGTCATCCTCGTCGCGATCTCGCTGACCTGCCTGCTGATGGGCAGGCTCACCACCGAGCTCGTGCTCGTGCTGCTCGCCACGCTGGCGACCGGCGTGCTGGGCCTGATCGACGACCTGACCTCCGTTACGCATGGGCGCTCGCTCGGTCTGACGCCTCATGCCAAGATGATCGGTCTAACCATTATCTGTGTCACCTTTACGGTACTTGCCGTCAACTGGTGCGGCGTCGCCCCCGAGATTCGTTTTCCCGGCGGCCTGACGATTGACCTCGGTGTTCTTTCGACCACCATCTGCGGCCTTTCGTTCCCGTGGCTCTACATTGTCTTTTGCTGGCTGATGATCGCCGGTCTTTCTAATGCCGTGAACCTGACCGATGGCCTTGACGGTCTTGCTGGCGGCACCTCCATGATCGCCATGCTCGCCATGGCCGCCATGGCGTTTTTGCACGGAGACGTGAACCTGTCCATCTTCTGCACCGCGTGTGCCGGCGCCTGCTTGGGCTTTCTGTGGTTCAACTGCTATCCGGCGAGCATCTTTATGGGCGATACCGGCTCGCTTGCCCTAGGCGCCGCGTTTGCCTGCACGTCCATCATGACCAACACCGAGGTCGTCTCCCTCATCATCGGCGGCCTGTTTATCGTTGAGACCCTGTCGGTCATGATTCAGGTTGTCTACTTCCACTTTACGCACAAGCGCGTCTTCCTTATGGCGCCCATCCATCATCATTTCGAAAAGAAGGGCTGGGCCGAGACCAAGGTCGTCATCCGTTTTTGGATTATCGCTGCGGCCTTTGGTGCCGTTGGCCTTGCTCTGTTCTTCCAGTTGGGATAGTGGTCTTTCATGCCTCTTGCTGATGTCTTTAGCCTGCTCGTTTTGGGTCAGGGCAAATCCGGTCTCGATGTCGCCCGCTGGGCGTTGGCACATCCCGAGCGCGTAAGTGCCGTTACCGTGTATGGCGGTGGCACCTCTGAGCCCAATGACGCCACGCGTGCGCTCGAGGCTGCTGGTGCGTCGTTTGTCTATGGGACCGAACAGGTCGAGGGCGCCTATGACGTATGCGTGACGTGCCCGGGCATCTCGGAGTTCTCGGGCTTCTTTAAGGCCGGGCGCGAGCATGCCGCCCAGATTATGGGTGAGCCCGAGTTTGCCTATCGCCTGTCGCCCGATAACTGGATTGCCATCACGGGCACCAACGGCAAGACGACCACCACGTCGCTGACTGATTATCTGCTTAAGGCTGCCGGCGAGGCCAGCGTTGCTGTCGGCAACATCGGCGAGCCGCCGGTCAACGAGATTGACGGCCGAGCCCACAACGAGTGGTTTGTGGCTGAGCTCTCGAGCTATCAGATTGCTACGACAACCGAGCTCCACCCCCGCGTGGCGGTGCTGCTCAACATCACTCCCGACCACTTGGGCTGGCATAAGAGCCATAAGAACTATGCGCTTGCCAAGATCAAACTGTTTGACAATATGGTCGATGACGATCTGGTGGTTGTCGACGTCGAAGACGCCGGCATTCACGAGTTCGATGAGTACATCTACACGCCGGGTCGTCGCATCTGCAAGGTTGCCTTTGACGAGCCTGAGGGCGAGGATGCCGCCTTTGTGCGCGATGGCAAGATGATCGTGCGTCTGAAGGGTGTCGAGACCCCGCTCATCGCTATATCCGAGCTCAAGATCTCGGGCCATCACAATGTTATCAATGCCCTATGCGCTGCCACGGCTGCCTTGGCGGTCGGTGCCGATGTCGACGGTGTCTGCCGCGGTCTTGCCTCGTTCCAGCCGCTCGAGCACCGCGTGGAGCCGTGTGGCGAGATTGACGGCGTGCGCTACGTCAACGATTCCAAGGCGACCAACACCGATGCGGTCGAGAAGGCACTGACGGCATTTCCCGATGACGACGTGATCTTGCTGCTCGGCGGCCACGATAAGGGCACGCCGCTCACGGACTTCGCGCGCGTCGTTATGGACAACGTGCGCTCGGTCGTCTGCTTTGGCGATGCGCGCGAGCGCTTCACCGCCGCTATGGACGAGGCTGATGTCGATGGCGATGTGGATATCGCCCAGGCGGATGACCTGCGCGATGCCGTGGACGTTGCCCGTTCGCTTTCGAGCCGTGGTGACGTGATCTTACTTTCTCCTGCCTGCTCTTCGTTCGATGAGTTCTCGGGCTATGAGGAGCGCGGCCGCGTGTTTAAGGACTACGTGGCTCAGCTTGCCGCTACAGCGAAATCACAAATGGAATAGGGGTTGCGGTGAGAGAGGAGAGCCCCCGACAAGGTATGAGGAGGCCCGACTCGGACCGTGCTTCCTCACGTCGCACCACACCGCGTTCCAGCCGCGGCGGGCAGTCGTTTAGCGAACGCTATATTGCCGGCGTTCCCGCCCGTATCATGCGCCCCCGTTTGATATTCATGGCCTGCTTGTTTACCTTGGTATGCTTTGGCCTGCTGATGGTGTACTCGGCGTCTTCGGTCGAGGCGCTGCACGAGAATGGCTCGGCGACGTTTTTTCTGGGTCGACAGGCCGCGTTTGCCGTGGTCGGTGTTCTGGCGCTGATTGCCATCGTGCGCGTTTTGCCGGACAGCTGGTTTGGGGAGGATGCGCTCAGGATCTTCCTCATAGGTATGATAGGGCTACTGTTTTTGGTGTTCTTGGTGGGCAGCGGCAGCCGTGGCGCCACGCGCTGGCTCAACATCGCCGGCATTCAGTTCCAGCCTTCCGAGTTTTTAAAGCCATTTGCCATTGCGTATTCGGCCATCATGCTTGACCGCTTCTTTTCGCCCGGTGGCAACATCAACGAATTCCTTCGCAAGATGGGCATCTACCTGGGCATTTCGCTCTTTCTGATCTTTATCCAGCCCGATTTCGGTACTGTCCTGATCATCCTGTTGACCCTCATGTGCATGGCGTTGTTTGCGGGTCTCGACCCCAGATTTATCATCGGCGTGATAATCTTCGGTATTCTCGTGATCGTGATTGCGCTTGTCGCAGAGCCGTACCGTATGGTGCGTATTCAGGTTGCCTTGAACCCTTGGGCCGACGAGTATGGTGATGGCTATCAGGCCACGCTTGCCATCATGGCCTTTGCTTCGGGCGGTCTGTTCGGCCGTGGCATCGGCAACTCAACCATGAAGTACTCGTATCTGCCCGAGGCGCACAATGACTACATCTTGGCCATCATTGGCGAGGAAGTCGGTTTTGTCGGAACCGTGCTGTTCTTCTTGGTGTTTGCGATGCTGATCTACTCGGCGTTTCGCATTGCCGAGCAGGCGACCGATCGTCGGTGCGCGCTCATGGCGTCTGGCTCCGCGGTCATTCTCGCGGTGCAATTTCTAATTAACGCGCTGGGCATCCTCAACGTGTTTCCCATGACGGGCAAACCGTTGCCGTTTATTAGCTACGGCGGTTCGTCGATTATCGTGTCGCTTATGCTTGCCGGGTTGATCCTGCGCGTTTCGTACGAGAGCGCCCGCCGCGATGAGTATGATCGCCGCCGTGAGAGCTTTGCCGTTATGGATGAGAGCACCGCCGGCGTGGCCCATGTGCGCGGTGAACGACCTTCGCGTAGCGGCTTTACCGTTCTGGATGGCTCTGCGACCGAGCCGGCAGCCCGCCCGCGTCAGCGAACGGCTCCGCAAGGTCGTCCTCAGCGCCCCACTCCTCGCAATGCGGGCGGCGGATATAATCGAATCGATTTGAACTCGGATCCGTCGGCGCGTCTGCGTACCGACGACCAGGGACCGCGTGTACGAAGGGACTACCATGACCGATAAAATGACCGTTGCTATTGCAGCCGGCGGCACGGCAGGACACATCAACCCCGCGCTCGCCTTGGCCGAGGAGCTGCGTGACCGTGGCCACCACGTTGTGTTCGTGGGCCAGTCGCGCAAGCTCGAGGGTCGTCTGGTTCCCGAGGCTGGGTTTGATTTTGTGCCCATTACGGTCACGGGCTTCGACCGCTCCCGTCCTTGGACGGCGCTGACCTCGCTGTGGCGTGTCAACAAAGCCAAGCGTGCGCTCGCCAGTCATTTCTCAAAGGTCGGCAAGCCCGATGCCGCCATTGGTTTTGGTGCCTATGTCGAGGTTCCGCTGCTGGGGTGGTGCAAGGGCGCGGGCGTTCCGTATCTGCTGCATGAGCAGAACTCTGTTCCGGGCCTGGCCAACAAGATGATGAACTCCCACGCCGCCCGCGTGTGCATCTCGGTGCCGGCAGCGCGTTCGGTCTTTGAGCGCGAAGGTGACCCTGACCACGTGCTCATGACCGGCAACCCCGTACGTCGCTCGGTGATCGAGGGCGATCGCGCTCGCGGCCGCAAGGCACTTGGCGTACCCGAGGACGCTACGCTGCTGCTCGTCTTTGGCGGTTCACTTGGCGCCCAGCACCTCAACGAGCGCGTGGCTTCGCTCAAAAACGAGCTGCTTTCGCGCAAGAACCTCTATGTGTTGCATTCGACGGGCGCCGACGGCTTTGAGGAGACCGAGCGCGCTTTGGCGCTGACGCCCGAGGAGGCGAAGCGTTACCGCGTCCAGCCTTACATCGACAACATGGGCGATATGCTGGCTGCTGCCGATTTGGTGCTCTCGCGTTCGGGCGCATCGAGCGTGGCCGAGATCGCTGCGCTCGCCGTGCCTTCGGTGCTCGTGCCGTACCCGCACGCGACGGCCGACCATCAAACCACCAATGCCCGTTATCTGGTCGACGCCGGGGCCGGCGTGCTTTGCGCCGATGCCGATATCGACGGTTCTGCCTTTGCCGATGAGCTGCTGCACCTGGTCGATGACGCGGCGGCGCGCGACGCCATGCGTCAGGCGGCGCGTGGTCTGGCTCAGGATAGGGCCGCCGCTCTTCTGGCGGATGCGGTAGAGGGTTTGCGTTAGTTAGACGGGATATCGTCGGTCGCCCTCGCGCTGATGCGGTAGGTGCGGTACAGTTAACGGGTTACAGGCAGTGTTTACGCAAGGAGTACACGAGCACATGGCTGATTCCCAGACTGCAACCTCCGCGCCCGAGTTTAAGAGCGCCCACTTTATCGGTATCGGCGGCGCCGGCATGAGCGGCATCGCCCTCGTTCTTCACGAGCGCGGTTATGCCGTTACCGGCTCCGACCTTAAGACGTCACGTTATATCCGCCAGCTTACCCGCGCTGGTGTGAAGGTGCATGTGGGCCATGGGGCCGCCACGATCGACGAGGTCAAGCCCGACGTGGTTGTTGTCTCCACCGCTATTCCGGAGTCCAACCCTGAACTCGTGCGCGCTCGCGAGCTTGGTATTCCCGTGTGGCCCCGTGCCAAGATGCTCTCTGCTTTGGGCCACGGCTACACCACCGTCGCTGTTGCCGGCACGCATGGCAAGACCACCACGTCTTCGATGTGCGCCACCATGCTCGACCGCATGGGTCTGGATCCGAGCTTCTTGATCGGTGGCATCGTCGAGGGCTATGACACGAACGGCAAGAACGGCTCGGGCGACTACTTTGTCGCTGAGGCCGACGAGTCCGACAGCTCCTTCCTGTTCCTGAACCCCAACGTGGTCATCGTGACCAACGTCGAGGCCGACCACCTCGATCACTACTCGGGTATCGAGGAGATCGAGGCAACTTTCGCCAAATTCATGAGCCTGGTGGGCGAGGACGGCACCGTCATCGTCTGCGGTGAGGACCCGCATCTGGTCGAGCTCGCCAAGTCGACGGGTCGTCACGTGCTTTCCTACGGCTTTGCCGAGAGCAACGACATCGTCTGCATGCACCCGGAGGTCAAGGGCATCCAGAGCGATTTTATCGTTCGCTTTGAGGACGGCACTGAGCACGCTGTGGAGATCAAGAGCAATCCCGGTCGCCACAACATGCTCAACGCCACGGCGGTGCTCACCGTCGCCCATGTCCTGGGCCTTGACATCGACGCCGCCGCCAAGGCGCTCTCGAGCTTTGAGGGCGTCCGCCGTCGCTTTACCCACGTGGGCGATATCGATGGCATCACCGTGGTCGATGATTACGGCCATCACCCCACCGAGATCAAGGCGACGCTTGCTGCTGCTTCGTCGCTGGGCTACAAGCACGTCGACGTCGTGTTCCAGCCGCACCGCTATTCGCGCCTGCAGGCCCTGTGCGACGACTTTGCCGATGCATTTGCCAATGCCGATAAACTGCTGCTGATTGATGTGTTCTCGGCTGGCGAGATGCCCATTCCGGGTGTCACCTCTAAGATGCTCGCCGATACCGTGCGCGCCAAGCATCCTGGCAAAGAGGTCGTGTACTGCTCCAGCCGTCTTGAGCTCAATCAGGAGCTCGAGCAGATGGTGGGCGAGGGCGACCTGCTGCTCACTATGGGTGCCGGTGACGTTACGACCGTCGGTCCCGAGTTCATCGAGTATCTGACTGCCAAGAAAGACGCTTAAGTCTAATGGGTCTGTTTAACGCCGTCATGGCGCTCTCGGGCATGATCGACACGGATGTGATCGAGGACGAGCGCCTTGCGCGTCATACGAGCTATCGTATCGGCGGCAAGGCCGACCTTTTTGTGACGTGCCATAGCTATCATGCCCTCCGCCGCGCCGTGGCGGTGCTCGATCGCGAGCAGGTGCCGTGGGTCATCATCGGCAAGGGCTCCAATCTGCTGGTTGCCGATGGCGGTTATCGCGGCGCCGTCATTTCGCTCGGACGTGAGTTTCAGCGCACGGTTGTTGCCGATGACGGTTGTACGCTGACGGTCGGTGCGGGCGTGATGTTTGCGCGCCTGGTCAACGATGCCCTGTCGCGTAGCCTCTCGGGCCTTGAGTTTGCCGTTGGCATCCCTGGCTCGGTTGGCGGTGCGATATCTATGAATGCCGGCACACGGACCGAGTGGATTGGCTCGCTGGTTGAGGATGTCGTAACGTTTGACCCGGCATCCGGTATCAAGCATTATGCGGGGTCCGAGATCACTTGGGGCTACCGCGAATGTAGCCTTCCCCGCAATGAGATTATCCTCGAGTGCGTGCTCAAGCTTAAACCGGCGCCCAAGGCCGACATTCGCGAGCGCATGGAGCGGTACCTGACGAGGCGCAAGCGTACGCAGCCCATGGGTCGCGCATCCTGCGGGTCGGTCTTTCGCAACCCGCCCGATGCGAGTGTGGGCAAGCTTATCGAGGATTGTGGATTAAAGGGTTTTTCGATTGGCGGCGCGGAAGTTTCGCCCGTTCACGCTAATTTTATCGTTAATAACGGAACTGCCTCGGCCGATGACGTTGCCGCGGTTATCAGACATGTGCACGGAAAGGTGAGGGAGGCGTATGGCATCGAGCTCAGACCGGAAGTTAAATTCCTCGGCTTCTAGAGCATCGAAACCCACCTTCCGCCGCGCCGGAGGGCGTTCCGGCGCGCCTGCCAAACCTCAACGCAATACCGTCGCGCACTCTAAGTCTGTCGGGCATGCTCGACAGACCAGTCGTCCGGTTGTCGGCTCGCAGCTCGGTAATCGTCCGGCCGCAAAAAAGTCCTCGCGTCCCTCGGTGACGTCAAAGCCTGTTATGGGCGCCAAACCTGCCCGTCCCATGGCAACTCCTAAGCCCTCGACGGGAACTAAAGCGCCGCGTCCAGGTCGCACGCTGGGCGCATCGAAACCGCGCTCGCTGACATCGGTGCCGGCTACCGCCAAGAAGCCTTCGGGTAAAAAAAGCGTCAACCCGTTGTCTTCACTTGGGGCGATGGTAAATAAAACATCAGACGCCGCTTCTGTCGTTGCAGGCAAAGGCAAAATCGTGGGCGGCGTTCTGGCCGCCTTGGCCGTGCTTGTCGTCGTTGCCATCGTGGTGATCAACTCTGGATTGTTTACCGCCACTGATATTCAGATTCAAGGCAGCGAGCATGTGACGAAGCACGATGCTATCCAGCTGATCGATTTGCCCGAGGGAACGTCGCTTTTTAACGTCGATCCCGACCAGATTACCGAGGACCTCAAGCAGAATCCGTGGGTCTCGGGCGTGGATGTCCAGCGTCAGTTCCCGCATACGCTCATCATTACGCCGATGGAGCGCAAGGTCATCGCAATTGCCTATATCAGTTCCGATGACCTTGCCTGGGCCATCGGGGATGATGACACCTGGATCGCCCCACTGTCGACGTCGGTCGAAGTGGACGACCAAGGCAACGTCATCACGACAGGGCAGGGCTCAAATACCTTGACCGGAATCGATGCCGCGCTGGCGCTCGCTAAGCACTATGGCGCGGTGTTGTTGACTGATGTCTCGGCGGATGTCGCTCCGGTTTCCGGCCAGGCAGTGAGCTCCAAGGCCGTTAAGGCTGGCTTGGATTATGTGCGTGGTTTTTCGAGCGAGTTCTTGGGACAAGTCAAGGATATTTCCACGCCTTCGGTCGAAGCCATCTCGGCAAACCTCAATAACGGCATTGAGGTGTCGCTGGGCGATTCGAACGATATCGTCAAGAAGGAGCGCGTAGTCACCAAGCTGCTTTCGCAGGTAGAGGGCGTAACGTATATCAATGTGCGCTCTCCGGGTAACTATACATTTAGGAACGCTCCGACCTCGTAGCGCTGGTTGATGCTTTGTTGAGGGGCCATACCACGCCGTTTATCTGGTTTGTTTGGTTTTCACGGTCAATTATTTGACTGATACGTTCATAATGTGCAAACATAATACGGTTTACCTTTGCATTTACTTTCAACCTGAAGGTTAATGTGCGCAGGGGTCGACCCATGCTATGGCTATAACCTTTGTTCGGAGGACCGACATGCACGAGACAGAGATCAACAACTACCTTGCCGTCATTAAGGTGGTCGGCGTCGGCGGCGGCGGTACCAACGCGGTCAATCGAATGATCGAAGAGGGCATCCGCGGCGTCGAGTTTGTTGCCATCAACACCGATGCTCAGGCACTCGCGATCTCTGATGCCGATATCAAGGTGCACATCGGCACCGACCTTACCCGCGGCCTGGGCGCCGGCGCCAACCCCGAGGTTGGCCGCAAGGCTGCCGATGAGTCCCGCGACGACATTGCCGAGGCGCTCGCTGGCGCCGACATGGTGTTCATCACCTGCGGCGAGGGCGGTGGCACCGGTACCGGCGCTGCTCCCATCGTTGCCGATATCGCGATGAACGAGGTCGGTGCGCTGACCGTCGCCGTCGTGACCAAGCCCTTCACCTTCGAGGGCCGCAAGCGCAAGAAGAGCGCCGAGGAGGGCATTAAGACCCTCTCCGATTGCGTCGACACCATGATCGTCATCCCTAACGATAAGCTGCTCGACATCGCCGAGAAGAAGACCACCATGCTCGAGGCCTTCGCGATTGCCGATGGCGTCCTTTCCCAGGGCACCCAGGGCATCACCGACCTCATCACCGTCCCCGGTATCATCAACCTGGACTTCGCCGATGTTAAGACCATCATGAAGCAGGCCGGTACCGCCATGATGGGTATCGGTACCTCTTCTGGGGACACCCGTGCCGTCGACGCTGCCCAGCAGGCCATCTCCAGCCCGCTGCTCGAGAGCTCCATCGATGGTGCCACGCGCGTGCTGCTCTCCATCGCCGGTTCCAAGGACCTGGGCATCCAGGAGATCAGCGACGCCGCCGACGTTGTCGCCAACGCCGTCGACCCCGAGGCCAACATCATCTTCGGTACCGTTGTCGACGAGTCCCTGGGCGATCAGGTGCGTATCACCGTCATCGCTACGGGCTTCTCCGACTCCAACGTCAACCGTCAGGACGAGCTCTTTGCTGCTCAGCAGTCTCAGAGCAAGGCCGCTGCCTCCGCTGAGCCGCAGCGCACCGCTCCTGCCACGAGCCCGGCTCAGGCCGCTCCGACCCGCAACGTCGGTGGCACCGAGCTTCCTAACTTCGGCAACGATCAGTTCGAGCTTCCCGACTTCCTGAAGCGCGGTAGCTTCTAAGTCGTTCTTTGCATTGTTGTGCACAGGGGCGTGTCCGTATGGACGCGCCCTTTTTATTTCGACTTTGTAAACTAGAACCTCCAATCTCTTTACGTTCCCTTTACGATTGCCTCCAGCGCAGCAGGTATCCTTTTAGAGAAGTATGACAGCCGTATAAACGCGGGCTGTAGCGGCGATGCCGCGGTACTTGTGTTATTAGGAGGCTTTAGTATGGCAGCACGTGCGGACAAAGTTTCGCGTGTCGACCATGATGGAGTTACGTTGGTGGAGGGCGCGACATCCGATGTTCGCTTTGCCTTCACCGAGCGCGCCGGTGGCGTTTCCGAAGATGCGTACTCCTCACTCAACTTGGGCTCGCATGTTGGCGATGACCCCTTTGCTGTTCAAGAAAATCGTTGTCGTGCGCTCGAGGCTATGGGTGCCGCCGAGTGCGAGCACAACCTGCTCGTTCCCAATCAGGTCCATGGTGATCATATCGTTGCGGTGACCTCGAACGGCGCCGATGACCTTGAGGACGTTCGCGAGCAGATTGCCGAGGGCTGTGATGCCATCGTCTGCACGGCGCATAACGTGCCCGTGCTGCTCTGCTTTGCCGACTGCGTTCCCGTGGTGCTGGTGGCCCCCGGCGGATTTGCCGTGGTGCACTCCGGTTGGAAGGGCACGATTGCACGTATTTCCGCCAAGGCGTGCCAGGCGCTTTGCGATGCTGCCGGTTGCGATGCGAGCGACGTTTCCGCCTATATCGGCCCCCATATCTTGGGTGACGAATATGAGGTATCCCAGGAACTCATGGATCGCTTTGCCGCCGAGTTCTCTTGCATCGATGCGAATACCTCTCGCATGCTTGATCTTTCCGCTGCCATTCGCGAGGCGCTGGTAGATGTCGGTGTCGACGCGGATAATATCGTGGATACCCAGCTTTCGACCGTGCGTCAGAACGACCGCTTTTATTCCTACCGTAACGAGGACGGCACCTGTGGGCGCCATGCTGCGATCGGCGTGATGCTATGAGAAAGATCGTATCGGTCCTGAGCGCCGCTGTGCTTACGCTTACGCTGTGCGCCTGTTCTTCGGGATCTTCTACCTCTTCCATTACCGTGGCCGGCTCCACGACCTGCCTTCCTATCGCCGAGATTGCGGCCGAGGGCTTTAAGGAGGAGACCGGCATCGACGTGCTCGTTTCCGGTTTGGGTTCTTCCGCTGGGATCGAGGCCGTCAGCGCCGGCACGGCCGATATCGCCAGCTCCTCCCGTGGACTCAATGCCGACGAACAGGATCTGGGCCTGACTCCCATCGTCATTGCCCACGACGGTATTGCGGTCATCGTGAACGACGACAACCCCGTCGATAACCTCTCGACCGAGCAGCTCCGCGATATCTACGCCGGCAAGATTACCAATTGGAAAGAGGTCGGTGGCGAGGACCTGAGGATTCAGGTCATCAACCGAGACGAGGCGTCCGGTACGCGCGAGGCCTTCCGTACCATCGTGATGGATGGCACGCCGTTCGATCGCCGCTCGGCTGTTCTTTCGGGTACGGGCCAGGTGCGCGACGTGGTATCTCGTTCGCGTGGGGCCATCGGCTACATTTCGCTGGGCTTCGTCGATAGCCTCAACGCCAAGACCTCGGTCAAGGCTGTCTCGGTCAATCATGTTGAGGCGTCCGAGAAGACGGTCGCGAGTGGCGGCTATCCCATCTCGCGCGACCTTTACTTCTTTGTGAAGGGTGCGCCTTCGCAGCAGGCGCAGGATTACATCGACTACGTGACGTCCGAAAAGATGGACAAGCAGATTCGCGAGGCGGGCTTTATTCCCGTCACCAACGACGAGAAGGGGAGTGAGTAGCATGGAAGCACAGGAAAACTCCCAGACTGAGCAGAATGCTCAGGCACCCAAGAAGCGCGAGCTGGCGCTCGTATCGCGCAGTACCTATATCAAGGAGAAGGTGCTGCAGTGGATCTTCTTTGCCTGCGCGTTCTTGGCGGTCGTTACCGTCATCCTGATTTTTGTCTTTACCACGTACTCGGCGCTGCCCGTCTTTACCGACATCGGTCTGGCGGACTTCTTTAGCTTTACGTGGGCGCCCTCTGAGGGCCACTACGGCATCATGTCGCTGCTTGCCGGCTCAGGTCTGGTGACCGTCGGTGCGCTCGCCATGGGCGTGCCGCTGGGCGTGGGTACGGCCGTTTACCTGGTCGAGATTGCCAGCAAGCGCGTGCGCAAGCTCATCAGCCCCGCCGTTGACCTGCTGGCGGGCATACCCTCCATCATCTACGGCTTTTTCGGCATGATCATCATCCGCCCGTTTATCGCACAACTGACCGGCGGCCTTGGTTTTGGTGCGCTGACGGCGTGGTTTGTGCTCGCCATCATGATCGTCCCTACCATCACCACGCTCACCATCGATGCCCTCAATTCCATTCCCATGGGCATTCGCGAGGCATCGTATGCCATGGGTGCTACTAAGTGGCAGACCATCTATAAGGTCGTGCTACCTGCCGCTAAGCTGGGTATCGTGGATGCCATCGTGCTGGGTATGGGCCGTGCCATCGGCGAGACCATGGCCGTGCTCATGGTCGTGGGTAACGCCCCGGTTATTCCCGACAGCATTGCGAGCCCTATCTCGACGCTCACGAGCCAGATCGCGCTCGACATGAGCTATTCCTCGGGTCTGCATCGCTCGGCGCTGTTCGGCATGGGCGTGGTCCTGTTTATCATCTCCGCCACGCTGGTGGGCATCGTCCGTCTGATTTCCAAGAAGAAGAGGGGGTAGGCTATGTCCGATTCCGTTGACACGACGGTCGATACGACCTCGTCGCGCGAGCGCATCAAGCGTGCCCTTTCCCACGGCAAGAAGGGCCGCATCAACAAGGACCTGTCCAACAAAATCATGCTTGGCGTGTTTCGTGCCGCTGCCTACATCACCACGCTGGTGCTGGTCGCTATCATCGCCTACGTGGTCATCAACGGCCTGCCACACATCTCGCTCGACTTTATCTTCGGTTGGCCCCAGGGCGTCAACGCCGAGGGCGGAATTTGGCCCACGATCGTATCGACCGTCTACGTGACGGCGCTCGCCATGCTTATCTGCACGCCGATCGCTGTGCTGGCAGCCGTCTATCTGGCCGAGTACGCCAAGCAGGGCAAGGTCGTCGAGCTCATTCGCTACGCTGCTGACGCTTTGGCCTCGGTGCCCTCCATCGTTATGGGCCTGTTTGGCTACGCCTTGTTTGTCGAGGCCATGGGCCTGGGCCTTTCGATGGTCTCGGCCGCCCTGGCACTCGCGCTCTTGATGCTTCCCATCGTCATGCGTACCACCGAAGAGGCCATTCGCGCCGTTCCGCGCTATATCCGCTGGGGCGCATATGGCCTGGGCGCCACCAAGTGGCAGGTTGTCTCCAAGATCGTGCTTCCTTCTGCCTTTGGCCGTATTGCCACGGGCATCGTTCTCGCCATCGGCCGTGCCATTGGCGAGACCGCGGTGGTGCTCTATACCATGGGGCAGGCCATCAATCTACCTATTTCGCCGCTCGATTCCGGCCGCCCCATGACGGTTCACCTGTATCTGCTTGCCAACGACGGCATCAACATGAACGCAGCCTACGGCACCGCGCTCTTGCTGATGGTGATCATTCTGGCCTTCAACCTGTTTGCGCGCTTCCTGTCGCGCAAGCGTCGCTAGTTAAGGAGTCCCATGTCCGTTTATCAGTCCGCTCCCACGTTGGAGCAAGCGGCCATTACGGCCAAGGATTTCAACTTTTGGTACGGTGACTTTCATGCGCTGACGGGGCTTGACCTCAACATCGCCAAAAACGCCATCACCTCCTTCATTGGCCCTTCGGGCTGCGGCAAGTCGACGTTTTTGCGCTGCATCAACCGCATGAATGACCTGATCGAGGGCACGCGCGTCGAGGGCACCATGACGCTCGACGGCAACGATATCTATGCCGAGGGTGTCGACCCGGTCGATCTCCGTCGTCGCGTGGGCATGATCTTTCAGCAGCCCAACCCGTTTCCTAAATCCATCTACGAGAATGTCGCCTTTGGCCCTCGTCTGCAGGGCGTGACTAGCAAAAGTGACCTCGATGACATCGTGGAAGAATCGCTCAAGCGCGCCAACCTCTGGAAAGAGGTATCCAATCAGCTCAACAAGGATGGTTTGGCGCTCTCGGGCGGTCAGCAGCAGCGTCTGTGCATCGCGCGCGTGCTTGCGGTGCAACCCGATGTCCTTCTGATGGACGAGCCCTGCTCCGCCATCGACCCCACGTCCGTCTCTAAGGTCGAGGATCTGATGGCCGAGCTGGCGCCCGAGATGACGATCATCATCGTCACGCATTCAATGCAGCAGGCAGCTCGCATTAGCGACTACACCGCATTCTTCTTGCAGGAAGTTGCCGGCGAGCCCGCTACGCTCATCGAGTATGGTCAAACCGACGCGATCTTCACCAGCCCGGTGGACTCGCGGACGGAAGACTATATCACCGGCCGCTTTGGCTGATCGGTGCGACTAGTCCCAAGCCGATCGGATCTGGTCCGGTGCGTATTCACTGTGCGGGCGGCATGACCGCACCCAACTGATTGGAGTGAACCATGCGCAAACTGTTTTCCCGTCAGCTCATCGAGGCCCGTCACGAGATGCTGAGCATCTACGAGGCCGTCGATCTGGCCCTCCACGATGCCGTGAAGGCCTATGTGACCGACGACCGCAAGCTCGCCACCAAGACCAAGAAGCGCACGCTTTCGATTGACGCACGCTGCGCCAACCTGGAGGCCGTCTGCTACAACCTGATTGCCACGCAGTCACCGGTCGCCTCCGACTTCCGCTTGCTGCAGACGATCATCTACGTCGACTTTAACCTGCAGCGCATGACCGATAAGGTTCGCCAGATTTGCCGCGCCACGCGTCATATGATCAAGGCCGACATCTCGCTGCCCAAGGAGCTTGTCGGCACGGTCGAGGCCGAGGCTGAGGCCGTCTACCAGGTACTGGGCTCTTCGCTTTCTGCGCTCGTCACCAACGACATGTCCATCATCTGCAACTTGGCCGTCGAGGACGAGCCAGTGCACGCCGCCTACGAGAAGTTCTTCCGCACCTTTAACCGCATGGACACGGGCGATTTTATGGACGACGACAGCAACTATGACGACCTGCGCCGCGCCATCATGGTATCGCGCTATCTCGATCGCATCGCCTCGATTTCCATCGATGCCGCCTGCCGTCTGACCTTCCTGTTGACCGGACAGCGTATGACTGCCGGTGATATCGCCTGCACTGATGAGGATGAGCTCGAGAGCATGCGCGTGCCTTCGGGCGAGGGTGTTATCATGAGGCCCGCCGTCGATGCACGCTACGTTGCCAAGGTGCCCGTTAACGAGGTCAGCGAGGGTCTTCGCTACCTGCTCGATCATCTTGAGGATGAGGACGATGGCGAGGACGACGAGGAGTAAGTAACCCCGTTCGTCGAAAGATTGTAAATACCTAAGTGAGCGCGGCCTTGCACATGCGGGGCCGCGCTCTTGCGTTAGCATGGGACTACTTGTTTGGCTGTCAGCGGAGGCGATTGGCAATGGATAACTATTTGGACTTGATGCGCGCTCGCCGCGAGCAGATTCTGGAACGTTTTTATGCGGCGCTCGATCGCGCGGGCCGTCCCCACGACGCCGCGAGCCTCATTGCCGTGTCCAAGACCGTTGGTGTCGATGAGACCGTTGCCGCCATCCAGGCGGGGTATCGCCATTTTGCCGAGAACCGCCCGCAGGAGCTGGTTCGCAAGCTCACGGGTCTGGCGGAGCATCCGGAGCTGCCCGAGGTGCGCTTCGATATGATCGGCAACCTGCAGACCAATAAGATCAATGCGGTGCTGGGCTCAGCCGAGCTGATTCACTCGGTGGGTTCGCTGCATCTGGCGCAGGCGATCTCGAGCCGTGCTGTTCGCAAGATTGAGGCAGGCGAGCTCGTCGGCCCCCAGCGTGTGCTCATTGAGGTCAATGTGAGTGGTGAGGAGTCGAAGGGAGGCTTTTCACCCGATGAGATTCGCGCCGCCGCGGGTGAGCTTGCAGAACTTGAGGGAATTTGCGTACAGGGGCTTATGACTATGGCGCCCCGGGGGAATAAGGATGTGGCACGCCGCACCTTTGCGGGGCTTCGTGAGCTGAGGGATGAGCTGGAGGCGGCGCATCCCGATTTGAACCTGCCTGAGCTTTCCTGCGGTATGAGCGAGGACTTTGAGTCTGCCCTTGAGGAGGGCTCTACGCTCGTTCGCCTGGGCAGGGTAGTATTTAGCCCGGAGTTTGCAGTAAAATAAGGCTCTGAAGTGCGCACTGATTATCGGGGCGCCTGCACTAAACCGCGAGAGGACACAACCATGGGCTTCCTTGACGAGATTAAAAATAAGATGCACCTGGGCGGCCAGCAGGGTTACGACCAGGGTTATGGCCAGGACGACGACTACGGCTACGATGACGGCTACGACGATGGCTATCAGGGCAACGGCTACAGTGGTGCTTCGGGCGAGGGCTTCTACACCCAAGACGAGCCGAGCAACGGCCTGCTTGGCCAGACGCGCCGCGGTGAAGCTGAGTCGGTTGCCGTGTATACGCGCTCCGGTCAGCTGGTCGGCGATGACTCCCGCCATGCCACGACGTATAACCCGCCTTCGCGCTCGCAGGACAGTGTTGCGAGCGGTTATCGTCCTGGTGCCTATGACACGCCGTCGAGCTACGCCGAGAATACCCGCGCCCGTGCCGCCGCTGCACCCGCGCCTGCACCGAGCGATGCCTCGGCCTATGCGAGCAATATCATCAACGCCACGCCGCAGCTGCCGGCCTATGTCCTGCGCCCCGAGAGCTATGACGACGTGGAGACCGTGGTGCGCCGCGTTCGCACCAAGCAGCCTGTCGCACTGATTTTTGTGGGCGTACGCACCGAAGTTGCCAAGCGCGTCTTGGACTTCTCTTACGGCTTTGCCTGCGGTCTGGGTGCCACGGTCAAGGAGGTGGGCGACCGCGTGTTCATGGTGCTGCCCGCCGGTTGCGAGGTCAAAGATTCCGATCTCAAGAAGCTTCGTGCCGACGGCTACCTTAAGTAAAGACAAGACGAGGAGATTCCCATCAACATCTACACTATCGTCCAGCTGGTCAACACGCTGTTCAACTTCTATTCCACGCTCATTGTCGTCTACTGCTTTATGACGTGGATTCCCATGAAGCAGGGTGGTTTGCTTCAGGATATTGCCGCGGTGCTTGATAGCGTGTGCGGTCCGTGGCTCAACCTGTTCCGTCGTTTCATCCCGCCGATGGGCGGTATCGATTTTTCGCCGGTCGTTGCGATTATTGCGTTGCAGTTGGTGCAGAGGCTGGTTCTGCAGCTTCTTATAGGTATACTCGTGTAGAACTGACTTAGTAACTTACGTCGGGTGTGTAGCGCCGAGGCGATGAAAAAGGAGACTTGTTATGGCTATTACCCCTGCAGACATCCAGGCTCAGACTTTCTCTGAGGCCAAGCGTGGCTACGATCCTGCTGAGGTCGACGTCTTCTTGGAGACGCTGTCCTCCGAGGTTGACGCTATGCTCGCTAAGATCGTCGACCTTAAGGGTCGTCTGACTGCTACCGAGCAGCAGCTTGCCGATGCGCAGGCTCAGCTTGCCCAGGCTCAGGATGCCACCGCCCAGGCCGTTCCTGCCGCCCCCGTGGCTGCTCCCGCCCCTGACTTCTCCGCTCAGGAGCGCCAGATTTCCGCTGCCCTGATCGCTGCCCAGCAGACCGCTGAGACCATCGTCAACGATGCCAACGAGAACGCTGAGCGTATCCGCAACGAGGCTGACGCCAAGGCCCGCGAGGTTATCCGCCAGGCTCTGACCGAGAAGCAGGCCGAGCTCGAGGAGATCGATCGTCTCAAGGCTTCCCGTGAGGAGTTCAAGGCAGAGTATCTCAAGCTCATCCAGCACTTCATGGACGATGCCCAGAATTCCTTCCCGGCCGATCTGATGGCCTCCACGCCGGTCGGTTCTGCCGCTTCTCCTGCAGTGACTGTTCCCGCCGAGCCGCTGCCCGTCGCTGACCCGGTTGTCCCCGTGGCCGATCCCTTCGCCCCGATCGACAACTTTGCTGCCGACGACCTGGACTAACATTCGGCCTACAATTTAGTGCCTAGAAAGGACCCGCAGCTTGCGGGTCCTTTTTTATGACTGTGCCGGGGTGCGTAACATAAAAAACCGAGCCCTGCACATAGTGGCGCAGAACTCGGCGAACGGGTGAGCGGTAAAATGTAGGTTTTAGGGTATGTGCCAAAAACTACTTGAGGAGGAAGTCGGGGAGGGGAATGGTACGGGCCTCGCGATGCTCGGGATCGGCGATGTGGTCGGCAGGATAGCCACAGACGAGCATGTGATAGGGATAGACGCCCTCGGGCAGGTTGAACCGCTCCTGTGCCACCTCAGGCTTAAAATGGCATACCCAGCACGTTCCCAGACCCTGCTCGGTGGCCTCCATCATCATCTGATCGCACACGATGGACGTATCGATTTCACTGGAATTCATCTGGTCATACGGGCGCACCCAAGCATCATCGGTAACGCTGCAAATAAGGAAGACAAGCGGAGCCCCAAAGATAGACCCATCACGAGCAAACCGAGGCTGACAAGCAGCAGCCTTCTCCAACAACTCGGGCGTATCCAACACCATCACACGAGAAGGATGATTATTACAAGCAGAAGGAGCAATACGCCCAGCCTCAACAATGGCATCCACCACAGCCTGCTCAACAGAACGATTCTCAAACTCGCGACAAGAATACCGAGACCGAGCCAGATCCAAATAACTCACAACCAAGCCCTCCAAATTCAACGAATCAATCCAAAGTAAAACAAAGGGTACCCAAAGCCCCATCCACCCAAACGTTTAAGGCGGTCCCAAAGTTCCCAATCGGGTCCAAAGGCCCCGCCAACAAAAGCCCCATCGCTTTCAAAGTATCAGCCAAAGTTCCCAATGGTGGTACGTAAGGCGAAGGGCCGGCACCTGTTTACTTTCGAACGACTCTGCCATGCAGCCGGAGTGAGAAAGCAAACAGGTGCCGGCCCTTCGCCGCCGGGACACGTACCCCCAATTAACTGTTCTTCATGACAATCGAATCCACGACATCGGCCACATTCTCGCAGCAGTCGGCGCAGTACTCCAGGAAGGCGTACACGTCACGCCAAGCGATGACCTCGAGCGGGTCCTTGCCGTTAACGTGCAGGTTGCGCATGGCGTTGATGTAGAGCTCGTCGGCCTCGGACTCGATGGTGTTGATCTGGATGACGAGCTCGCGCAGGGTCTTGGACTTGCGGTAGTTGGGCAGCTCGACCATCAGGTCCTTCATGGCGCGGCAGGCGTCGGTCACCTTGTGGGCGATGACGATGGCATCGGGGTGGATGCTCTGGATGTTGGTGAAGTAGACGCGCTGCACGACGCCCTCGATACGATCGAGCACGGTGTCGAGCGAGCAGCTCATCAGGTCTAGATCCTCGCGCTCAAGCGGGGTGATAAAGGCGGTGAGCAAGGCGTCTTCGAGCTCGTGGTGCTTCTTGTCTGCCGCATGCTCAATCGCATGCATCTTATTGAGCATGTCGTGGATCTGCGCGGGGTCAAAGTTCTCAAAAATCTTGGTGAGCAGCTCTGCGGCCTGGACGGCGAGGTCGGCGCAAGCGACGTAGTTGTCAAAGTAGAACGAATCGGGTTTCTTTGCCATGGGTGGGTCCTTTCGAGGTGAAGACGGGTGGGCGAAGTAATGCGGTCCGGATGGACGCTCGGTTTGACTAGAGGAACATCATGAACAGCTTGGCCATGACAAAGCTGATGAGTCCGCAGGCGGGGAAGGTGAAGAACCAGGTGAACATCATGTCTTTGACGACGCCGAAGTTGATGGCTGAGAGGCGCTTGACGGCACCGACGCCCATGATGGCGCAGGTCTTGATGTGTGTGGAGGACACGGGGATGCCGGTAAGGGTGGCAAGCAGCAGGTTTGCGGCGCCCGCCAGGTCGGCGGAGAAGCCCTGATACTTTTCGAGCTTGACCATGCTCTGGCCGACGGACTTGATGATGCGCTCGCCGCCCACGCTGGTGCCGATACCCATAGTGGCCGAGCACAGCAGCATAATCCAGATGGGGATGCCTGCATCGCCGACGCTCGTCTGGCCGCTGGCAAAGGCCACGCCTAAAAAGAGCACGCCGATGAACTTCTGTCCATCCTGCGCGCCGTGCATAAAGCTCATGGCCGCAGCGCTCGCGATCTGAGCGTATTTAAAGAAGACATTGGCACGTCGCCTGTTGGCGGCGGCGAAAAGAATCGAGACGAGCTTGCACAGGACCCAGCCCATGACAAAGCCCAGGCCGATGGAGAGCGCCAGGCCGTAGATGACCTTCATCCACTCGTGGACGTTGACGCTGCTCGCACCGCCGAGGGCGATGGCGGCACCGGTCAGGCCGGCGATAAGGCTGTGGCTTTGCGAGGTGGGGATGCCAAAACGCGACGCTGTGGCGCCGTAGACGACGATGGAGAACAGCGCCGCGCATAGGCAGGCGAGCGCCATGGTGCTGTTTCCGCCAAAGTCGACGATATGTGAGATGGTGTTGGCGACGCTCGCGTTAAAGTGCGTCATGATGAGCACGCCGAGGAAGTTGAATGCGGCGCTCATGAGAATGGCGGCGCGGGCGGGCATGCAACGCGTAGTGACGCAGGTCGCGATGGCGTTGGGCGCGTCGGTCCATCCATTGACGAAGATGGCACCCAACGCGAGGATCACGGTGACGGCAAGGACTGGGTTCGACACAATTTGGCCGAGGAAGGTTGAGAACGTTACGTCCATATATGGGCTTTCTCGAAGTTTGCAGACACGTTACAAAAACATGATAAATCGTATCACCTCCTGTGGGTTTCTTTACCGAGTTCTGATGGGAGAAGTGAACTTTTTGGCACTAAAATTGAATATTAGCCCTGTTGACCGCGGGTGTTCTTTTTGCTAACACGCCATGCGGACACGTGCGATTACTGCGACACTCCAAAACCACAGTCTGTTCGCTTTACAACATGCAAACATGCGTTCGATAATAGGAGGCATGGAATATCGACAGACAGATGGCAAAACTCGGCGCGTGCACAAGCAGTATGTGGACGTCGTGGCTCGCATCCTCGCGGGCGGGCAGGTTGTGCCGGTCACCGTCTGCTGGGTCGACGGTCGTTGCTTTACGATTGACGAGATTGTCTCGACCACTGGGTTTGGCCTGACAGTTCACGGCATTCGTACGGCAACCTATAAGGTGCGTTTTGGCGGGCACGCGACCGAGTTGTATTTGGAGGACCAGACGCGCGAACGACCAGATGGCTCGCAGGCGCACGTGATGCGTTGGTGGGTCTGGGCCTTTGATCGTACGCTCGAGGGCGAGCGCCGTAGGTAAGGACGTACGGCATTCGGGTACAATGACAGGAATCTTGTCACCTGCTGTGCCGTTATTTGTGGCGCTTTTTGAAAGGACGAACCTATGAACGATATCCAGGGCTATCAGAACGGCCCCGTCGAGAGCGGCGCAAGCCGCGCCAAGGAGATGTCGCCGCGCGCGTACAATCTCGCCATGTCTGCCCTCATCTTCTTGGGCTTTTGCGCCATGGGCGCCGGCGCCTACTTTACGAGCACCATGTCGTTTGCGCGCATGATGATGAGCGGCGCCGCCTTGCCGCTAGTCTTTGGCTCGTTTATTTTAACCATCGTCGGCATGGTCATGATGTCGGCCGCCGCCAGCAAGCAGTCCGTGGGCCTGTCCCTTGTGGGCTACGTAATCTTTGCGAGTACCTTTGGCCTGACCGCGTCGTTTGGCCTTGCCAACTACGACCTGCCCACCATCAACACTGCCTTTATCGCCACGGCCGCCATCACCTTTGTCTTTGGCGCCTTGGGCGTGACGTTCCCCAAGTTTTTCCAGCGCGTATATGGCATCGGTTTTGGCATTCTGCTCGCCACTATTCTGGTTGAGATCGTGCTGATGTTCATGGGCGTCTCGCAGACCATCACCGATCTGATCGTGATCGTGGTGTTCGCCGGCTTTATTGGCTACGACACCTATGTTGCCGCGACGGTGCCGCCTACGCTGCCCAACGCCGTGCTCATGGCCTCTAACCTGTTCGTGGATATTATCAACGTGTTCCTGCGCATTTTGAACATCCTCGGCCGTCGCGATTAAAGCGCGGCATTGCGACGCTTCCTGCCGGACACGGTAAAACGATGCGAAAGGCGGTCCTTCGGGGCCGTCTTTTTTGTACGCGGCGGGGTATCATGGATGGGAAAAGCCGATAGCGGCAGCGACAGGAAAGGTGACCACTTATGGCAGACGTCGACAACAGGAACCGTAACCGCAGGTCCAACCGAGCGGGTCAGCCCAATCCCAAGCGCGAGGCCCGTGCCAAGGCCGCCGAGCGTCACGTGGCAACTGTGTCCGAAGCGTGCGCCAAGGATATCGAGCGTTCGCTTGCCGGCGTGTGCGAGTTCGATGGTATGCCTGCCGGTTTTGTCGCGGCGATGAAGGCCAAGGCCCAGGTGGCTGCTGCTGCCGAGGAGCAGGTTGCCGAGGAGCCCGAGGCCGCCGAGGTCGAGGCTGCAGTCGATACCGAGGTGGCGCCCGAGCCCGTCGAGGAGGCCGCCGAAGCCGAGTCCGAGCCCGCCGAGGAGCCCGCTCCGGTCCTGCCCGAGGTCACCGTGCTTGACGCCTCTGCCACGCAGGCCATTCTGGATAACGGCCGAGGCTATGCGCAGTTCTGCGACATGGCCGTGCTCGACTTTGCCTCGTTCACCAACCCGGGCGGCGGCTACATCCAGGGCTATCTGGGTCAGGAGGCCACGCTCTGTGCCGATTCGTACCTGTACAACGTGCTCGATAAACAGCGCAAATGGTACGGCGAGAACCGTCGCCGCAACATCAACTGCGAGCTTTACCGCAACCGTGCGCTGGTGGTGCCTGCGGTGCGCTTCGACCGCAACCACGTGCATGCGTATGCCGACGTGATCGTGGCCGCCGCGCCCAACGCCAAGCGCGCTCGCCAGGAGTATCGTGTGGGTGACGATGCCCTGCTGGACGCCCTGCGCGATCGCATCCGCTTTGTGCTTGCCATCTGCGACGAGCTGGGTCGCGAGAAGCTCGTGCTGGGCGCTTGGGGCTGCGACAACAACGGCTTTGACGCCGAGGCCGTGGCCGAGCTCTTCCGCAAGGAGCTCGCATCGGGCGACTTTAAGGTCAAGCAGGTCTTTTTTGCCGTGCCCTCTACGCGCTGGGACGAAGATTTTGCCAAGTTCGAGCATGTGCTGGCAAACTTCCCCGAGCGCAACGAGGAGTCCTATGCCCAGGTTGCCGCTCGCGCTGCGGCTGCCCGCGCCGCCGAGCAGGCCCAGGCTGCCGCCGAGGACGATGAAGACGATGACGATTGGCGCAAGTACCTGTAATCGGTATGTGCTGACAGATAGGTCGATTCGGCGGGAGAGACTGCTCCCGCCGACTTTTTACTAGAGGAAGGGCTTACGATGAAAAACGTTCTGTGCTTTGGCGACAGCAATACCTACGGCTATGATCCGGCGGGCATGCGCGACGGCACCGCGGTACGCTATGCGCACGATGTGCGCTGGTGCGGCGTGGCCCAGCGCGACCTGGGCGAGGGCTGGCACGTGATTGAGGAAGGCCTCAACGGCCGCACGACGGTGCGTGACGACATGTGCCATCTGGACACTAATCTCAACGGCATCCGCGCGTTGCCGATGCTGCTCGAGGCTCATAAGCCGCTGGATGCGATCGTGATTATGCTGGGCACCAACGACTGCAAGACGGTCTTTGGTGTGACGGCCTCCGATATTGCCCGTGGCACCATGGCGCTGATTCGCGCGGTGCGTGCATTTCCCTGGACCAATGCCGCACCCTGCCCGCGTATTCTGCTGATGGCACCTATCAAGATCAAGCCGCAAATCGCCGATGTATATATGACCGATTTTGACGAGCGTTCCGTCGAGGCCTCGGAGCATTTTGCTGAATACTATGCGCACGTAGCCGAGCAGTTTGGCTGCGACTTTTTGAATGCAGCGGAGTTTGCCGAGCCGGGCGATATCGACTATCTGCATATGATGCCCGAAAGCCATGAGAGCCTGGGTCACGCCGTGGCGGCCAAGCTCCAAGAGATGCTCGGTGAGTAGCACGGCCCCAAACCACCACAATAGTTCTCCTTGCGGTGGCTTGTTTCGTTGATTTGTCTTGATCTGTAACAGTTGTAAGGCCGAAAACGGGCTAGATGTTACAGATTGAGATTATTTTAGGTCGATATCGGTCGTTTGTCTCGATCTGTAACATCTAGGGTCGATTTTGCCGAGTTAATGTTACACATCGAGATTATCTTCTCAATGGAATTTGGATGTCTCGATTTGTAACAGGTGGGCCGAAAAATGGACTCTAACTGTTACAGATCGAGATGTTTGTGGGAACCACCGCAAAGGTGCCTGTCCCCTTTGCGGTGGTTTTGAACTGCGAGTCTTAATACTGCCACATATGGTTAACGGGGCCGGAGCCTTTGCCCATGTCAAAGCCGGCGGCGAGAGCGCCGGTTAGGTAGGCCTTGCCGGCGTTGACGGCGTCGGCAAGATCCATGCCCTGGGCCAGCGCGCAGGCGATGGCGGACGAGAGCGTGCAACCGGTGCCATGCGTGTTGCCGGTCTCGATGCGCTTGTGGCGGAACCACGTGGTGAGCGGATCGCCCAGGTGGTTGCCCTCGTCATCGAGCGGCGCGGGCTCTGCTAGCACATCGTTGGCCTCGTTGACAAAATGCCCGCCCTTAACGAGAGACGCGCAACCAAAGCGGCGGGTGAGGAGCATGGCAGCATTTTGCTGCGTGCGCTCGGAGTCGACCTCGTAGTCGAGCAGGGCCATGGCCTCGGGAATATTGGGCGTGATAACCGTCGCTAGCGGGAACAGGCGGCGGGTGAGCGCCTCGGCGGCATCTTCGGCAATCAGCCGTGCGCCCGAGGTGGCTACCATGACGGGGTCGACGACCACGTTTGTTGCGTTCCAGGCGCTCAAGCGGTCGGCGATGACTTCGATAATCTCGACAGAAGAAACCATGCCGATCTTGACGGCGTTCGGGCGGATATCGTCAAAAACGGCGTCAATTTGCGCGGCTACGATATCTGGCGAGATATCCTGTACGTTGGTGACGCCCAAGGTGTTCTGTGCGGTGATGGCGGTGATGGCCGTCTCGGCATACAGGCGGTGCGCCGTGATGGTCTTGATGTCGGCCTGAATGCCGGCGCCACCGCTGGAATCGGATCCTGCGATGGATAGAACGGCAGGTACCTTACTGCGATCCATGTTCGCTCCCTTGTTCGGTCGGAATCAAATGGGTCTATAAGCCAGCATTATAATGATGCCCGGGCCGACTCTATGTCGAACCCGGGCGGGCGATGCAATCTTTACGCAAATGCAAGCAAATGTTCACACGTCAACAATTGACAGGCACCAGCTCGCCGCCAGAAGCGGCCGCGGCGACAGGGCTAGTCCTCCATGCCGAGGTCGATCGTGGTGCCCTCGAAAATCTTGTTGACGGTGCGGACGGCACACATCTTGCCACACATGGTGCAAGTGCCTTCGGTGGCGGCGGGGGACCCCTCGTAGCGCTTCTTGCCCGTAACCGGGTCGAGTGCGCACTTCCACATGGCGTCCCAATCGAGCTTGCGGCGTGCCTGGCCCATCTTGTCGTCCATGTCGCGGGCGTGCGGCACCTTCTTGGCGATATCGGCGGCGTGCGCGGCAATCTTAGTGGCCATGAGGCCGTCGAGCACGTCCTGGGCGTTAGGCAGGCATAGGTGCTCGGCCGGCGTCACGTAGCACAGGAAGTCGGCGCCGGAGCTCGCGGAGATGGCGCCGCCGATGGCTGCGGTGATGTGGTCGTAGCCCACGCCGATATCGGTCACCAGCGGCCCCAGCACATAGAACGGGGCGTTGTGGCACAGACGCTTCTGCAGCTTCATATTGGCGGCGATCTCGTCGAGCGCCATGTGACCCGGGCCCTCGACCATGACCTGGACGCCGGCGGCCCAAGCACGCTTGCACAGCTTGCCCAGTTCGATCATCTCGGCAGTCTCGGTGGCGTCGTTGGAGTCGTAGAGACAGCCCGGGCGGCAGGAGTCGCCGAGCGAGATCGTTACGTCGTGCTCGTGGCAGATTTCGAGCACCTCGTCGTAGAACTCGTAGAAGGGGTTCTCGTTACCGGTGACTTCCATCCAGCCAAACAGCAGCGAGCCGCCGCGGCTGACGATGTTCATGAGGCGGCCGGTCTCCTTGAAGGTCTTGATGACCGATTTATTGATGCCGCAGTGGATGGTCATAAAGTCCACGCCGTCTTCGGCGTGTGCACGCACGACCTCGAGCAGATCGTCCTTGGTCAGCTTGACCAGCGGCTTTTCCATGTAGCCGATGGCATCGTACATGGGGACGGTGCCTACCATGAGCGGCGTCTCGTCGATGAGCTGCTGGCGGAACTGGCGCGTCTTGCCCGAGTTGGAGAGGTCCATGATGGCGTCGGCGCCAAAGTCCTCGGCGATCTTGACCTTCTTCCATTCCTCAGCGGCGTCGGCCTTGTCGCCCGAGATGCCCAAGTTCACGTTGACCTTGGTGGACAGGCCCTCGCCGACGCCAAAGGCACGCATGCCCTTTTTGATATGCACGATGTTGGCGGGGATGGCGATGCGGCCGTCGGCCACGCGTTCGCGAATGTACTCGGGGTCGCGATGCTCGCGCTCGGCGACTTCCTTCATCTGCGGTGTGATCTGCCCGGCGCGGGCGAAGTCGATTTGCGTGACGAGCTTGGGCTCGGTCTGTGTGCTCATTGGCACGGCTCCCTTCGTTGGCATTACCCATATCAGGTTTGCGGGTCAGGGCGGGCGCGCCCAGTCTCAGCCTGCCGTCTTGTCCTGCAAGCTCCCCGTTATGTCATGGGCTCAAGTATAGCCTGAATGGGTACGATTGGCCTAACAAGCGTGCCCGTGGGGAGGCGTACATGGAAGACAAGCATCTATATCGAGAGACACAATGGGACGTATCGGCCGAGGAGGGCCGTGCACACCATGGGTTGGTCGCGATTGGCTTTGCGGTGCTTGCCGTGCTGGTGATTGCCTTTTGTATTTGGACGTTTGGCGGTCGCGGCGGCGCCGCCTGGGAGTTTGAGGCCGACGAGGGCCTGCCGATTATGACGGTGAGGAGTACTGGCGGTAATGCCAATACGCTCGCCGTTCCGGGCGATTATTGGTACCCGTGCGATGAGTTTGTGCAGTTGCAGCTGAGTGGTGGGTCTATTCCTGGTGAGGAAATCGAACGCGTGACGTATGATGCGACGTTCAAAACGTTGACGGTGAAGCTCAAAGATCAAGGGGATGTGCCCACGACGATGGATATCGCGCTGACGGAATGGCGCCTGGAGCCCCCGTCGGGTGTTGCGGTGTCCGAGGTCGAGCACGTCAAGATTGTCTATCAGGACGGTTCGACAAACGGGATTGCAAAGGCCGACGGTCTAGCTGAATAGGTGTCGAGCCTAGCAGCCAATTCATAAAAGTTGCGGTGGAATAGTTCCTGATTGTGCGAAAAAGGCTCAAATAGGAATTATTCCACCGCAAGTTTTATAGAGAAGGCTGAGCGGGTCAGTGTTGGGTGCCGGCTCTAGAGCATCTGTTCGTTGATGAACACGAGGGTGCCTAGGTATGAGAGCTCGGGGACGTGGCGATAGCCGATGTTGAATGCGGTAAGTTCGCTTGCATCCTCGAGCTTGTTTTCTGCCATCCAGCGCATCATGGAGCCGCGCGCCTTTTTGCTGGCGGTCGACCGTTGGATGGGCTTCCCGTTGCGGATGCCCTCGCCAAAGAGGCATGTGACGGCCGTGGCGTCGCCCGCGAGGTGGGGCAGAACGGCTTTGGCATACTCTACGCTGGCGAGGTTGACGATCGTGGTGTTTGAGCCTGCCGGGGCGATAGCCCGCGCGAGCTTATCGCTCCAAAATGCGTAGAGGTCTCGGGCACCGTCGACGACAAGCTTCGCGCCCATCTCCAGCCGATACGGTTCGACGGCATGAAAGGGACGAACGCACCCGTAGAGGCCGGAGAGGATCCACAGATGGTCTTGCAGCCATGCGAGCTGCGCGGAATCCATCACCTCGGGTGCCATGCTCTGGTATTGAATGCCGTGATAGGACATGGCGGCAGGGGAGAGGTGACGGGCGAGTGCGGGATTGTCGAGATCGCCGCTTTTCAGGATGGGCCCGAACTCATGCAGGGTGTTGAGGCAAGGTCCCAGCAGTTTGTCACTCACGTTCCACAGCGCCTGCAGGCCGCCGCTGCCTTCATTCCGCTCGATATCTAGCAGTGCGCGGTGGAGGCGAGCCGTCTCGCGCACAAAGGGTGGGATGCCCAGGACTTCAAAAGCATCTTGGGCCGCGCGCATCTGCTTGGCGGGCGAAATGATGACCTGCAGCATGGGCTCTCCTCTGCCAAAAAAGTTGCGGTGGAATACGGTCTGTTTTGGCTGTTTATGGGCCAGTTTAGTCCGTATTTCACCGCAACTGATGAAGGGTTGGTTAGGCTCGCTCGATGAAGGCCTTGTAACCGCGATATGCCTCGTAGATGTCGGCCTTGTTGGCGACCTCCCACAGGGCGTGCATGGACAGGACGGCAACGCCGGAGTCGATGACGTTCATGCCGTACTTGGCCATGATGTAGGCGATGGTGCCGCCGCCACCAGCGTTGACGCGGCCGAGCTCGCAGGTCTGGAAGTCCACGCCGGCCTCGTCCATGATGTCGCGGACGAGGGCCACATACTCGGCGTCGGCGTCGTTGGAACCGCCCTTGCCGCGGCTGCCCGTGTACTTGTTAAAGCACAGGCCGCGACCCATGAAGGCGGCGTTCTTGGTCTCGAACTTGCCGGCATAGCCCGGGTCGAAGCCGGCGGACACGTCGGAGGAGAGCATACGGCTGCGGGCGAGCGCGCGGCGCAGAGCCAGCGGGCTGTCCTCGCCGGCGAGCATCATGATCTCGGCGACGGTGTTCTCGAAGAAGCGACTCGTCATGCCGGTGGCACCCACGGAACCGATCTCCTCCTTGTCGACGATGAGCGTGATGCTCGTGCGCTCCACGTTGGTGACGTTGATCTGGGCGAGCATGGAGGGGTAGGCACAGACGCGGTCGTCATGGCCATAGCCCAGAATCATGGAGCGGTCGAGGCCCATGTCGCGGGCGGGGCCGGCGGGCACGACCTCGATCTCGGCGGAGAGGAAGTCCTCCTCCTCGACGTCGTACTGCTCCTTGAGGATATCCAGGAACATCTGCTTGACGGGCTCCTTGGGGGCGTCCTTGTCGTCCTCATCGAACTTGACGGGACGGCCGCCCACGATCACGTCGAGGATCTCGGCGTCGACGGCGTCCTTGGCGGGCTTGGACATCTGCTCGCTCGAGAGATGGATCAGCAGGTCGGAGATGGTAAAGACCGGATCGTCCGCCTTGTCGCCGATATTGATGTCGACGGTGGTACCGTCCTTTTTGCAGATGACGCCCACGAGTGCGAGCGGGGAGGCTACCCAGTGGTAGCTCTTGACGCCGCCGTAGTAGTGCGTGTCGAGATAAGCCATGTCGCCGGCCTCGAAGGCGGGGTTCTGCTTAAGGTCCAGGCGCGGCGAGTCCACGTGCGCGCCCAGGATGTTAAAGCCCTGCTCGAGCGGGGCGGTGCCCAGATTGACGAGCATAAGGTCCTTGCCGTGGTTAGCGGCATACACCTTGTCGCCTGCCTTAAGCTCGCGGCCTGCGGCGATTACGGTCTCCAGGTCGACGTATCCCGCCTCCTCGGCCATCTTGATGCCGGCCTTGACGCACAGGCGCTCGGTCTTGTTCTCACTCAAAAACTGCTTATAGCCGCGGCAAAGCTCCTCGAGCTCCTCGATTTGCTGTGGCGTGTACTTTTTCCATGCGCAGGGACGCTCCATGACGCAGGCTCCTTTCGGATCGATCGTGCTGGTTGATGTACCGTGAGCCATCGTATCACGCGCGGGCTCACGGTGGCGGGGGAGCTTGATGTGAGGTGGCCGCGGGGCGGGGAGCGTGTAAACTGGAGTGAGCAAACCGTGCCCAGCCCAAAGCGAGGTATTCAATATGTCTGACAAGCGCCGCACCTTTGCCGTTATCGACGGCAACTCGCTCATGCATCGCGCCTTCCACGCCGTGCCGCCGACCATGAACGCGCCGGACGGTCGCCCCACCAACGCGATCTTTGGCTTTCTGAACATGTTTCTCAAGATGATCGATGCCTTTAACCCCGACGGCGTCGTCGTGGCGTTTGACAAGGGTAAACCGCGCGTGCGCATGGAGATGCTGCCGCAGTATAAGGCGCAACGCCCGCCCATGGACCCCGATCTGCATGCGCAGTTCCCTATGATTAAGGAGCTGCTCGCCGCGCTCAACGTGCCGATTCTGCAGTCCGAGGGCTGGGAAGGCGATGACATCCTGGGAACCATGGCGCGCCTGGGTGAAGAGGCCGGCTGCGACATGCTACTGGTGACCGGCGACCGCGACATGTATCAACTCGTGACCGAGCACGTCAACGTGGTCTCGACCCGCAAGGGCCTGTCCGACGTGGCGATTATGACGCCCGAGAGCGTGGACGACCTGTATCACGGCATTACGCCGGCGCTCGTGCCCGATTTTTACGGTCTAAAGGGCGATACGTCCGACAACATCCCCGGTGTACCGGGCATCGGTCCCAAAAAGGCGAGTGCGCTCATTGCGAAGTACGGTAGCCTGGACGAAGTCATCGCGCATGCCGATGAGGTCAAGGGCAAGATGGGCGAGAACCTGCGTGCGCACATCGACGATGCGCTGCTGAGCCGCAAGGTTGCGACAATTCGCACCGATGCGCCCGTCGAGCTCGACTTTGAGGCGACGTCCTTCCCGGCGTTTTCTGCCGATGAGGTTTCCGCGGCGCTGGGTACGCTTGGTATCACCGCCATGCAGAACCGTTTCTTGGCGCTGATCGGCGGCGAGGGCGGGGCTGCTGCCTCCAGTGTGTTTGAGATACCTGCTATGGTTCGCGCAGCCGCCGGCGATGCCGACGCGCTTGGTGCCGTTGCGGCTGAGGTCTCCCGCGCGATTGATGCCGGCGAGTGGGTCGCCGCCGTGGTGGACGACGACAAGGAAGAGGGCGCGCTCTTTGGGCTGACGCGCACGCTGTGGTTGGCGACGTCCAAGGGCCTGTTCGCGCTCGAGGAGGGCGACAGCTGTGCGGCGGCTGAGGTTGAGGGCTTCAACTTCGCTCACGGTGTGATCGCCGGCGTGCTTGCGAGCCTGTTTATGGAGGGCCGCGTGGCGAGCCCGGATACGAAAGCGCTGCTGCACGAGCTTTCGCCCATCGATTCTTCTGAGCCCGAGCTCATGGATCCGCTCGCTGCCGATTCCACGCGTATCTTCGATACCGTGGTCGCTGCCTATCTGCTGGATTCCGATCGCTCCGAGTTCGATGAGGCATATCTGGCCGATACCTATCTGCAGATGGCGTTGCCTGCGGCGCGCGGTGCAGGGGGTGCCGGTGAGGACGCTCCGGCGCCCGCCGCTCGCACGGCGGCCTTGACGCTGGCGCTGGTCGCACCGCTGCGCGACCGCATGGCCCGCGAGAACGCCGCCAACGTGTTCGATGGCATCGAGATGCCGCTCGTGCCGGTGCTTGCCAAGATGGAGCGCGCGGGCATGCTCGTGGACCCCGATCGCCTGCGCAGTCTGTCCGAGGGCCTGGCGACCCAGATTACCGAGGTTGAGCGCAGTATTCGCGACCTGGCGGGTGACGAGACCTTTAATATTGGCAGTCCCATGCAGCTGTCGCACGTGCTCTTTGATGTGATGGGGCTTCCGACCAAGGGCCTCAAGAAGACTAAGCGCGGCTATTATTCGACCAACGCCAAGGTGCTGAGCGACCTTGCGCGTGACCACGAAATCGTGCGTCTGATCTTGGACTGGCGTGAGAAGTCTAAGATCAAGTCCACCTATCTGGACACGCTGGGCCCGCTACGCCGTGGTGACGGTCGCGTACACACTACGTACAACCAGACCATTACGGCAACGGGGCGTCTGTCCTCGAGCGACCCGAACCTGCAGAACATCCCGACGCGCTCGGAGCTGGGTCGTACCGTCAAGACGGCGTTTTCGGCAGGCGAGGGAAGCGTCTTTTTGGCGGTGGACTACTCGCAGATCGAGCTGCGTCTGCTGGCACATCTCTCGGGTGACGAGCACCTGGTGCGCGCCTTTAACGAGGGCGAGGACTTCCATGCCGAGACGGCGGCGCGCGTGTTTGGTGTGCCGGTGTCCGAGGTAACGCCCGACTTGCGCAGTCGCGCCAAGGCCGTGAACTTTGGCATCGTGTATGGCCAGCAGGCCTACGGCCTGTCGCAGTCGCTGCATATCTCGATGGCCGAGGCGCGCGACATGATCGACCGCTACTACGAGGCCTACCCGGGCGTGCGTACGTTCCTCGACAACGTGGTGGCGCGCGCCAAGCAGACGGGCTACGCCGAGACCATGTACGGCCGCCGTCGTCATATTCCGGAGCTCAAGGCCAAAAACCCGCAACTCCGCGGCTTTGGCGAGCGCACGGCCATGAACCATCCCATGCAGGGCACCGCAGCCGACATCATCAAGATCGCGATGACCCGCGTGAGCCGCCGTCTGGAAGAAGAAGGCTTTGCCGCCCACATGATCCTGCAAGTGCACGACGAACTG
Organism: Collinsella sp.; assembly: GCA_048485235.1. Lineage (GTDB taxonomy): Bacteria > Actinomycetota > Coriobacteriia > Coriobacteriales > Coriobacteriaceae > Collinsella. Next base: position 38,401 of record DBFWCI010000002.1, read on the forward strand.
GACTTTGAGTGCCCCATCGACGAAGTCGAGCGCCTAACCACCATGGTCCGCGACGTCATGGAACACGTAGTAGACCTCCACGTCCCCCTAATCGCCGAAGCTTCGACTGGAGTGACCTGGGCAGACGCCAAGTAAGGGCACGACCACAATTCCAAAGCAATACAAAACCAGAAGGACGCCCCTCATCAACAAGGAGCGTCCTTCGTTCAATAAAAATCAGCCAAAGTATCTAGGCGCCAAGACGCCATCCATGCGGCAAGCAAGTCAACGTAGCCATGCCCGGGGCCGGCCGTTTGATTTTTGTAGATTCCGCACGAGCCGAAGGCCACTTAATGTGGCCTTCGAGCGAGCCCAGGACCTGACCGAGCAAAAATCAAACGGCCGGCTCCGGGCATGGCGACGAGATAGATTACCGAGCCGCCAAGATGGCGTCGATGAGCGTCAGTACGCCCCCGTCGTTGTTGCTCGGAATGCGCCATTTGGCATGCGCGTTCATGTGCTCCTCGGCATTGTCCACGATAAAGCTGTGACCGACGCGCTCCAGCATGGGGATGTCGTTGTACGTATCGCCCACGGCGGCGGCGTCGGCGATATCGATGCCCAGGTGTTCGCACAGGTGCGCGACGCCGGCGCCCTTGTCGACGCCCAGGTTCATAAAGTCGATCCACTCGCGCCCGGCGTTGGTGACGTAGAGCTTGTCCGAGAACTCGGGGCTATAGGTCTCGCGGAAAGCGGGCTCGGCATCATAGGCCGGGAAGAAGATTGAGATCTTGTTGGACTCGATATCAAGGTCCTCAAAGCTGTCGACGTAGTTGATTGTGTTGTAGTAGACGCTGATCTCGTCGTGGTATTGATGGTCACGGGCAAGCACGTAGAACTCGTCGAAGCAGCACAGGACGGGGACAGCGCGAGGATCCTCCGAGGCACGGCTCAAGACCTGCTGATACAGCTCCACGTCAATATTGCTCTTATAGATATAGCTGCCGCGATAGATCACGCACGCTCCGTTGTCGGGACAAAAAGCAAGGCGGTTTTTGATGCCCTCGAACATCTCCTCGAGCTTGGGGGCGGGACGTCCGCTGGCGGGGCAGAATACGATGCCGGCGTCGGCGAGCTTGTCCAGGCGCTCATCAAGACCCTGGGGCAGCACACGCTCGTCGGTCAGCAGCGTCTTGTCCATGTCGACGGCGAGAATCTTAATGTTTCCGATATTGGCGTCCGATTCGTAAGTTTGCATAAAAGCGAGCCTTTCGTTTCGAGATTGTTTCAGACGTTATAACCATCAATTCGTAGTCGGGCGTATTTTCGCAGGAACGGAGCGTATTTGCACCACGCTTCACAAAGTAATGAAAAAACTTTTCAGAAATTTGAATTTGTCGCTTGTGCTGCGGGCACTTTAGCGTAATATAGCGACCATCGAAAACGGAGACGGAAAAACAACCGCTTACCGAGGAAAAGGTACCGTTTACGATATTAGAATTGCGCCCGGCGATAGGTGAAAGGAGAGGCAGATGCAGTTCGTAAAGATCATCACCACTGCAGACAATGCCATCCGACGCCAGCGCGCACTTTCCCGACGACGATAACAATCGTCTCTGTCCGCATGGGGCGAATTGCCTCAACAGAGTCATTTTGAGGTCGTTGGGTTTTAGCACGACATTGCTACATGTTTCTAGGGCATGTATGTGCTGATTTTTGCTATTTAACCTGATATTGCACGGTATATGACCTTGAAATGACTTGCAACTGACCGATGTTCTAACTAGCTACCAAGGGCGAAAGGAAACAGCCATGAGCAAGGAAAAAGTCGTTCTCGCATATTCCGGTGGTCTTGATACATCCGTATGTGTCAAGTGGCTCCAGGACGAGAAGAATCTCGATGTCGTTTGCGTCTGCGGCAGCGTGGGCCAGGAAGAGACCGGACTGGATGCCAAGAAGCAGAAGGCGCTCGACCTGGGCGTTCTCGATTGCCAGGTACTCGACCTGCGCGACGAGTTCTCCGATGAGTTCCTGACTATGGCCATCGCCGCAAACTCCATGTACGAGAACAAGTACCCGCTGCTCTCCGCTCTTTCCCGCCCGCTGCTCGCCAAGAAGCTTGTTGAGGTCGCCCACGAGTTTGGCGCGACCTACGTCGCCCACGGCTGCACCGGCAAGGGTAACGACCAGGTCCGTTTTGAGGCCGCCGTCAAGGCCCTCGACCCTGAGCTCAAGGTTATCGCCCCGGTGCGCGAGTGGGATCTGAAGTGCCGTCCCGACGAGGTCGCCTATGCCCACGCCCACAACGTGCCGGTTCCCGAGGGTGCCAACGACAACCCCTACTCCATCGACGACAACCTTTGGGGTCGTGCCATTGAGTGCGGCCACCTGGAGGATCCCTGGAACGAGCCGCTCGACGACGCCTGGGTTATGACCAAGAACCCCGAGGACACGCCGGACACCCCGACCTACACCGAGATTGAGTTTGAGGCCGGCAAGCCCGTCGCCGTAGACGGCAAGAAGATGAAGCTCTCCGAGATCGTCATCGCCCTCAACAAGATCTCCGGCGACAATGGCTTTGGCCGTCTCGATCTGGTCGAGGATCGCCTGGTGGGCCTTAAGAGCCGCGAGTGCTACGAGGTTCCCGGCGCCCTGACGCTCATCACCGCCCACAAGGCGCTCGAGGACATCTGCGTCGAGGGCGACCTGCTCAAGACCAAGATCAAGCTCGAGCAGGATTGGGCCACCGCCGTGTACAACGGCCAGTGGTACAGCCCGCTCAAAAACGCGCTCGATGCCTTTATGGCCGACACGCAAAAGTTCGTGACCGGCACTGTCCGTCTGAAGTTCTTTAAGGGCAACTGCCATGTCGTCGGCCGCAAGAGCCCCTTCAGCCTCTACGACTACGGTCTGGCTACCTACGACCGCGACACCACGTTTGACGAGAAGGCCAGCGCCGGCTTTATCGAGATCGATACGCTGTCGCTCAAGACGTGGGCAAAGGTCCAGGGCCCCAGCTCTGCTGCCGCTCAGGCCTAGCGCCTCCTTCCCTTGGTATCCGCGCGGCCCATCCGCGTGATACATAACGGGCGCACGGGGTCCCTACCTTTCGTTATGCTTGCTGACACTTCTTAACATCGGTGGCCCCTACGTTCCGCCCGCATATATGATGCCGCGTCTGCGGCTGAGTCCGAGCCCCGCCGGGGTTGTCCGGCGGGGCTCCTTCTATCAATTTGGCGGCTCTGTGCCTATATATATGAGGAGTATCCATTATGTTCAATGCTATCGCGCATGCTTTGCTTGCCCTCGCGCCCGAGTTCGATGCTGTAAGGGTCGAGGACGTTCCTATGAGCCTGAAGGCCTGGATCGATGGTTCGCAGGGCAACATCCGGAGGGAGACGTTGGGCGCCAAGTGTATGGCGCGTCACTTCTTTGCAAATTAGCTACATGGCTCCGCACACGGTGGGGAATGTGCAAAACTAGCGGTTGAAAAATCGCTTTAGCGATATGGCGCATTGCTTTGGGCGCTTGTTTTGGTATTTGGAGAAAGGGGACGGTTCCATGGCTCTTTGGGGCGGTCGTTTTGAGGCAGGTGTGGCCGAGGTCACGCAGGAGTTTGGCGCGTCGCTGCCGGTCGACAAACATCTCTATAAGCAGGATATCGCCGGCTCTAAGGCGCATGCCAAAATGCTGGCGGCCCAGGGCATCATCAGTGCCGAGGACGAGCGCGCGATTGCCGAGGGCCTGACCGGAATCGAACAGGATATCGATGCCGGCAACTTTACCTTCGACATCAACGACGAAGACATTCATATGTCCATCGAGAGCGAGCTGACGCGTCGCATCGGCGAGGCTGGCAAGCGCTTGCATACTGGGCGTTCGCGCAACGACCAGGTGGCGACCGATACGCGACTGGGCGTCAAGGCGCTGGCCAAGGAGCTCATGGAGGCCAATCTAGAGCTGCGCCATGTGCTGGTGGATGCGGCTAAGAAGTACGACAAGGTGATTTTGCCGGGCTACACGCACATGCAGCACGCTCAGCCCGTGCTGCTGTCGCATCATCTGCTGGCGTATTCCTGGATGTTCGCGCGCGACTTTACGCGCCTGAAGGCCGCCTTTGATGCCGCCGACAACTGCCCGCTGGGTGCTGCCGCGCTTGCCGGTACGAGCTATCCGCTCGATCGCCAGATGACGGCTGCCGAACTTGGTTTTGCGGGCGTGATTCCCAACTCGCTCGATGCGGTTTCCGACCGTGATTTCCTGCTCGATCTGCATTACGCCGGATCCGTCATGGCGATGCACCTGTCGCGTCTTTCCGAGGAGATCGTGCTGTGGTCGAGCTCCGAATTTGGCTTTATCACGCTTTCCGACTCGTACTCCACCGGCTCGTCCATCATGCCGCAGAAGAAGAACCCCGACTTTGCCGAGCTTATCCGCGGCAAGAGCGGTCGCGTGTACGGCAACTTGGTGCAGCTGCTGGTAACCATGAAGGGCCTGCCGCTTGCTTATAACAAGGACTTGCAGGAGGACAAGGAGGGCGCGCTCGATACCGCTCATACGCTCATGCAGTGCCTGTCGGTTATGGCTGGTATGATTTCGACTTGGACCGTCAACGAGGATGCCATGGCGCGCGAGTGCGGCGTGGGTCACCTTGCCGCCACCGATGTTGCCGATTACCTGGCCAAGCGTGGTCTGCCGTTCCGCGAGGCACATGCCGTGGTGGGGCATCTGGTTCTGATGTGTGAGAAGCGCGGCTGCAATCTTGAGGACCTGCCGTTTGAAGTGTTCCAGGAGGCAAGCCCGCTCTTTGAGCGCGACATTACCGAGGCGCTCGACATCCCGTCGATTGTCGCCGCGCGCACGACCGAGGGCGGCACCGCCCCTGCCGCCGTTGCCGTGCAGCTGCAGCGTGCCAAGGCGCAGCTCGTGGCCGACGAGGGCGTGTTTGGATCGCTGACTAAGGTCGTCGAGATGGGCCACGGGGCAAAGTAGAGGTTTGGCTGAAGCCGTATTGTCCATTTATCGATAAATCGTTTTTGCTTTTACGGGTGTCTGCTGATGCGGACGCCCGTGTTTTGTTGCTATGGGGGAGGGGCTTGTCGAGAACTTCTGTAGGACCTTTGGGCAGGTTGTGAAGGGGTTACGTTCGCGGGCGGCAACCGACCGCCTGCTCTGTTCGATGCGGTTGATGGGCGGTCGGATGGTACTCTAATCGGGCTTCGAAACAGAAGTGACACATATGGAGCGCTTTAATAAATTGCAACGTTTCAATAAACAGCTTTTTGTTTAACTGCAGCTAAAACTCTGTTACGATGCAGTCCAGGCGGGTGCCGGAATGGGACTTGGGCACGCGCGAACCTACTTGAAAGGCTACTTTTATGGCTATCGAGAAGACCTTCATCATGATTAAGCCCGACGCCGTGCGCGACCGCAAGATCGGCGAGATCGTTGCTCGCATTGAGCGCAGCGGCCTTGTCATCGAGCGCATGGAGATGACCACGCTCGAGCGCGCTACCGTCGAGGAACACTACGCCCATCTGGCCGACAAGCCCTTCTTTGGCGGTCTCTGCGACTTTATGACGAGCGGTCCGGTCGTCAAGATGGTCGTTTCCGGTCTCTCCGCTGTTGCTAAGATGCGCACCCTCATGGGCGCTACCAACCCGCTTGAGGCTGCTCCTGGTACCATCCGCGGCGACTTTGCCGTCGATGTCAACGCCAACGTGATCCACGGCTCCGACTGCCTGGAGAACGCCGAGATTGAGATCAAGCGCTTCTTTGGCTAAACCAGCTTTGACTCCTTAAAGCTGTTAGCGTGTGGCTTGGGCGCCGCGGAACTCCATCCGCGGCGCCCTTTTATTCCAAAATCTATGCAGGGGCCCGCTCGGACATGTGTTCCGAGCGGGCCCCTGCTGTTAGCTTGTGGCGCTGAATAGTTTAGGCTTCGTCGACGATCTTAAGGCCGCGCGTGTGATCGATCTCGTTGAGGAGGTTAACGCGACGCTCGTGACGACCACCCTCAAACTCGGCGTCGAGCCACTCGTCGACAATCATCTTGGCGAGTTCGGAGCCCACGACGCGGGCGCCAAAGGCGAGCACGTTGGTATTGTTGTGCATGCGGGAGAGCTTGGCGCTGAAGGGCTCGGAGCACACAACGGCGCGTACGCCCTCGACCTTGTTGGCAGCCAGGCTAATCCCGACACCGGTGCCACAGATGAGGATGCCCAGGTCGACGTCGCCGTTGGCAACGGCCTTACCCACCTTGTAGCCGGCGATGGGGTAGTCAAAGCTCTCGGAGGTGTCGGTGCCAAAGTTCACGACCTCGCAGCCGCGCTCCTTCAGGTGCTCGGAAATGATGTTCTTGAGCTCGACGGCGGCGTGGTCGTTACCGATACCGATCTTCATGAGTGGTTCCTCTCTGGTCTGTGCGGCGCAAATGCTAAAGGTGTTTACCGCGTTCAACTGCATGATAGCGCGACTCTTGCGTAAACGCTCGGGCGTTTTTTGGTCAAACGCTTTAGCATGCAACAAGATCGGCTTCTCATGAATAATGCCACCAGTTTGTGCTCGAGCGCCGTCCGCCGGAACCATGGTTGCGGTTTTTGATGCATTGTTATCAAATAAAGGAGCTAACTATTTTGAGAGCCCAGCCCGTTATGCAAGCAGGAGATACCTATGCCTACCGATTCCATCCGTGATGCCGCGTTTTGCGATGTTTTGAACCGCGAGCTTGTCTGCGCGCTCGGCTGTACCGAGCCCATTGCCGTTGCCTATGCAGCAGCGCTGGCGAGCCAGACGCTCGGTTGCGAACCCGATCATATGGATGTTGCCTGCTCGGGCAACATCATCAAGAACGTCAAGAGCGTGACCGTGCCCAACTCGGGCGGTATGCACGGTATTGAGGCCGCGGCCGTGCTGGGTGCCGTGGGCGGCGACGCTGAGAGCGCACTCGAGGTGCTCGAGAGCGTTAACGATGAAGACCGCGCTCGCGTGGCCGAGCTCCTCGCCGACGCCGGCTACTGCGATGTGTCGCTTGTCGAGGGTGTGCCCAACCTCTACATCAAGGTGACTGCGACGGCCGGGGGCCATACCGCGGTCGTCGAGATTACCGATCACCACACTAATGACACGTGCCATACGCTCGACGGTATTCCGGTATGCGGTAAGTCGGCGGGGGAGTGCGCCGCCTGCGCCGAGCGCGTGGTGGCCGAGCGTGCGGCAGATAACGCCGACACGCCCATGTCGATCGAGACCATCATCGACTTTATCGAGGACGGTGACATTGAGGACGCCCGCGCTGCCGTTGATCGTCAGATTGAGCTGAATGGCGCGATCAGTGCCGAGGGTCTCGCGCACGCTTGGGGCGCCGAGGTGGGCCGTACGCTGCTGGGTGCTCGTGCCGATGACGTCGCCTGCCGCGCCCGTGCCCGTGCGGCCGCCGGGTCCGACGCCCGCATGAACGGTTGCGCGCTGCCGGTCGCCATTGTGTGCGGCTCGGGTAATCAGGGCATTACCTGCGCATTGCCCGTCATGGAGTATGCTGAGTTCCTGCGCTGCGACCACGAGCGCCTGGTGCGCGCCGTGATGCTGTCCGATCTTATCGCCGTGCATATCAAGAGCTATATTGGTGCGCTCTCGGCGTTTTGCGGTGCTATTTGCGCCGCGTGCGGCGCCGGCGCTGCGATTACCTGGCTGTGCGGTGGCACGCGCGAGCAGATTGGCGCAACGGTCTCCAATACGCTCGGCAACGTGGGCGGCATCGTATGCGATGGCGCCAAGGCGAGTTGCGCGGCTAAGATTTCGGCAGCCGTTGACGCTGCGATTCTGGGTCACGATATGGCCATGCAGGGCCGCGGCTTCCGCGCCGGCGAGGGCTTGATCCAGGATACGGTGGAGGAGACTATCGCCAGCATGGGCTACGTGGGCCGCGTGGGCATGAAGGATACCGACGTCGAGATCCTCAACATCATGATCGGCAAAACCCAGGTTTGTTAGTTACGCGGTTTTACCAAACCGCGTAACCGGTCGACGCTGCAAACGCCCCTAAGCGGCAATCTACCTTTCAATCGTCGGGCATGGCCAGAAGGCCTATGCCCTCCTCTTTCAAGGCACATTGCTCGCTTAGGGGCGTTTTCGCTGGCTTATGCTCAACCTGCGGCGTTATTTTGTTTGGAGCGAGGGAGGGGTCCTACGACAGTTCGTCGGCTATTTGGTGTTCGTAGAAGGCTTCTACAACGGCGTTAAAGTCGCGGGCGAAGTCTTCCATGGTTCCGCGCCAGGTGGCTTGGCTGGGCTTGCCTTGGCCTACAAAGGCGGTTTGGATGCCGCAGACAGGGTTGGGGAAGTCGCGTTTGGGATCGTTGCCCACCATAAGGACCTCGTGCGGCTCGAGCCCCATCACCTGAAGCTGCTCTAGATAGTAGGTGGCATCGGGCTTGCAGCGGGTAGCGTTTCCCATGTGCGTGACGAGCTCAAAGGGAGCGTCGGCCAGGTCGCCCCAACCCATGCGGCACTCGATGGCCCCCTGGGGAAAGCTGGGGTTGGTAAAGAGCGCGCAACGCAGCCCTGCGTCCTGTACGGCCTGGAGCGCGGCGTGTGCGCCCGGCATGGCGTGGGCGTTAATGACATCGTTGTTCTTGTACGGAAGTACCTCGCGGTCGTAGTAGGTAAACGCCTCGTAGATGAGGGGATCGGAGAGGCAGATGCCGCATCGGCGCTCGACCTCTTCTTGGTAAAACTCAAGATTGGTGCGATTGTCCGTGCCGCTGCGGCGATTGGCGTTGAGGTCGACCAAGATGGTGCCGAGGCGTGCCATCGTGCCACCGCGGCTGCGGCGCCCGATATCCGCGAGCATCGATGAGACATCCTTAAAATAGCGAAGGATGAACGCGTTGAGGTTGATGCTAAGAAGCGTCTCGTCCATATCGAAAACGACTGCTTTGAGCACGCGGGCACCTTTCTCGTAAATTAGATCTAGAGTCGTTGGCTCCGGATACTTTACCCCAAAGCCAAATGCCTGGCTGGTTATCGTCAAGTTGTGGAGACGTGTGTTCATAAGATTACGAAAAAGTCTCCACACGAGTAAAAAATCGCAGTTCACGCTTGAAATCGAACTCATTTCCCCGTAACCTATACGAACGTGATTGCATAAGCGTCACATTAGTATCTGTCGGCTCCCGAGTGTTCCTAAACGTTGTGTGCTTGTCGCGCCCTTCTGTAGGTCCTAGCAATCGGGGCCCCGTAGTTCGAAAGGGGTCCACCTTTGAGTGAGATTCAGAACTCGTCCATTTTCTCTCTTGACGATGTCAATGAGGAGGAGATGAACAACCTCATCGACGGTACGATTACCGACTTTGATGAGGGCGATCTCGTTAACGGCACTGTCGTTAAGATCGAGCATGACGAGGTGCTCGTTGACATCGGATTCAAGTCCGAGGGCGTTATCCCGGTCCGCGAGCTGTCCATCCGCAAGGACGCTAACCCTGCAGACATCGTTGCACTCGGTGATCCCATCGAGGCTCTGGTTCTCCAGAAGGAGGACAAGGACGGTCGTCTGGTCCTGTCCAAGAAGCGTGCCGAGTACGAGCGTGCTTGGAACCGCATCGAGGAGAAGTTCAACTCCGGCGAGAACGTCGAGGGCGAGGTTATCGAGGTTGTCAAGGGCGGCCTGATCCTCGACATCGGCCTGCGTGGCTTCCTGCCCGCTTCCCTCGTCGACCTCCGTCGCGTCAAGGACCTCACCTCCTACATGGGCACCCGCATCGAGGCTCGCGTCATCGAGATGGACCGTAACCGCAACAACGTCGTCCTCTCCCGTCGCGTCGTGCTCGAGGAGTCCCGTAAGGCCGAGCGCTCCGAGATTCTGTCCAAGCTCAAGTCTGGCATGCGTCTCCAGGGCACCGTTTCCTCCATCGTCGACTTCGGCGCCTTCGTCGACCTCGGCGGTATCGACGGCCTCATCCACATCTCCGAGCTCTCCTGGAACCACGTCAACCATCCTTCCGAGGTTGTCAAGGTCGGCCAGGAGGTCGAGGTCGAGGTTCTCGACGTCGATCTCAACCGCGAGCGCATCTCCCTGGGTCTCAAGCAGACTACCGAGGATCCGTGGCGTGCACTGGTCAAGAAGTACCCCGTCGGCGCTATCGTCGAGGGCACTGTGACCAAGCTTGTCCCGTTCGGCGCTTTCGTCGACCTGGGCGAGGGCATCGAGGGCCTGGTGCACATCTCCGAGATGGCCAACAAGCACGTCGATCAGCCTTCTCAGGTCACCCACGTGGGCGACAAGGTTCAGGTCAAGGTCATGGAGATCGACCTCGACCGTCGTCGTATCTCCCTGTCCATGAAGTCTGCTGCTGAGACTCTGGGCGTCGAGATCGAGGTTACCCCGCTTCCTTCCGAGAAGAAGGACGAGGAGACCGACGCCGAGTAAATCGGTTTGACGATCACTTGTTTTAAGGGACCCGTCCGTAATGGACGGGTCCCTTTTTGCATTTGGTGCTGAGGCGCGCGATGCTATCCGTGCGCAATGCTGCCCGGGTTGTCTGTTTGCTATTGGGTTGTCGGTGCATGAAAAATGCCGACATCCCGCCTCGGGGAGGAGGCGGGAACGCACCGAGTAGACGGAGGGGTGCGGAGCGCGGTCGCGTCTCGACTGACGACGTTGCCCATCGACAGGACCATTGTAACGCATGGCGGTTCTTGGTTTATCGTGTCGAGCGTTTGCGTTGTGCCATTGCCTGCGGCAACGGTGTGCTACACTCTTGCACTGCTGAGTGGGCCAGACGGTCGCGCGATGTGCTGCTTGCAGCACGCGTGAGGAAAGTCCGGGCTCCAGAGGGCGGGATGCCGGCTAACGGCCGGGCGGAGTGATCCGACGGAAAGCGCCGCAGAAAAGAAGACTCCCACCTGCGCCGCAAGGCGTAAAGGGAAAAGCTGAAACGGTGGTGTAAGAGACCACCAGCGTCGTGGCAACACGGCGGCTTGGCAAGCCCCATCCGGAGCAAGCGCGAATAGGAACGCTATGGGCCGGCCCGGTCCGCGTTCGGGTAGCGTGCGTGGAGCTGCATGGTAACGTGCAGACAAGATAAATGACCGTTCACGACAGAACCCGGCTTACAAGCCCACTCGGCACTTTGTTGACGCTGCGAACCCGTCAGCGCGGCAATCTGCCTTTCAAGCCTTCGGGCATGACCATAAGGTCAATGCCCTCGTCTTTCAAGGCACCTTGCTCGCGCTGACGGGTTCTCGCTTTCGACGGCGTCAGCTGGCCGATTTGGCGCTCATTCGTCGGTCGCCGCCATAAGGCGTGCTCCCTCCTCTTTCGGGCCAAATCGACTCAGCTGACGCCGTCTCGCTGTTGGCGACGGCATCATTGGCGTTTCCGTTCTTGTTGGCGAGGGCAACGGTACGGTTTCTGCCGTATTATTGAGGCTGTTTGTTGCTTTGCTTGTTGTTGAGGGGCTTTGTTGGACAGCTATTTTACTCTTCAATCGAATATTGAGGCTTCGGGCGAGTTTGTGGACCGCAAGAGCCGGTTTATTGCGCAGCTGGTCCATATTGAGTCCGAGGATGAGGCGAATGCCTTTATCGAGATGGTTCGCAAGCGTCATTACGACGCTCGACACAATGTTCCCGCGTGGATTTTGGTCGATGGACGTGAGCGCCAGAGCGATGATGGTGAGCCGAGTCGAACGAGCGGCATGCCGACGCTCGAGGTGCTGCGCGGTGCGGGGCTCAAAAATGTTTGCTGCGTAGTGACGCGCTATTTTGGTGGCACGCTGTTGGGGCCTGGTGGCTTGGTGCGCGCCTATACCGCGGCGACGCAGGCGGCGGTGGCCGCGGCTCAGGAGGCCGGGCAGATCGTTGAGATGACAAGCGTCGTGCCGGTTGACGTGCATGTTGCCTATCCGCAGTATGAGCAGGTGCTTCGTTTGGCGCAGGATTCGGGTGCCAAGGTTTCGGATACCGATTACGCGGATGCCGTGACACTTCATTTGGTGTTCAAAGCGGGGGAGCAGGAGTCGTTTTGCGCTAAGATGCGCGAGCTTATGGCGGGGCGCGAGGAGATCGAGGTCGGCGCTCCCGAATTTGCAGAGTTCTAACGGCGACGGCCGGCGTGCTTTTGGATGGATCCCAAGCGTGCCGGCCGTCGTTTTTCTGTTGCTGCCGTTTACTCGGCGAGCTGCTTTAGTACATCACAGGCTATCTCGACGGCATCGTCGATGCAGCCGGGGCAGCTGCGGAGCGGACCCTTATCCGATCCAATGCCCTTGAGCGTGCCGCAGACGGTCGTCGTGTTCTTCTCGCCAAATCGCTTGGCAATTTCACGCGACAGCTTGTAGGTCTGGCCTTTGGTCTTGGGGTTTTCCATGCCGTCGCTCATCACGAAGCCCATGATGGCCACGGCGCCCGAGATGGCGCCGCAGGTTTCGGTCATGCCGCCCATGCCGGCACCAAAGCCCTCGGTGAGGGTAAAGGCGACCTGGGGGTCGAGTCCGACGGCAGGCGCGAGCGTGCAGGCGACGGCCTGGGCGCAGTTAAAGCCACGGGCGTGGTATTCGGCAGCCTGAGCCTGACAGGCGGTGATGTCGAGCTGGGCCGTATCGATTTGCTTCATCGTTGTCTCCTTGGTTACGGTGTACACGCCTATGGTACCCGTGACGGTGCATGTAATCATCGAGAGCTTCATGGATGCCTCATTTTTATCTATCGAGCAAATGTCCAAGGCTTGAGATAAATGCCCCGGATCAATTTGTCTCATAACCTACCTTGGGGATGGGTTGAGAGGGGTGCAGGGTAGCGGTATCGTGAACCAAATAAAACGTAACCCAGGCAAGGGAGCAAGATATGAGCGAGCAGACCATCGGTACCACATGTGTTCAGGGCGGCTATCACCCGGGAGATGCCGAGCCGCGCCAGGTGCCCATCTACCAGTCCACCACGTGGAAGTACGACACGTCCGAGCACATGGGCAAGCTGTTTGACCTAGAGGAGTCGGGCTATTTCTACAGCCGTCTGCAGAACCCCACGTGCGATTTGGTTGCCGCCAAGATCTGCGAGATGGAGGGCGGCACCGCTGCGATGCTCACGAGCTCGGGCATGGCGGCGAATTTCCTCGCGATCTTTAACGTAGCCGGTGCCGGCGATCACGTGGTCGCGAGCTCTGCCATCTACGGCGGTACCTACAACCTGCTCGCCCATACCATGGAGCGCATGGGTCTGACCTGCACGTTCGTTGCCCCCGACTGCTCCGACGAGGAGCTCGAGGCAGCCTTTGAGCCCAATACTAAGCTCGTCTTTGGCGAGACGATCGCCAACCCCGCCCTTGCCGTGCTCGATATTGAGCGCTTTGCCAAGGCCGCGCACGACCACGGCGTACCGCTGATGGTCGACAACACCTTCCCGACGCCCGTGATGTGCCGTCCCTTTGAGTGGGGCGCCGACATCGTCACGCACTCCACCACTAAGTACATGGATGGCCATGCGGCCTACCTGGGCGGCGTAATCGTCGACCACGGTCAGTTTGACTGGATGGCTCATGCGGATAAGTTCCCGGGTCTCACCACGCCCGACGAGAGCTATCACGGCGTGACCTATGCCGAGAAGTTCGGTCGCGAGGGTGCCTTCATTACCAAGGCAACCGCGCAGCTCATGCGTGACCTCGGCCCCATGCAGAACCCGCAGGCGGCCTTCTTCCTGAACAGCTCGCTCGAGAGCCTGCACGTGCGTATGCCGCGCCATTGCGAGAACGGCCTGGCCGTTGCCAAGTTCCTGCAGAGCCATCCCAAGGTGCGCTTTGTGACCTATCCGGGCCTGGAGGGCGATAAGTACTATGACATGGCTCAGAAGTACATGCCCAACGGCACCTGCGGCGTCGTGAGCTTTGGCTTTAACGGTGGTCGCGCGGCGGCCGAGACCTTTATGAAGAGTCTTAAGCTCGCCCAGATTGCCACGCACGTGGCCGATGCCCGCACCTGCTGCCTGCACCCGGCAAACGCCACCCATCGCCAGATGAACGACGAGGAGCTCATCGCCTGCGGCATCTCCGCCGACATGGTGCGCCTGTCGTGCGGCCTTGAGGACACGACCGATCTGATTGCCGACCTTGAGCAGGCGCTCGAGCAGTGCTAGGCTAGCGTGCGTGCGAGGCGTGGGACGGCTTTTCGGCTGACGACGTCCTCATAGTTCCGATTCCGTAGGCGGGACCCCGATCGTGTCCGTTTGTAGGCGATTGGGGTCCCGTTTTTGCGTTGCACGATAGAAAGGATATACATGGAGAAAACTGCCGAGCAGCTGCGCCGCGAACACATTGCCCTAGAGGGCGACACCCACGGTAAGAATAAATGGGCGATTCTGTTCACCGTGCTCGTCATGACCTTTATGGCGTGTCTGGATGCGAGCATCGTGACGGTGGCGCTGCCCGTGATGCAAAAGGAGCTGGGGGTGGGTCTCGACCGCATTCAGCTCGTGAGCTCGGTGTATCTGCTCGCGACGTGCGTCGCCATGCTGCCGTTTGGCCGCTTGGGCGATGTGCGCGGCAAGGTGAATGTGTTCCAGCTTGGTGCAATCGTCTTTACGGGTGGCTCGTTGCTTTGCGGGCTTTCGGCTTCGCTCGAGGTGCTTATCTTGGCGCGTTTCGTGCAGGGCATTGGCTGTGCCGCCGCGATGGCCAACAATATGGGCATCATCACCGAGTCGTTTCCGGCGCGTGAGCGCGGCCGTGCCATGGGCATTCTGGCGACCTTTGTGGCTCTTGGCATGATGTGCGGCCCCGTGCTCGGCGGCGTGCTGGTGGCGAGCTTTCCCTGGGAGAGCATCTTCCTTATCAATCTGCCCATTGGCATAATCTCGTTTATCGTGGGACTCTATACGCTGCCGCATGTGAAGCCGGAGGCTGGCGAACGCCCTATGCCGTTGACAGAGGCGGCGCGTCGCTGCTTTGCGAGCTCGGCTTTCACGATTAACCTGGCTTGCATGCTTATCGTGTTCGTGGGTATCGGTGCCTCCGAGTTTGTGCTGCCGTTCTACTTTCAGGATGCCCACGGCTTTAGCTCCGATATCTCCGGCCTGTTGTTTTTGGCGATGCCGGTCGTGAATGCCTTTGTGGGCCCGCTTTCGGGCTCGGTGTCCGACCGTGTTGGTTGTGAAGCGCCCACGGCCGTTGGCCTGGGCGTGTACGTGTGCGGTCTCTTTGCGGTGAGCACGCTTGACGAGCACTCTTCCATCTTGATGATTGTGTGCTGCGTCGCGTTTATGTCGTGCGGCACGTCGATCTTCCAGAGTCCCAATAATTCGCTGTATATGGGTTCGGCTCCGCGTGAGGCGCTTGGCTTTGCGGGCAGCTTGAGCAGCTTGGCGCGCTATGCGGGCATAGCGCTCGGTATTACGGCGGCGTCGCGCATCCTGTATGGACAGACGAGCGCGGCGATGGGCAAGACGGTCACGAGCTATGTGGCGGGTCGTCCGGACGTGTTCCTCTTTGGCTTCCGTTTGGTATTCTACGTGCTGATGGCCGTTGCTACCGTGGGCTTTGCGCTCACATTGGTGCGTTTGGTGAGGATGCGCGCCCGCCATTAGCTTGTGGTGGCAGGCTTGCCAAGAATCGGGCTTATCTACTGGTCTTGCAGCTTTATGGTGCGATGCGGCTTGTGGGGCGGGCGGGGGTCGGTCCGTGGTAGACTATCGAACAACGTTTATTAATCGCGCGGTATCGTTGCCGCGAGAAGGGGTTGCGCCATGCAGGAGCTTGAGGATCGTATTCGCCATGACGGCATCGTAAAGGCCGGTAACGTCCTTAAGGTTGATGCCTTCCTCAACCACCAGTGCGACGTTGAGCTGTTCGACCACATGGGTGCCGAGTGGGCCCGTCTGTTCGAGGGTGTCGAGATCAACAAGATCCTGACGATCGAGGCTTCGGGCATTGGTATGGCCTGCATCGCAGCTCAGCATTTTGGCGGCGTGCCGGTGGTCTTTGCCAAGAAGGCCCAGTCCATCAACCTTGACGGCGAGCAGTATGCCACGACCATCTACTCCTTTACCAAGCAGAAGGAGTACCCGGTCATCGTTGGCAAGCGCTTCCTGTCCGAGGGCGATAAGGTCCTGATTATCGACGACTTTTTGGCCAATGGCTGCGCGCTCGAGGGCCTTATTAAGATCTGCGAGGCCGCGGGTGCCGAGGTTGCCGGCATCGGCATCGCCGTTGAGAAGGGCTTCCAGGGCGGTGGCGATAAGCTCCGCGAGCGCGGCTTCCGCGTTGAGAGCTTGGCCCGTATCGCCGATATGGACTGCGAGAACGGCGAGATCACCTTCGCCTAAGCGCGCAACACAAGCGATTGGTATGCGATGTGACAAAGGGACTGTCCCTTTGTCACATTTTTTGTATGAGGGGAGGTGCTGATATGGATGAGAACAAGATGGAATGGCGCGAGTATGCGCGCTATGCCGAGATGTCGGTCGAGGAGTTGGCGCGCGATTGCGAGGTGCAGGTGTTTCGCGCGACGGGTCCGGGCGGACAGGGCGTGAACACGACGGACTCGGCGGTACGCATGAAACATATCCCTTCGGGGATTGTCGTGACGGCGCGTGAGAGCCGCAGCCAGTTTCAGAATCGCGCGAGCTGTCTGCGTAAGCTGCGCGCTGAGCTTGAGCGTCGCGGGCGTCCACCGCGCCGACGCGTAAAGACCAAGGTGCCTCAGCGATCGCGCCAGCGCAGGCTCAACGACAAGCACTTCAACGCGATTAAAAAGGCCAACCGTCGCAAGCCAGGCGGGGAGGAATGATCTTCTCAATAAGTTGCGGTGAAATAGGGACTGTTTATGCAGCTAAAGCCGTAAGACAGTCCCTATTTCACCGCAACTTAGGTGGGGTTAGCGGGTGGGGTGCCAGACCTCGAGGGCGCCGGCGAGGATGTCGACCTCGATGCGTGAGGCGACAACGGGCTCGCCGTCGGCCTGGATGGGGTAGTCGGGCTCCTCCAAGGTGAGCGCGGCATGGCGGCATCGGCGCATGCGAACCGGTGGCAACTTGGTATGGTGGCCGTCCTTAGCCGAAAGAAACATAGGCAGGGCAACCGCGCGAGGGACGGGGCCGCAGGCGTAGCAGACGTCGAGCATGCCGTCGCAGGGGTCGGCATCGGGGCAGATACGATAGCCCGAGCCATACGTGGGGCCCAGCTGAATCGCCATGATGATCGCCCTCACGCGCTCGGCGGGCGCGCCGTCAAAGCTGGCTGTCATGGGGTAATTGCGATAGCGTAGGCCAAACTGCTCAAGTCCCGAGAGAGTGTAGAGCGGAGCGCCGGCGAGGCCCGTCTTTTTGCGCAGCTCGGTGGTGCCCAGGCCGATGGCGGCATCGATGCCGACCGAGAGCGTCTGGTCGTAGTACTCAACGGTAGCCTCGCCGCTGCCGCTCGCAGGGCTCCACGAGCGAATGCGCCCGATGTCCTGACGCTGCAGCTCGCAGGTGAGCAGCGCGCCAAAATCCTTACCGGAGAAATCGTCGATGCCGAGCGTCTGGGCAAAATCGTTACCGGAGCCCACGGGTAGGATGGCAAGAGCGGGGCGGGTGTCCTCCTCTTGCGTCATAAGCCCGTTGACGACCTCGTGAATCACGCCGTCGCCGCCAAGGGCGATAACGGTGCGATAGCCCTGGGCCTGTGCGGCCAGCTCCTTGGCGTGTCCCATGCGCCCGGTTAGCACCAAGTCAAACTGGGATGCGCGTGCAGTCATGTCCAAAAAGCGTTGCAGGCGCTCGGCAACTTCGTGTGCCGCACCCGACTGGGCGGCTGGGTTGGCGATGATGAGCGTGCGGCCAAAATCAGTTGCGTGCATGGGGCGACTCCCGGCGTGTGACATGGCAGTGCGGTCGCGCTCAGGTCGAATTGCCCCCGATTGTGGCTGCACGTCGAATACTTACGTCTACTCTATCAGGTCGTTGTGGCGCTCGATAGCATCCGCTACCGTACCGCCCTCATCCACAATAAGCGAACGGCGCTTGGGCGAGATAATGCGCTGGGCGGGGTACACGCCGCGGTGTCCGGCGGTTAGGTAGCTGATAAAGGCCACGATGACAAAGAACCCGGCAGCCGTGCCGTGGAACAGGTCGATGGCCATCATACAGGTGGTGATAGGCACGTTAAGGCCGGCGCAGAACACGCCGAGCATGCCCAGCGCTGCCAGAAAGCTGGGATCGATTCCGACGAGGCAACCTATCCAGCCGCCGAGCGCCGCACCGATACCAAACAGGGGCGTGACCTCGCCGCCTTGGAAGCCGGCACCCAGGGTGAGCGCTGTGACGACCAACTTGATGGCTGCGTCCGCCAGGGTGGTGTTGCCGGCAAATCCGGCGCCGGAAAGCCATGTGGAAAGGCCGGCGTAGTCCCAGGCGTCGAGGAGGGCATACGCGGCCAAAACCACGAGTGCGCCTATAAGTGCGCGAACGAGGTAATTGGTGATAAAGCGACCGTACAGGCTCTTGACGGTTCGAACCGACCACGCAAAGAGGCGTGCTGTCAGACCGAAGATGATGGCGCTGATAACAACGATGACGACCGTTTTGGGCGTCATGGTGGGAACGCTGGCGATGACATTCGCTTCGTACTCGGTACCCAGGGCGATTGATGTAAAGTAGCCGGTAAACGACGCGACCAGGCAATAGATGCCCGCGGTGTAGTCAATCTTGCCGATAAAGCACATCTCCATGCCAAAGAAAGCTCCGGCAAGGGGCGAACCGAATACGGCACCAAAGGCCGACGAGATGCCGGCGAGCATGAGGTCGTGGTGGTCATGCTTTTTGAGGTGGGCGAGGCTCGAGATGTTGCTGGCGATGGTGCCGCCGATCTGCACTGCGGCCCCCTCGCGACCGGCCGATCCGCCCGTTAGGTGTGTGAGCGTGGAGCAGACGAAGGTGAGGACGGCCATGCGCATATGGATGAGGCGTGTGCCCAGAGCGGAGTCGATGACCAGGTTGTTACCGCGTTTGGCGGCAAGACCGTGGTTTTTGTACACCCATGCGGTGGCAACGCCCACAACGGGAAGCAGCGCGTAAATCCACGCATGGTGCTCGCGATAGTCGGTCGCGATATTCAACGAGGCCAAAAACGCCCAAGCGGCAACGCCCATGGCGAGCGACACGGTGACGACGAGCACGAGCAACTTGGCGCTCACGAGTAGGTTGCGGACGTTGCGGCGCGTGTCGGCAGCTAAGAGATGCTCGGAGCGAGTGAGCTGATGCCTGCCTGCCATGATGACGTCGTTCAGGGAGAAAAAGCCGCCGTCGTCGAGCGGCTGGGAATGATCCTGCGTTTCGTTTGCGCTTTCGGTTTTGTCGTTATGAGCCATACGTTCCTCTTTTAGGTTGCAACGCAAGCATTATAAAACGCGGTAAACGCGACGAGCCGGTGGGTTGGTTTCCATTCTGTTTCGCGGCCTGCAACCGACAGGTGTATTTACTGGTACAGGCTGAGTCGCGGTCGTGCGTCGGGGGATTATACTGAGAAAAGCATAAAGAATCGGCGCCCCTGTTGTGCGCCGTGGCATTAAGAGGTGCATATGGCAGAGAAACTCATTCCGTTGAATGACGCACAGTCGATTATCCTGTCGCACGTTGCTCCGACCGATCTCATCGAGATTCCCGTGTGGCAGGCCGCCGGTCTTCCCTTGGCCGAGGACGCGGTGGCCGATATTGACATCTCGCCGTTTGCCAACAGCGCTATGGACGGATATGCCGTGCGCTCGGCGGACTTGGCGCAGGCATCTGGCGAGGCGCCGGTGACGCTCGACGTTATCGGACAGGAGGCCGCGGGCCATGTGTTTGAGGGCGCAATCGGCGCGGGCGAGACGGTCCGCATCATGACGGGCGCGCCGGTACCCGAAGGTGCCGATGCCGTTGTGAAGTACGAGATCGTCGATGTGCTTGACGGTGACGGCAACGAGGGCTCGCGTGTGAGGTTCTCGGCGCCGGCCAAGGTGGGGGAGAACGTTCGCTCTGCCGCCGAGGAGGCCCATGCCGGCGATGTTGTGATGCACGCCGGCGAGGTCGTGGCTCCGGCGGGCGCGGGTCTGTTGGCAAGCGCCGGATATGCGAGCGTGAAGGTGCACGCTGCCCCACGTGTGGGCATTATCTCGCTGGGCACGGAACTGGTCGCACCGAGTAAGGTACCGTCGCGCGGTCAGATTCGCGATTCCAACTCCTCGGCGCTGATGGCCGAGGCGCTCGATGCCGGCGCCGAGCCCGTGCTCTACGGCATCGCGCCCGACGATGAGCAGGCGATTGCCGAGCTGGTACATCGCGCCGTGCAGGAGTGCGATTTTGTCATTACGAGCGGTGGCGCCTCGGCGGGCGATTACGATTTCGTGACGGCGCTCGTCCGGCGCGAGGGCGAGGTACTGTTTGACCGCATTTCGATGCGTCCGGGCAAGGCCATCACGTTTGGCTTGCTCGGGGGTAAGCCCTACCTGGGGCTTTCAGGCAATCCGGCCGCGGCGTATGTGGGCTTTGAGATGCTCGCGCGCCCGGCGATTCGCAAGATGCGTGGTTTTGCCGAGGGGGCGCGCCCCGTGCAGCGAGCGGTTCTTACCCACGGTGTGAAAAAGCGCCAGGACCGACGCTTCTTCGATCGCGCCACGGTTTTGCGCGACCCCGAGACCGATGAGCTGCTGGTGACCGAGGCCAAGACGCAGAATTCGGCGCTGCTCGGCACGATGCAGCGTGCCAACTGTCTGCTGCGTATTGACGAAGGGCCGTGTGAGCTCAAGGCAGGCGACGTCGTGGATGTCGTGCGTGTCGACCTGCCCGAGGGAACGGTGTTGTAGGAGGAATGCTATGGAGCTGAAGATTTCGATTGTGACGTGCTCGGATACGCGCGATCTTGCCCAGGACGAGGCTGGAGCTGCACTCGAGGAACTTATCGAGGCGCAGGGCTGGACGGTCGCCTCACATGTGGTCGTGCGCGATGACGTCAGCGAGATTGGTGATGCCATTGTGGAAGCCGCCGATGAGTGCCACGCCAATGTCGTGCTCACCTGCGGCGGCACGGGGCTTTCGATGCGCGATGTGACGCCCGAGGCGACGCGTGCCGTCTGCGACCGCGATGTGCCGGGTATTGCAGAGGCAATTCGTGCGTACTCGATGACCAAGACGCGCCGCGCTATGCTCTCGCGTGCTATTTGCATGCAACGAGGTCATACACTTGTCGTAAACTTTCCCGGTTCCACGAAGGCCGCCCGCGAAAGCTGGGAGGCCATAGCGGACCAGCTGGAGCACGCGGCTCAGATGACAGAGGGCGGCGGACATACCAACTAAGCTATTTACCTGCGGTGGGGCGACCTTATCGGTCGCTCCGCTTTTGTTTTCCGCCGAATCGACGCCGAGGTGTACGGTAACTCGAAACTATATTCTCAGGCGAGAATAATTTCTCACTAACATTATTCGCGCAAAAGTATAATCTGATTGCAGATTAAAGCCTGCGGCGGGGTGCCCGGGCATAGCGTTCGAAAGGGTTGAACATGTTCGATATGGTTTCTCGCCGCGGATTCGTCTCGCTTTCTGCTGTCGCCGCTGCCGGCCTTGGTCTTGCCGGCTGCTCGGGCGGCAAGACGTCCGAGCCGGCCGGATTCGATGCCGGTTCTGCTAAGGCATCTTCCAAGAAAGCTGTCGAGCTGCAGGTCTTTGCCGCCAACTCGCTCGAGAAGGCTCTGCCCGAGGTTCAGGAGCTCTACACAGAGCAGACCGGCACCACGTTTGCAGACACGCAGTTTAAGGCCTCCGGCGACCTTGTCGAGCAGATGCGCGCCGGTGCCGCTGTCGACGTGCTCATCACAGCCTCCAAGGGCACCATGGACGACGCCGAAGCCGCCGAGCTCGTCGACGTCGATACGCGTGAGGACATGTTCGTCAACGACCTCGTGATCATTCGCGCCGAGGGCTCCGACACCAAGGTCGAGGCCATCGCCGACGTCGCGAATCTGGACGGCAAGATCGCCATTGGCGACGCCAAGACCGTCCCCGCCGGCAAGTACGCCAACCAGGCGCTGGCTTCCGTGGGGCTCTATACCGGTACCGAGGGCGACGACGGCGAGTATGCTCCCGAGATCGCCGACAAGGTCGCACTGGCCGATAAGGTGGGCACCGCCGCCGCCTATGTCTCTACGGGCGACTGCGTAGCCGGTTTTGTCTACAGCTCCGATATCTTCCGCTACGACGGCATCGAGGAGGCCTTCGTGTGCCCCGAGGATTCGCACAAGCCCATCGTGTACCCGGGTGCCGTTGCCGAGAGCTCCGAGCATGCCGACGAAGCCAAGGCGTTCATCGACTTTTGCCTGTCCAACAAGAAGGCCCAGAAGATTTGGGCTAAATACGGCTTTGAGCTTTCCGCGTAGTGCGGCTTGGCGCGATAATTCCATCGTTTTGTGTTTCACTCCGTCCTTGTATTCGCTTGGAGCTTTCCGTGCTTAATAGATTCCGCATGCTTGTCGCCTGTGCTTTGACCTTCACGCTTTGCTGGGTGCCGGGATTTGCGTTTGCTGGGGACGCTGAGGACGGGGCCCAGGTTGCTGCGACCGCTCATGGGCTTTCCTATGGGATCGAGGGTTTTGAGCGGCTGGCCAAGGGGACTGCTCGTGCCATGGAGGGCCAGCCTGAGGGCTACCGGTTTCCCGTTGACGAGGACGTGGACCTTGTAGTGGCGCCTGCTGCCGATCGCGTTGTGGTGTGGATATCGCCCAAGGCGATCGAGAAGTATGGATTTGATCCGCAGGACAATGAGTGCGTATCGGGTCTCAAGGCCCTCGTCTGTGAGCTCGACAGCGCAAACTGCATGGGAGGTGCGCAGCTAGGGGACGTGGATCTTCCTTGGTATGTCACGGCGGAAACAACGTTTGATGCCGGCGGGTATACCTATGGCTTTGACGAGCGCAGTGCGGATGGGGACCGTTATGTGGTGATCTCATCGGCCTCGGGTGATGCCAAGGGCGGCGCGCGTTGGCTTGATAGCGCTCAAATGGTAGAAGCATCGTCCGTCGTGTTGCGGGATGAGCAGGGGCCCTTGACCTCTCTGGCCTCCTTTTTGGGCGACATCGACTATCGCCCGCTTTGGGTGTCCATTAAAACGAGCGGCCTTGCCCTGCTGATCTCCTTTGCGCTGGGCCTGTTCGCCGCGTGGAAGACTATGGGTACCTCGAGCCGCATCAAGGGCCTGCTCGATTCGGTCTTTACGATTCCTATGGTGCTGCCGCCCACGGTCTGCGGCTTTCTGCTCCTCATGCTGTTTGGCCGCTCGACCGGGGTGGGCCAGTGGCTTATCGCGCACGGCGTCTCGATCGTCTTTACGTGGCCGGCGGCGGTTATCTCTGCCGTGGTGGTATCGTTCCCCCTGGTCTACCGTACGGCGCTCGGCGCCTTTGAGAGCCTCGACACGCAGATGCTTGACGCCGCGCGAACCCTGGGATGGTCCGAGCGTCGCATCTTTGCCAAGCTTATGATGCCGCTTGGGTGGCCTTCTATTGCTGCTGGTACGGTCCTCGCCTTTGCCCGCGCGATGGGAGAGTTTGGCTGCACGCTGTTCTTTGCGGGCAACTACGCCGGCATTACGCAGACCATCCCCATCGCCATCTATTTTGAGTGGATGGGCGGCAATACGTCGGTCGCGCTCTTCTGGGTCGTGGTCGTAATTGCGTTCAGCTTCCTGGTCATCCTGTTCATTAACATGTACACCGCCCATTCGCAAAAGTACCGCGAGCGTGGCCTTTCCCGTGCGGAGCGCAAGCAGGTCAAGCAGCTGGGCGGCCAGGCCGATTCGCTCGACCCAGTCGGCGGCGATGCACTGCGTATCGATCGCGAGGCGCTGGCCGAGCTCATGCGCGATGACGCCGTCTCGAAGGGAGGTCGATAGGCCATGTCGCTCGTTCTGGATATTAAGAAACGTTATCCCGGGTTTGTGCTCGACATGCAGCTTGAGGCCGGCGAGGAGCGCGTGGCCTTGCTCGGTGCCTCCGGATGTGGCAAGAGCTGCACGCTGCGCTGCATTGCCGGCGTGGAGACGCCCGACGAGGGCAAGATCGTCGTCAACGGCGTGACCTTTTTTGACTCGGCGGCTGGCATCAACCTGTCACCCCAGGAGCGAAAATGCGCCTTGTTGTTCCAAAACTATCAGCTGTTTCCCAACATGACGGTGGCCGATAACGTATGCGCCGGTGTAAAGGATGCTGGCGACGCCGCCGCGCGCAAAAAGCTCGCCGAGCGCTATCTGGGTATTTTCGGTCTGGCCGATTTTGCCGACCGCTTTCCCGTGCGACTCTCGGGCGGTCAGCAGCAACGCGTGGCGCTTGCCCGTATGGTGGCGGCGCATCCGGGCATCTTTATGTTCGATGAGCCCATGAGCGCGCTCGATGCGTATCTCAAGAGCGCGCTTGAGCAAAACATGCTCGACCTGTTCGACGTCTGCAACCGTACCGTGCTCTACGTGAGCCACGACATCGACGAAGCGTGCCGCCTGTGTCAGCGCATCTGCGTGATGCACGACGGGCATGTGGAGGAGATCGGCTCCATCGAGGACGTGGTCCGTCGTCCGCAGACGCTGGCGGCACTGCGCCTGACGGGCTGCAAGAATACGAGCCGCGCGCGCAAGATCGGCGACGAAGAGGTTGAGGCCCTCGACTGGGGTATGACCTTTAACGTGGGTCGTGAGGTGCCCGATGAGGTGGCATACCTGGGCATTCGTGCGAGCTACTTCCATGTTGACAACCGTGCCGAGCGGGGTCGCAACAGCTACGACCTGCATGTGGCCCGCGTGAGCGATTCGCGTTTTGAGCGCTTGGTGCTGTTAGACGTGCCGCGCGTCGATGCGCCCACGCGCCTGCAGTGGAAGGTCAACAAAGTGGGCATGCCTGTCGACGAGCTGCCGCAAGCAGGCGAGACGCTGCGCATGCATTTTGATGCCAGCAGGATCCATTTGGTTTGTCGATAGCGCCGGGTAATGCCGTCGGGGGATATAAGCCTCGGCGGCTTTGTTTTTGCCGTTCGCCGAATGAGGAATGACAAGCTCTTATCAATCAAGATAATTATTTATTAAACCACGGCACACGATGCTGTCGTACGAATGTCAACGGTGTTCGTATAGTCGATGACCGTTGATATAGTTGACCTCAACTTGTAAAGGAGGGTGCGCACATGCCGCAGACGACATACATTCACCGCGTTGCCGCGCGCGCCCTGTATATGGCTCGGAGTCGCATATGAGCAGGTATGTTCACGGCTCCGGGAGAGACGACGCACAACTAAATAATCGACCGCAAAGCAGGTTCCCTAAAATTCCGGGTTTAGGCGCGGCTGGGTTTTCGCCACCCACCGTGCAGCAATACCGTAGCTATTCATTTTTGGTTCGAGAGGGGAACCGTCATGGCTGAAGAATTTGATTTCCATCCGATGTGGGAGAGCCTCGGCATGAATCTTGCCGACCACGACATGCTGCTGGGCGCCGTGGGCCAGATGTACGGGGACATGTTCCTGACGCAGAACAATCGCCCCAAGTCCACGTCCTACCTGGACTTCGTGGCCACCAACATCCACAGCGGCCGCATTAAGGAGATGCTCAACAAGAAGGAGGCCGGCGAGGCCACCAAGATCGTCGGTTCGTTCTGCGTCTACGTGCCCGAGGAGATCGTACTTGCCTGCGACGGTATCCCCGTGGGTCTGTGCTCTGGTGCCGATTGGGCAACCGATAAGGTCGAGGAACACCTGCCGCGCAACACCTGTCCGCTTATCAAGAGCTTTGCCGGCTTTAAGCTGGGCGAGGTCTGCCCCTACATCGAGTCGAGTGACCTGGTGGTGGGCGAGAACACCTGCGATGGCAAGAAGAAAGCCTACGAGTTCTTTGCCACGCAAAAGAACATGTACGTCATGGATATTCCCAACGTACATGACGAGTCGACGCTCGTGACCTGGAAGGCCGAGGTCAAGAAACTCGCCGCCAAGATCGAGGAAGAGTGCGGCGTCACGATTACGCCTGAGCGTCTGAAGGCCGCCATCCACGCCGTCAATGAGAAGCGTCGCGCCCTGCAGCGCCTCGCTGCCACGCGCACTGCCGACCCAGCGCCCATCAGCGGTCTGGACAGCCTGCTGACCGTTCAGGCCGCCTTTATGGACGACACGCCGCGTCTGACCGGCGCCATTAATGATATGGCGGCTGAGTGCGAGCAACGTGTCGAGGCCGGCGAGGGCGTGGCACCCAAGGGGACCAAGCGCATCCTGTACACCGGTACGCCCATGGCTGTGCCCAATTGGAAGCTTTTCAACCTCATCGAGAAGGCCGGCGGCGTCGTGGTGGGCGAGGAGTCCTGCACGGGCTCGCGCTACTACAAGGACTTGGTCGATGAGTCCGGTGAGACGGTTGACGAGATGCTCGATGCCATCGCCGAGCGCTACTTTAAGATCAACTGTGCCGTCTTTACGCCCAACGACCAGCGTATGAAGGACATTGTCCAGATGGCCAAGGACCTGCATGCCGACGGCATCGTCGACGTGGCTCTGCAGTTCTGCACGCTCTACGAGATGGAGTCGTTTGCCGTGGAGAAGGCTGCCGAGGAAGCTGGCATTCCGTTTATGCACATCACGACCGACTACGCCGGCGAGGACGCGGGGCAATTGCAGACGCGCATTGAAGCTTTCTTGGAAACCATTTAGGACTATCCGCCCTGGCGGCTTCCCTAGGCGCCCGATCTTGCCGTTCAAACCGTCGCTTGCGTACCAAAGTATGCGGCGCTTCTCTTTCGCGGCAACCTCGGGCACCTGGTAAAGCCGTTTCCTTGGTCGGTTAAAAGATTTGTTAAGGAGTTATATGTCGGAAAATATTGAACAGCCGTTGCCGCGCACGTTTGAGGAGTTCAACGAGCAACGCAAGGCGGCGTTTATTCGCGTCAAGGATTACAAACAGGCCGGCAATCGCCTGGTCGGCTATTTGTGCAGCTATACGCCGCTCGAGATTATCGATGCCGCGGGCGCCTCGAGCGTGGCCCTGTGCGGTACGTCCGACGAGGTGATTCCCGAGGCCGAGAAGGTGCTGCCGGCAAATTTGTGTCCGCTCATCAAGTCGACGTACGGTTTTGCCTATTCGCAAAAGTGCCCGTTTACGTACTTTAGCGACATGATCATCGGCGAGACCACCTGCGACGGCAAGAAGAAGATGTACGAGCTGCTCAACGAGCTCAAGCGCACGCACATTCTGCATCTTCCTCAGGGTCGCGACCGCGCCTACGAGCGCGAGGGCTGGTACGAGGAGTGCCGCCTGCTCAAGGAGGAGCTCGAGAGCTTCTACGGCATCACGATTACCGACGATGACCTGCGCGCCGCTGTGCGCCGCCGCAACCGCTTGCGTGCGGCCCAGCTCGACATGTTTGCGCTGCAGGCCAATCAGCCGGCGGCCATGAGCGGCGTCGACCTGATGAGCACCATGTTCGCCGGTACGTTTAGCTTTGATATCGAGGCCTATACGCAGCAGCTGGAGCAAAAGGTCGCCAAGCTGCGCGAGGCCTACGACGCGGGCGAGCGCCCGGTTGCGGCGGATGCCAAGCGCATTCTGATCACCGGCTGCCCGGTGGGCGGCGTGATCAACAAAATCGGCCGCACCATCGAGTCCAACGGCGGCGTGGTCGTGTGCATGGACGACTGCTCGGGCGAGCGCACGGCGGCCATGATGATCGACCCGGAGGCTCCCGATATTCTGCGCGCTATCGCCGATCGCTACCTGGACATTAACTGCTCGGTCATGACGCCCAACGACGGTCGTATGGAAAATACGCTGGCCATGTGCGAGAAGTATCACGTCGATGGCGTAGTGGAGAGCGTGCTCCAGGCGTGCCACACCTTTAACGTGGAGAGTGCGCGCATGCAGGAGGCCGTCGAGGGCGCGGGTATTCCGTACATGAAGATTGAGACCGATTACAGCAACGGCGACATGGGCCAGATCGAGACGCGCATCGCCGCCTTCATCGAAACCCTCTAGCTTTCTCAGGCACCGGATCTTGCCCCTCAAACCGTCGCTTGCGTACCCAAAGTACGCTGCGCTCCTCTTTCGGGGCAATCTCCGGCACCTGAGAAACCTAGAGCTAAGGCGCCTGAACGCGCCGCTACCTTTGATGTTTAGATTGGGAGAGAGCCATGATGGGGATCGGGATCGATATCGGGTCTACGGCGGCTAAGGCTGCTGTGGTCGATGGGGAGGGTTCGGTGGCGTGGACGTGCGTGCAGCCAACCGGGTTCTCCTCGGTCGATGCTTCCGAGCGGCTGCGCGAGGCACTGGCAGCGGCGGGCTATGACGTGACGGGCGACGATGCTCGCGTGATCGCGACCGGCTACGGTCGTGTTGCCGTGCCCTATGCGCATAAGGTCGTGACCGAGATTACCTGCCACGGTACCGGTGCCGTGCGCCTGTTTGGTGACCACGGTACCGTGATCGACGTGGGCGGCCAGGACACCAAGGTCATTCAGCTTAAAGGCGGCCGCGTGGCCAAGTTTGCCATGAACGACAAGTGCGCCGCCGGCACGGGGCGCTTTCTTGAGATCATGGCCGACCGCCTGGGCATTACCCAGCAGCAGATGGCCGACCTTGCGCGTTCCGGTGAGCCCACCAAGATATCCAGCATGTGCACGGTCTTTGCCGAAAGCGAGGTCATCAGCCTGATCGGTCGTGGCGAGCCGCGCGAGAACATTGCGCGCGGCGTGATCGAGAGTGTCGTGTCGCGCGTGGCCACTATGGCCGGGCAGGCAGCGGGCGCCCCGTACTATCTGACCGGTGGCCTGTGCGAGAACGCCTTCGTGGTGGAGCGGTTGGGCGAGCTACTGGGGTCGCCGGTGACCACCTCGCCCCAGGCTCGCTTTGCCGGAGCGATCGGCGCGGCCATTCGAGCCCAGGCGCTCATGTAAGGGGCGGTGTCATTCGCCGTCCGTTCTCGGCGCTGCCATGCGTATACTGGGAGGAACTGATTGACCGATGAGAGGAGGTATCGATGACTGACGATCAGATTAAGCTCACGTCTATGACGGCCGCGAGCGGTTGAGCCGCTAAGTTGGCTCCTGGAGCCCTCGCCCAGGTCCTGGGCGACTTGCCTAATGTGCATAACGACAACCTGCTCGTGGGGTTCGATACCTCCGACGATGCGAGTGTTTTCCGCGTTGGCGATAACCTTGGCCTCGTGCAGTCCATCGACTTCTTCCCGCCGATGGTCGACGACCCGTTCCTGTTTGGCCAGATCGCCGCGGCCAACTCGCTGTCGGACATCTACGCCATGGGTGGACGACCAAGCCATGCCATGAACCTGCTCTGCATACCCAGTTGCCTGGGCGTTGAGGTTGCCGGCCAGATTCTGGCGGGTGGCGCCGACAAGTGCGTCGAGGCCGGCTGCTCCATCGCGGGCGGCCACACCATCAACGACGACGAGCCCAAGTACGGCCTGTCCGTGAGCGGTTTTGTGCCACTCGACCGCATGCTCGCCAATAGCGGCGCGCGCGTGGGCGATGCGTTGCTGCTGACCAAGGCGGTTGGCTCGGGCATCATCACCACGGCCATTAAGGGCGAACTCATCGAGCAGGACGACGCCAGCCCGATGTTCGACTCGATGCGCACCCTCAACGAGGCCCCGATTCGTCTGGCCGAGGGACTTGAGCTTCACGGCTGCACCGATGTCACGGGCTTTGGCCTGATCGGGCATGCGTGCGAGATGGCCGAGGGTTCGGGCGTGCAGGTCGAGCTTGCGTCGGGAGTGGTGCCGCTCTTTGACCAGGTGCTCGATATGGCGCGTTTAGGCATTATTCCTGCCGGTGCCTACCGCAACCAGGACTTCTTTGGCCCGCGCGTGGCGGCCGACGATGACCTGGAGCCGGGCATGTTGGATGCGCTGTACGATCCGCAGACCTCGGGTGGTTTGCTCATCGCGGCGCCTGCTGCCGATGTGGATGAGCTTGCGCGTCGCCTGGATGCCGAAGGACGTATCGCCGCCGTCGTCGGTCGCGTGTGCGAGCCGGTGCCAGGCGGTCCTGCCGTCCACGTTGTACGTTAACGACACGTTTATTGAGCTATATACCGTTCTAAAACGATTTATTCGAAAGGAAAAGCTATGTCTACCAAGATTGAAGTCAATGCCATGGGCGATGCCTGCCCGCTGCCCGTCGTTAAGACGCTCAAAGCCCTGAAGCAGCTCGATGGAGAGGGCGCCGTCGTGACCTCGGTCGATAACGAGACCGCCGTCAAGAACATCTCCAAGATGGCGCAGGAGAAGGGCTGCACGGCCTCGGTCGAGAAGGTTTCTGACGCCGAGTGGCACGTGACCGTGGCGACCTCTGGCGCCGTTGCCGTGGCTGATCCCGAGCAGGATGACGCTGCCTTTTGTGATGCCAGCGCCGGCAAGGGCAGGCTCGTCATTTCCGTCTACACCGACTGTATGGGCCGCGGCGACGACGAGCTGGGCCACAAGCTCATGAAGGCCTTCATCTTTGCCGTGACGCAACAGGAGGAGCTGCCCGCGACCATGTTGTTCTACAACGGCGGCGCCAAGCTCACCGTCGAGGGCTCGCCGGTGCTCGACGACCTGAAGGGACTGGCCGAGCAGGGCGTCGAGATTCTCACCTGCGGTACCTGCCTCGATCACTATGGCATTAAAGACCAGCTTGCGGTGGGCGAGGTCACCAACATGTACGTGATCGTGGAGAAGATGGAGCAGGCCGTGCGCGTCGTGCGCCCGTAGCGTTTGGGCGGGATTGCCATGAGAGAAAAGCGCCCGGCGCTTGTCATCACGTTTCCTACCACGGCGGCCGCCATGGGGTGCGAGACCCTATGCGTCGAGCGCGGCCTTCCCGGGCGCACGATTCCCGTGCCCGGGGAGGTCGCTGTCGGCTGCGGCTTGGCGTGGAAGGCGCTGCCTTCGGATGAGGACCTGCTGCGCGGCGAGCTTGCCGCGGCGGGCGTCCCCACCGAGGGCTTTACGGTAATCGACATGTGGGAGGTCGTGCGATGATCTACCTGGATAACGCGGCGACGACCATGCATAAGCCGCAGACGGTGATTGATGCCGTGACGCAGGCGATGTGTTCGCTCGGCAATGCCGGGCGCGGGGCCACGTCGGGTGCCCTCGATGCCGCTCGTACGATTCATGCTTGCCGTGCCAAGCTTGCGCGCTTGCTGGGCTGCCCGAGGGCGGACCATGTTTGTTTTACGCCCAATTCTACGGCGGCGCTCAACACGGCGATTAACGGCGTGGTGCGTCCCGGCGACCGCGTGGTCACAACGGTGCTTGAGCACAACTCCGTGCTGCGCCCGCTCAACCGCCTGACGGCAGAGCGGGGCGTGACCGTTGAGCATGCGGGCTGCGACGCGAACGGCCTGCTCGACTACGACGAGCTCGAGCGGCTGGTGACGCCTGGCACGCGTGCCGTGGTGGTGACGCACGCCTCCAATGTGACCGGCAACTCCGTTGATGTTGCACGTGTGGCGGCTGTGGCTCATGCGGCCGGCGCGCTCGTGATTGTCGATGCCTCGCAGTCTGCCGGCACGGCGCATATCGATATGCAGGACATGGGGCTCGACGTCGTGTGCTTTACCGGCCACAAGGGGCTCATGGGACCCCAAGGCACCGGCGGCCTTGCCGTTGCGGAGGGCATTGACGTGGCGCCGTGGGCCATGGGTGGCACGGGTGTGCACAGCTTCGATGCGCTGCAGCCGCTTGAGTGGCCCACGCGCCTTGAGGCGGGCACGCTCAACGGTCACGGCATCGCAGGACTTTCCGCAGGTCTTGACTTTATCGAGGCACAAGGCGGGGTCGAGGCGATTGCGGCTCGTGAGCGCGCGCTTGCCGAGCGTTTCCTCGCCGGTGTTCGCGAAATCCCCGGCATTGCGCTCTACGGTGCCTTTGACCAACCCGCGCGCTCTGCGATCGTGTCGCTCAACGTGGGTGATATCGACTCTGCCGAGATCTCGGACGCGCTCATGCAAGGGTGGGGGATTGCGACACGCCCCGGCGCCCATTGCGCTCCGCTCATGCACTGCGCGCTGGGGACCGAGCGCCAGGGCGTCGTCCGCTTCTCATTTGGGTATTTCAACACGACCGAAGAAGTTGACACGGCTATCGATGCTCTGTGCGATTTAGCCTGCTAAAGCTGCTAGAGCGTATATACTTGCGGGACGGGTGTTTTTGCCCGTCCCGTTTTTGTTTCGACCCGAAAGGTGTGTCCATGGCCTCATCCGCGCCGCGCGGTCTGCGCTCCGACCATGTCGTCACCGTCGGCATCGCCCTATTCTCGATGCTCTTTGGTGCCGGCAACCTCATTATTCCGCCACTGCTGGCGCTGCAGGCAGGTTCTGCCACGCCGGTCGCCATGTTCGGCTTTCTCATCGCCGCCATCGGCCTGCCCGTCATGGGCTTTATCGCTGTGGCGCTTGCTGGAACGGCGCGCGAGCTTGCCGGCCGCGTGCACCCCAAGTTCGGTGAGTTCTTTGTTGCGGCGGTGTATCTGGCCATCGGCCCGTGCCTGGCCATTCCGCGTACGAGCTCCACGGCCTTCGAGATGCTGGTGCCCTTGCTGCCTCAGGGCGTCTCGCTTGGCACGGCTCGCCTGGTGTTTGCCGTCGGTTTCTTTGTCGTCGCGTTTGCACTCACGCTGCGTCCGGGCGTCATCACGCGCGTGCTCGGCCGCATTACGGGCCCCGCGCTCATTGCGCTCATCGTGCTGGTCGTTGGTGCCGCCGTGGTCTCGCCGTTGGGTCCCGCTGCCGCGCCGCAGGCTCCCTACAATGCCGGTGCTGCCGTGCAGGGCTTTTTGACTGGCTACCAGACCATGGACCTGCTCGCGTCGCTCGCCTTTGGCATCATCATCGCTGAGACCATCCATGAGCTCGGCGTTACCGACGATAAGCGCGTGGCCTTTGAGATCTCGCGTTCCGGTGTGATCGCCGGCGTGCTCATGGCCATCATCTACTGTGGCCTGGCGCTTGCCGGCATGCAGCTCGGCACGGTTATGCCCGATGCCACCAATGGCGCCGCCATCCTTGCCCGCTCTGCCTCCATGCACTTTGGCCTTGTCGGCACGGTCGTGGTCTTTGCGATCTTTTTCCTCGCCTGCATGAACGTGTGCATCGGTCTTATTAGCTGCTGCTCGCGGTACTTCTGCGAGACGTATGTGGTTAAAGGGGGAGCGGAGGCTTCCGAGGAGGCCATGCGCCGCCCCTTTGCGATGCTCGCCTTTGTGTTCGCGGCGTTTTCGTGCGTGCTCTCCAACGTGGGCCTCGACGTGATCCTTATGTTCTCGGTGCCTATGCTCAATGCCCTGTATCCCGTTGCCATTGTGCTGGTGCTTATGGGCCTGATGCACGGCTTTTGCGACGCGCATCCGCAGGTTTGGGTTTGGGTCGGCGGCGTGGTCGCGGTGCAGAGCGTGATCACCTCGGTCCGCGACGCGTTCTTTGCGGGCGCGTGGCTGCCGTTCGATGCGCTGCCGCTGGCGGACATTGGAGCCGCGTGGGCGCCGGTCGCTGTGGTTGCCTTTGTGATCGGTTTGCTCCATAGTCGTTTTGTTGCACATTCGAGGAGCTAAGGCATCAATGCTTGCACAGGCGGGGAGTCTCCCCTATAATTTCCTTCGCTTTGGGACACGCAAGGTTTAGACCTTAGCTGCTCAACACCTTCGGGACGTGGCGCAGTTTGGTAGCGCGCCTGCTTTGGGAGCAGGATGTCGCAGGTTCAAATCCTGTCGTCCCGACCATATCTTGCGGGCGTAGTTCAATGGTAGAACCCCAGCCTTCCAAGCTGATGACGCGGGTTCGATTCCCGTCGCCCGCTCCATAGGATAGTTTTAAGGGCTCTGGCTCCATTTGGTGCCAGAGCCGTTTTCATATACATGCCGGGACCCCAGATCCCCTTCTAAGTTGCGGTGAAATAGTTCCTGGATTAGCCGCAAAAGCTGTTATCCAGGAACTATTTCACCGCAACTTATTGAGGCTGAGCGGTCTGGGTCGATGATGGGTTCTGTTGTCGAGAAGATGAGGGCAGCCGGTCAGGAGTCTGCGTAGGGTTTTGTGGTTGGTATACCGTAGCCGCGCATCATGGAGCCGAACGCTTTGACATCGTAGGTGTCTGAGAATTTGAAATGAATGACGTTGTGGCCCATGGCACGCAGGTTCGCGTCGCGCACGAGGGCATCTCGATAGGTTTTTGCCGCAGCATGTTCCGAATCATTTTGGGCATCGTCCTCAAACTTGCCTAGTCCATGCAGCTCAGCCAGCATCCAAGAGCCGTTTGGCATTTGCCAGCCGTAATCTGCCAAATAATGGCCGGCGTTTCCAGGTCGAGTGATTTCAACCTGAAGTTCGGGAGCGGCAACTCCCGCCAGAATCATTGCCGCCCGCGCTTCGGATTCTCCACCGTTATCCGATCTGCCATCCATGTGTTCAAAAACGTCAAATGCACGCGCGATGCCGTGCAGTCCACGGCAGTTCGCTTGTGCATATGAACGCAATTCTTCACGCTCGACACCGTACTCACGAGCCAACCCGTCGACATAGCCTAGTGCATATCGAAAGGCGCTCGTTCGGGCGATGTCGACCACCGTGCGATATGGATCCGTTAACGTAAACGGGCCGAGCTGCCATACGTCGCCCGGCCGCCAGCGTCGGTATTCAACGAATTCGTACGTATCGCGCCTGGTGGAACGCGGCAGCAGCACTTGCACCTTGTCGAGAAGCGAATATGTAGAACCGATGCCATAGAGCAGTGCCGCCGTTGCTCCACAAAACACGGCATCCGGTTCAACGACCGCAATAGCGGATGCCAATTGAAAGATGCGATCTTCGACGCCGAGGTCATTCCAATACGCGGGATCAGCGTAGACATGGTTGTAGAGTCGAATAATCATCTCTTTTTGCATGAGCGCGTAGGCACAGCGTTCATCCCATTTTTTGGTAGCTACAAACAGGCGCCCGCCATGATGGGCCTCGAATAACCGGAAGAACAGCTCTACTTGCGGTTTGGAACAGCGTTTATCATGACTCATTTTCGACCCCATGGTCTCGAGGGGGAGTGAATGACACTACGCTATCCCAAATTTGGTCCGTCAGACCTTGCCATGAACTGACCAAAAGCTTGACGGGGCAGGTCAGAGTCATGAGTCGTAGCCAAACATATCGGCAAACGGTTGATTAGTGCCCCTCGGCGGCACTAAAAACCACCCTTACAGAAAGTTGCGGTGGAATAGTTCCTGAAAGGCTCGAATAAGCCTAAATCCAGGAACTATTTCACCGCAACTCAGGTGGGGATGGGGGCTGTGTGGCGGGCGATGCCGTTGCCTGTCGGTTAGTGGCGGGATTGGTGGCGGAGCTTGTCGATGGTGGAGTCGGTGCTGTGGCTGCGGGCTTCGACAGCGGTTTGGCGCTTGCGGCGGTAATCGATCATGCCTTGGATGATGGGCTTGCCAAAGCTCACGACATCATCGTTGTAGATGGCGGTTCGGGCTGCGAGGAGGCAGTCGGTAAAGTCCATATGAGTCTTGCCAAAGAGTTTGATTGCAAGGGCGACAACGGTGGGCTCGTCGACCATGACGTCATCGAGCAGCCTTCTCATGGCCGTAGCAATCTCAACGCGGGGAACCTTATAGACGTCGCGCAGCGTGACCACGACGCGCGTGATGATTTCGGGGTAGACGCGAGCGGTGCGCGTGGCGATGACCTTGGCGGCGCGCGGTGACAGAACTTCGTCGTCGTCAAGCAGGTAGCGTAGGATGACGGTCTCGTCGATGATGGTGCTACTCATGGATATCTACTTCCTCGGGACCCAAAATCGAATCGTCGCTTTCTGTGGCAAGGTACTCAATCCAGGCATTGCGCTCCTCGGCGCGGCGATTGGGGTCACCATATCCTTTGAGCGATCCATAGGCGGCGGAGCCGTCCTTTGAGCGCACGGCAACCGGTTGAAAGGGGAGCTTGCGCATCAAAATGCTCTGCGCGACAAAAAGACGGACGGCCTCGGCAAGCGATGTGCCCATGGCGTCGTAGAGGCGCTCGGCATGCTGCTTGTCCTCTTCGCGAATGCGCACCTGCAGGATGGCTCGTTTTTGTGTCGATGACATCACTGGCCTCCTTAATGAGCGTGCAATATGAATGGTCAAATACAGCATTAGCTGATAATAACCAATCTTATAACCACTACTTTATTGCACTCAAGTTAATGAGCGCGAAATATATATCAAACGTATTACATCCTTTATAAACGAGCGTGAAATCTCCCTTGGATGTACGCATGTAATACACTCACCTTTATAGCTATCCGAGAATAATTCCAACCTGCCAAAACCCCTGCAATACACCCGTATTGCAGGGCCTATGCTCACGTTTGCCCCCTGCAACTGCGTATATTCAATCTGTATACCGTTGGAGAAATTCTATCGAGTGTCTGTTTCGCCGCATGCATTCGATACGCCGATGCCGGACCACGGGCGGTCCGGGGTAACGTCGACAGGGTCTCTCCGGCATGGGATTCAGGAGGGAGTGAACAACATGGGCAATAAACGAGTCGTGGCTGATTCTTCACGCTGCATTGGGTGCCAAACCTGTATGGCGGCGTGCATCGAGGCACACGATATTCCCGGCAACATCGCCGCACCGCGCCTGCGCGTGACGCGTACGTACGAGATCTCCGCACCGGTGGCATGTCACCACTGCGAGGACGCTCCGTGCGCGAAGGCCTGTCCTACGGGCGCCTTGTTCTTTGATCCAAAGAACCATCGCATCGGCGTTAACGAGGACAACTGCATCGGCTGCAAGAGCTGCGTCATGGCATGCCCCTTTGGCGCCGTGAGCGTGGCGACCACGCAGGTCCCCGTCTTGATGGGTGACGTGCGCGTGGGTTCGCAGACTAAGAGCTTCGTGCTCAAGTGCGACCTGTGCGTGGGCCGTCCCGGCGGTCCGGCGTGCGCCGAGGCGTGCCCGACCAAGGGCCTCACCTTGGTAGACGAGGAGCGCCTGGCGGAGCTGACTGCCGAGCGTGCCCGCGCCACCATCGAAAACGAGGCGTAAGCGTCGGGCGACAGGCCCAACGATTGTCAAATACGTACCGATTAATCGGTAGCAGAGAAAGGAAGGAGGGTGTCATGGAGAAGCATAAAGTGATCTGCCCGTATTGCGGCGCCGGTTGCCAGTTTAACCTCTTGGTCCAAAACGGCCAGGTCGTGGGTACCGAACCGCTCAACGGCATCACCAATCAGGGCGAGCTGTGCCTTAAGGGCATGAGCGGCTACGACTTCATCAACGACACCAAGATCTTGACTCCTCGCGTACTGCACCCGATGATCCGCCGCACTAAGGGCGCGGATCTTGAGCGCGTAAGCTGGGACGAGGCACTGGATTTCACCGCATCTAAGATGCAGGCCATAATTGACGAATATGGTCCTAACGCTGTCATGACCACCGGCTCTTCGCGAGGCGGCGGCAATGAGGCGAACTACGTCATGCAGAAGTTTACGCGTGCGTGCATCGGCACCCACAGCGTAGACAACTGCGCCCGTACTTGACACGGCCCTACTGTCCTCGGTCTGATGGACACGGTTGGTTCAGGTTGCATGTCATGCTCCATCCCCGGTATGGAGGATGCGGGCTGCATTTTCCTCTTCGGCTATAACCCTGCCGATTCGCACCCCATCGTCGCAAGGCGTATCGTGCGAGCCAAAGAAAAGGGTTGCAAGATCATCGTCGCCGACCCGCGCCATATCGAAACCGCGCGTATCGCCGATCTCTACCTTCCGATCAAGAACGGTTGCAACGTCGCGTTCCTCAACGCCTTTGCAAACTGCTTGGTCAACGATGGCCTCTACGACAAGGAATTCGTCGCCGCGCACACGAACGGCTTTGACGAGTGGTGGGAGACCATCAAGAACTACACTCCCGAATCCGTACAGGACATCACGGGTGTCGAGCCCGCGTTGATCCACCAAGCTGCCGAGATGTACGCCACGGCGAAGCCTTCTGCCATCATTGGCTGGGGCATGGGCGTATGCCAGCAGAAGCAGAACCTGAAGACGGTGCACACCATCGCCTCCATTGCCTGCGTCGCCGGCCAGATCGGCAAACCCAATTCCGGCCTCGCGCCCGTGCGCGGTCAGAACAACGTCCAGGGCTCCTGCGATATGGGCATGCTGCCCAACCTGTACCCTGGCTACCAGAAGGTCACCGACCCGGCTGTGCGTGCCAAGTTTGCCAAGGCTTGGGGCGTGCCCGAGGAAAAGCTCCCGCTCGAGGAGGGCTACAAGCTCACCGACCTGGGCCACCTGGTCGACGAGGGCAAGGTGCACTGCTTCTACAACTACGGCGAGGACCCGGTGCAGACCGAGCCCGATTCGGCCGGTATGCGCAAGACGCTCTCCGAGCTGGATCTGTTCATTTGCCAGGACATCTTTATGACGCAGACGACCATGCTCGCCGACGTCATCCTGCCTGCCACCTCCTGGGGCGAGCACGAGGGTGTCTTTACCGCATCCGACCGTAGCTTCCAGCACTTTGACGCGGCCGTTCCGCCCAAGGGCGAGTGCCGCCACGACTGGGAGATCTTCGCGGACCTGTCCACGCGCATGGGCTATCCCATGCACTACGACAACACCGAGCAGATCTGGAACGAGTGCATCAGCCTGTGCCCCAACTTTGTGGGCGCGACCTACGAGAAGATGGCTCCCGAGGGCGGCTACGCCCAGTGGCCGGTCAAGAGCACCGATGTGAACGACCACGGTACGCCCGACATGTTCGCTGGTGGAAAGTTCACCACCAAGGACGGCCGCGCCAACCTGATGGCGCACGACTGGGAGGCGCCCTCCGAGCTTCCCGACGATGAGTACCCGCTCATCCTGTGCACCGTCCGCGAGGTCGGCCACTACAGCTGCCGCTCGATGACCGGCAACTGCAAGACGCTGGCACTTCTTGCCGACGAGCCCGGCTTTGTCCGCATGAATCCCGCGGACGCCCAGGCGCGCGGCATCAAGAACGGTGACATCGTCTCGATTCACAGCCGCCGCGGCCAGGTATACAGCCGCGCCGACGTGAGCGATCGCATCAACAAGGGCACGGTCTATATGACCTACCAGTGGTGGATCGGCAAGTGCAACGAGCTGACCATTCACAAGGTCGACCCGGTCTCGCACACGCCCGAGGACAAGTTCTCCGCCTGCCAGGTCGACGCCATTGCCGACCAGGTTTGGGCAGAGGGCGAGGTAGAGCGTCAGTACACCGAGCTCAAGCAGGCTCTGGTCGACGCCGCCGCTCCCCAGGACGTTGAGCCTGGCGCCGCCAAGTTCGACGACGAGACGCACGTGAACCAAATCGTGTAGTCCCGTTCTCGTTGGCTTTTTGGGCCGGGCGTCCCGTACGTTCGGGAGCCCGGCCCGTTATTTTGAAAGGAAGTGGGGATGAACCGCTTCATCGACATCAACCTGGAGAGGTGCATCGGCTGCGGAACATGCCAGTCCGCCTGTGCCGACGCCCACCGGATGCAGGGTCTTCAGGATACGCCGCGCTTGGCGCTCGTGAAGACCGGCGGTATTTCGGCCGCCCTTGCCTGCCACCATTGCGAGGGTGCCCCCTGCGCCGAGGTTTGCCCGGTGAATGCCATCGAGCACGATGGCGATCGCATCCACGTCAAGGAGCAGGAGTGCATCGGGTGCAGGCTGTGCGCCATCGCGTGCCCCTTCGGAGCCATCCATCCCGATGGCACGTCTATCGCCGGTGTCGCAGGCATGTGCGACCCGACGCCTTCGTATCCTAAGTCCCTGAGCAGCCTGCTTACGTGGGCTCCTGGTCAGTACACCTGCGCTGTCAAGTGCGATCTGTGTGCCTTCGATCCGGACGGCCCGCATTGTGTGGCGGCGTGCCCTACCAAGGCGCTGACCGTCATGGGTGGCGCGGCCGATCGCGAGCTCGACGAGGCCAAGCGCCTGCGCTCGATCGAAAACGGTCCGGTCGTCGACGTTACCGCTGTGGCCCAGGGCCTGTCCGAGAAAGCAGAAGGGAGCGTAAACAATGGATAGCATGACGCTGTTTATCGCATCGCTTGCCGTCTCGTGCATCGGTGCGCTCGCCTCGGTTCTGCTGATCAAGGCCGATAACGCCGCCAAGACCGCCGGCTGCCTAATCGGCGCCGTCGCCGCGGTGCTTTCGTTTGTGGCCGGTATCCAGGCCGTGCTGGGCGATGTCACGTCGGTCGACACCATCGTGTTCTTCCCGTTTGCCCATTTCCAGCTGCTGCTCAATCAGCTGTCCGGCCTGTTCGTGGCGCTCATCTCGGTGCTCGCGTTTGCCGGCTCGATCTACGGTCTCAACTACTTTGATGAGTACCCGGGCAAAAAGGGCCGCGCCGGTTTCTTCTTTAACACCTTCGTGGCGTCCATGATGCTCGTCATCACCGCCGACAACGTGTTTTGGTTCCTGGTCGCCTTTGAGCTCATGTCGCTGACCTCGTACTTCCTGGTCGTGATCGAGGAGAACGAGAACTCCATCCACGGCGGTTGGCTCTACTTTGTGATCGCGCACGTGGGCTTTGTGCTCATCATGGCGAGCTTCCTCACCATGACCAACTTCGCCGGCGGCTCGTTTGCCTTTGCGGATTTCCGCGCTACGCAGTTTAGCCCCGCGGTCGCATCCGTGTGCTTCGTGCTCGCCTTCTTTGGCTTTGGCGCCAAGGCCGGTATCATCCCGCTGCACGGCTGGCTGCCCAAGGCACATCCCGAGGCGCCGTCCAACGTGTCGGCCCTCATGTCCGGCGGCATGATCAAGATCGGTATCTTCGGCATCCTCAAGGTGGGCCTCGACCTGCTCTCCGCCTCTGGCGTTCAGGTCTGGTGGGGTCTTATGGTCATGGTCTTCGGTGCGATCTCGTCGGTCCTCGGCGTGGCCTTCGCCCTGCAGGAGCATGACATCAAGCGCCTGCTGGCCTAACACTCCGTCGAGAACATCGGCATCATTCTGCTCGGCGTTGGCGCCTCCATGGCCGCCATGGCGCTCAACTCGGTCGGCATCGCCGTCCTGGCTCTGATGGCCGCCCTCTACCACACGTTTAACCACGCGATGTTTAAGGGCGAGCTGTTCTTGGGCGCCGGTGCGCTGCTGTACTCCACGGGTACGCGCAATATGGAGAAGATGGGCGGTCTGTTCCGTCGTATGCCGGCAACGGCCATCTGCTTCCTCGTTGGCGCGCTTGCCATCTCGGCCATCCCGCCCTTCAACGGCTTCGTGTCCGAGTGGTTTACCTACCAGTCGCTGTTTAACACCGCCATGCAGGGCGACAAGGCCGTCATGATCGTGGCCGTGTTCGCTGCCGTCGCGCTTGCCATTACCGGCGCGCTGGCTGTCACGTGCTTCGTCAAGGCCTATGGCGTCTCCTTTGCCTCCGCGCCCCGCTCCGAGGCCGCGGCCAATGCCAAGGAGGTTCCCGCCCCCATGGTGTTTGCGCAGGGCCTGCTCGCGGCCATCTGCGTCGTGCTGGGCATTGGCGCTCCCGTGATCGCGCCCGTGCTGGTCGATGTCGCTGCGTCCGTGCTGCATCCGTACGGTGGCGTGTTTGCCGCCGAGGGCATGGAGCTCATGAACCAGTACTCCGGCGCTGCCACCTCCACGCCCGCGATCGCTATTGCGCTCGTGGTGCTCGTCGGCCTTGCCTGCGGTTATCGCAAGCTCAAGACCGTCGGCAAGGTGCAGAAGTCCCAGCCGTGGGCGTGCGGCTATGTTCCCAACGAGCATATGCCTGTCGTGGCCACGACCTTTGCCTCCGAGGTGTCCTGGTTTATGCAGCCTCTCTACACGCTGCGCGACCGCTGCACGGCCGTCTGCTGGTCCATCGCGCACTTCTTCCAGAAGCTCACCGGTGTGGCCGAGGCTGTGGAGCCCGTACCCGACAAGGTTCTCGTCGATGCCCCGCATAAGGGTGTCGAGAAGCTCGCCGACCTCGCGACTAAGCTCGAGGGCGGCAACTACAGCATCTATATCTGCTACATCGTCGCGGCACTCGTGGTGTTCCTCGTGCTCGCCGTGCAAATGGGTTAAGGAGGGGAGAGCATGAACAACATCGTACTTGCCGTTCTGCAGGGCGTGGTCGTTATGGCCGTCGCGCCGTTCTTCTCCGGTCTCGGCCGCGTGATCCGCGCCAAGATGCACAACCGTCGCGGCCCCAGCATCATGCAGGACTACCGCGACCTGGCCAAGCT
Source organism: Collinsella sp. (assembly GCA_048485235.1). GTDB lineage: Bacteria > Actinomycetota > Coriobacteriia > Coriobacteriales > Coriobacteriaceae > Collinsella. The sequence goes on from DBFWCI010000002.1 coordinate 80,587, forward strand.
CTTTGCGCGCCCCGAGTCCCAGAGCGAGGATGCGAGCTTTGCGCTGCGCATCATGCCGCCGCTGTTCTTCGCCGTCGCCTTTATGCTCGCGATGGGTCTGCCGCTCTTTACGGCACAAAGCCCCATCCCGGTCTTTGGTGACGCCATCACCATCATGTATAGCCTGGCGCTCGCCCGCTTCTTCTTCGCCCTCTGCGGTGTGGATTCGTCCAACGCCTACGCCGGTATCGGCGGCGTCCGCGAGCTGCTCATGAGCGTGCTCATCGAGCCGTCCATGCTGCTGGCGCTGTTTGCCGCCGCCCTGGTGTGCGGCTCCACCGACATCGCCACCATGGGCCAGCGCATCATGACGGGCGCCATCGACGCGCCGGTCGCTGTGATCCTCGCCGGCATCGCCTTTGCGATTGCCTGCTACATGGAACTCGGCAAGCTGCCGTTTGATCAGGCCGAGGCCGAGCAGGAGCTCCAGGAAGGTCCGCTCGCTGAGCTTTCCGGCCCGTCGCTTGCGATGGCCAAGCTCGCCATGTCCATGAAGCAGGTCCTGGTCGTCGCCTGGTTCTGCGCGATCTTCGTCCCCTGGGGCGAGCCCGCGGCCGTGGGTATCGCGGCCGTTCTGGGCGCGGTCATCTTCCTGGTGAAGTGCCTGATCGACTTTGTCGTATGCGGCGTGATCGAGAACTCCTGCTCGCGCTCGCGTTTTAAGGTGCTTGGCAATCAGACCTGGGCCGTCGTGGGCATCGCCGTTCTGGCGTTTGTCTTCGTGGTCGTCGGCGTGTAGGAGAAGGGAGAAACAATGTCATTTGCAGTCAGTCTGTCCCTTCTCGGCTTGGTCGCTATCGCGGCCCCGATGGTGGCCTCGGTGCTCGTCGCCCTGTTCCCCCGTCCGTACGCCAAGTGGTTCAGCGTTTTGGGTGCCGCCGTCTCGACGGTCTGCACCATCGCCCTCGCCGCGAATTTCGCTGGCGCCGGCATGCCCGACACTCAGGTCCCCCTGATCTCGTTTGGGCAGACCCTCGTCATGGGATTCACCTTCGATCGCATGAGTACGCTGCTCGCGCCCGCCTTTGTGGGTATCGGCCTGCTTGTCGTGATCTATTCGATTCCCTATATGAGCGAGAATAACCGTGAGCATCCCGACGCACCGCGTCGTCGCTTCTACGCGTACCTCGCGACCTTCATCGGCGCCATGGCCGGCCTTGTGTACAGCTCGACCCTTTTGGGCCAGCTCGTGTTCTTTGAGATCACGGGTGCGTGCTCTTGGGGCCTCATTAGCTACTACATGTCGCCTACGGCCAAGAAGGCCGGCATGAAGGCCCTGATCATTACGCATATCGGTGCGCTCGGCCTGTATCTGGGCGCCGCCATCGTGTTTGCCCACACCGGCACCTTCGCCATCACCGCGATTGCCGGCCTCGACACCAAGCTCAAGGCTATCGTCCTTTTGCTCGTGCTGTTTGCGGCCTGGGCCAAGTCCGCACAGGTCCCCATGTACATGTGGCTGCCTTCGGCCATGGAAGCGCCGACGCCTGTTTCGGCCTACCTGCATGGTGCCTCGATGGTCAAGGTCGGCGTGTGCGTGTTCGCGCGCGCACTCGTCTCTGCCGGCGAGATTCCCGAGATCGTGGGTTGGGTCGCCATTATCGACGCCATGGTCACCATGCTCTTTGGTTTCCTTATGTACCTGCCGCAAAAGGACATGAAGCGCCTGCTGGCCTTCTCCACGATCGCCCAGCTCTCCTATGTGTTCTTTGGTCTGGGCCTTTCGGTCTTTGGCAGCCAGCTCGCCTTCGATGGCGCCGTCTGCCACATCTTTAACCACGCCTTCGCCAAGACGCTTTTCTTCCTGATCGCCGGTTCGTTCTCCTTTACGCTCGGTACGCGTATGCTGCCCAAGCTTCGCGGCATCGTAAAGAAGTACCCGATCTCGGGCGTGGGCTTTGGTGTCGCCGCGCTCGCCATTGCCGGCGTGCCGCCCATGAACACGTTCTTCTCGAAGTTCCAGATCATCGCCGGCGGCTTTTCTGTGGGTGCCGGCAACGTGGCGATCCTGGTGCTCGTGTGTATCATGGTCGCCGAGACCGTCGCCACCTTTGCCTGGTTCCTCAAGTGGATGGGCTATTGCCTGCCCGGCGAGCCGAGCGAAGAGGTCGCTGCGGGAGCCCCGCTTCCCCGCGCGATGGCGTTCGTGTTCATCGTGCTCATCATCATGGTCATCGTCAGCGGCCCGCTTTCGGCCAGCTGGATCGGTTAGGAGGTAGAACGACATGGGTTATTCGATCGTCAACATCCTTGGCGGCCTTCTGATCGTCACGTCCACCATGGTGGTCGTCTCCAAGAACATCAAGCACGCCATTCGCTGGTATGCGGTGCAGTCGCTGGTGCTCGTGGGACTGCTCGCTACGCTCGGTGCTACTACCGGTGCGCAGGAGCTGCTTATGTGGGCCGGATCTGCCTTTATCACTAAGGTCGTCCTGGTCCCTTACATCCTCAACCGCGCATACAAGAAGATGGGCGAGCCGAGCGACGCATCGCTCAAGGCCGGCCTTAAGCCCGCGTGGGCCATCTGCATCATCGCCGTCGAGGTCGCGATCTGCTTTGCCGTTGTGACGCAGATCAGCCTGCCCACGGCCGAGGTCGCAACGCCTGCGCTCGCTATTAGCTTCGCTCACTTCTTCGTGGGCCTCACCTGCATCATCTCGCAGCGCAACATCATGAAGCAGATCTTTGGATACTGCCTTATGGAAAACGGCAGCCACGTGACGCTCGCGCTTTTGGCCCCCACCGCTCCCGAGATCATCGAGATCGGTATCGCCACCGACGCCATCTTTGCCGTCATCATCATGTCCATCGTCGTGCGTCGCATTTGGGACGACTCCCACTCGCTCGATGCGCGCGACCTGTCCGAGCTGAGGGGGTAGTCCATGGAAACGTTGATTCTCGCCCTGCTCGCGACTCCTTTGGTGTTCTCGCTGGTCATGGCGTTTTTGCCCAAGAACACGTCCTATAACGTGTTTGCCGGTCTCAACCTGGTCTCCGTCGCAGCCGTCCTGGTGCTGTCGATTATGACGGCCGGTGACGTCCTTATGAGCGGCGAAACCGCGAGCGCTCTTGGCCTGTGGTTCCACCTCGATTCGCTGGGTGCCATCTTTGTGCTGCTCATCGGCTTTATCGGTTTTCTTACCGGGCTGTTCTCGCTGCCCTATGTAAAGGCCGATATCGAGGAGGGCTCCATGCCCGCCGAGCGCGCCAAGCAGTATTTTGCGCTGTTTAGCCTGTTCGTGTTCACCATGCTGCTCGCGTGCCTGTCCAACAACATGATCCTCACGTGGGCTGCCGTGGAGGCAACCACGCTTTCCACCGTGTTCCTCGTGGGTATCTACAAGAACAAGACGGCCCTCGAGGCTTCTTGGAAGTATGCGATGGTCTGCACCGCCGGCGTGGCCTTTGGCCTGTTCGGTACGCTGCTGATCTACGCCAACGCCGCCGACGTGATTCCCAACGCCCACGAGGCCGCATTCCTGTCGTGCGTGCTGCCGTATGCCGACCAGTTCGACCCGACGCTCATGCGCCTCGCCTTTGCATTTGTCGTGATCGGCTTTGGCACCAAGGCCGGCCTGTTCCCCATGCACACTTGGCTGCCCGATGCCCACTCCCAGGCCCCGAGCCCTGTCTCGGCCCTGCTCTCGGGTGTTCTGCTTAAGTGTGCCATGCTTGTGATCATGCGCTTCTACGGCTTTACTATCCAGGCCGTGGGCGCCGAGTATCCGCAGCTTTTGCTGTTGATCGTCGGCACGCTGTCCATTTTGGTGGCGGCACTCTCGATGTTTCGCCAGGACGACCTCAAGCGCCGCTTTGCGTACTCGTCTGTGGAGAACGTGGGCGTTATCGCCCTGTGCCTGGGTATCGGTGGCCCGCTGGGTATCGCCGCGGCCCTGCTGCACTGCGTGTTCCACGGCTTTACCAAGACGCTTGCCTTCTGCGTGTCCGGCAACATTCAGCACGCCTTTGGCACGCGTAGCCTGGCCAAGATCCAGGGTGTCGTCGAGGTTGCCCCCGCAACCGCCGCGCTCGCCGTCCTGGCGCTGCTCGGTCTTGGTGCCTTCCCGCCCTTTGGCATGTTTATCTCCGAGTTCCTGACTTTTGTCGCCGGTGTTACCGCCGGTCCCATGTGGCTGGTCGTCGTGGTCGCCCTCGGTCTTACCGTGGCCATATCCGCGCTCACCCGCATCGCACTCAAGTCGGTATTCGGTCATGCGCCCCAGGGCATGGATAAGCATGAGGCCCCGGTGCTCATGCTTATCCCCGAAATCATCCTGGCTGTCATGATCTTGTGGTTTGGCATCGCCACCCCGCTGCCCCTCGTGCACGGTGTGGAGACCGCGACCGGCATCGTGCTCGAGCAGAGCACCGAGGAACTTCACGCGACGCCGATGTACCGCGCTGTGTTCGGTACCGAGACCGCCCAGAGCGAGGTGGAGTAACGAATGATTGAAACTGAGAACAAGGTGTATGCCCGTCGCTGCGAGAGCCATGTCGAGGCCCTGCGCCGCGCCGTTCCGGGCTGCATCGAGAAGGTCGAGTGGCAGTGCGAGGACCAGCTGACGATTACCGTCAAGCAGGACAAGCTGCCCGAGGCCGTCCACTACCTGTACTACGAGCGCTACGGCTGGATTCCCGTGATCATCGGTAACGATGAGCGCAGTCTGTGCGGCCGTTACGCCGTGTACTACGTCATCTCCATGGAGGGGGAGGATCCCGGCTGGGTGACCGTGCGCACCGAGGTTGATCCCGCCAAGATGACGTTCCCGTCCGTGACGCCGTTCGTCCCCGCCTGCGTGTGGGGCGAGCGTGAGCTGCGCGACATGTTCGGCCTGATCCCCGAGGGTCTGCCCGATCGTCGCCGCCTAGTGCTGCCCGACGATTGGCCCAGCGGCCTGTATCCGCTGCGTAAGGACTCCATGGACTACCGCTTCCGTCCCGCTCCCGCGAGCGACATGGAAAACTACGAGTTCTTGGCCGATACCAAGGGCAAGGAGACCACGCTCGTCCCCATGGGCCCGCTGCACATTACCTCCGACGAGCCCGGCCACTTCCGCCTGTTCGTCGAGGGCGAGACGATCGTCGACGCCGACTACCGTCTGTTCTACGTGCACCGCGGCATGGAGAAGGTCGCCGAGACGCGTCTGAACTATGACGCCGTGACGTTCCTCGCCGACCGCATCTGCGGCATCTGCGGCTGCGCCCACTCGGTGGCCTATGCCGAGGCCGTCGAGCGCGCCCAGGGCATTCATGTCCCGCCGCGCGCCCAGTACATCCGCGCCATCATGCTCGAGGTCGAGCGCCTGCACTCGCATCTGCTCAACATTGGCCTGGCGTCGCACTACACGGGCTTCGACTCCGGCTTCCAACAGTTCTTCCGCGTCCGCGAGAAGTCCATGGACCTGGCCGAGAAGCTCTCCGGTCACCGCAAGACCTACGGCCTCAACGTGATCGGCGGCGTGCGTCGCGACATTTTGGCCGAGCAGAAGCTCTCCACGCTCACGACCATCCACCAGCTGCGCTCCGAGGTTCAAGAGCTCGTCGACGTGCTGCTCTCCACGCCCAACTTCATTGAGCGTACGAGCGGCATCGGCATCTTGGACCGCAAGATCGCACGTGACTTCTCGCCGGTCGGCCCGCTCATGCGTGGCTCGGGCTATGCCCGCGACGTGCGCTTTGACCATCCCTTCGACGGCTACGCCGATCCGGACGTCCAAAAGATGCACGCCGCCACGGCCGACACCTGCGATGCCTTCGGCCGTACCGCCGTTCGCATCCAGGAGGTCTACGATTCGATCGACATGATCGAGACCATGCTCGAGAACTGCCCGTCGGGCCCCATCCTCACCACGGATTGGGAGTACACCCCGCACAAGTACGCCATTGGCGCCACCGAGGCGCCGCGCGGCGAGGACGTGCACTGGGCCATGCTCGGCAATAACCAGAAGTGCTACCGCTGGCGCGCCAAGGCCGCCACGTACAGCAACTGGCCGGTCCTGCGCTACATGTTCCGCGGCAACACCGTGGGCGACGCGGCGCTGATCGTCGGTTCGCTCGACCCGTGCTACTCCTGCACCGATCGCGTGACGGTGACCGATGTCGCCGCCAAGCGCGACCACGTGCTCGACAAGGAGCAGTTCGAGAACGTCTGGCGCGACAAGTCGCCGCTTGCGGGCGAGGGCACCATAGCCGCTCCGCTCGATGAGGAGGCGCTCTAATATGCTGAAGCTTTGGAAGGTTAACGCCAAGGCCGGCGACGCGACGGTCAAGTACCCGTTTGCGCCGTTCCCCACTAACAAGGACATGCGCGGCAAGCCCGAGCACAATGCCGAGCTCTGCATCGCCTGTGGTGCCTGCGGCGTGGCGTGCCCGGCCGATGCCATTCGCATGGACACCGACCTTGCGGCCGATACCATTACCTGGTCGATCGACTACGGCCGCTGCATCTTTTGCGGCCGCTGCGAGGAAGCCTGCCCCATGGAGGCCATCAAGCTCACCGAGGAGTTTGAGCTTGCCGTCATGAGCAAGGACGACCTCACCAGCAAGAGCGTCTATACGCTCGAGCACTGCTCGCGCTGCGGCAAGCCGTTTGCCCCGCACAAGGAGATCGACTACGCAAAGCGCCTGCTGCAAAAGGCCGGCGGCATGGAGGCCGAGCAGGCTGCCCGTACCGTCGGTATGTGCCAGGAGTGCAAGCGCGAGCTCGACGCCCTGCGCGCCGCCTCGGCCGTAAAGACCGGCAACGCTGCCGGCATGGCTGCCAACGAGACGCTTGCGTCCGGTGAGCCCCAGGGCCCCGGCATGGAGTATCTGGGCGGCCACGGCGTGAACCCGGAGTATATCGACCGCGAGCTCAACCCCGATGCGCCCGAGATTCCCGCCGGTCCGGCGCCGGTCGAGGGCATCATCATGGATTTTGAAACGAAGGAGGAGTAACCATGGCCGAACCCACGCTTTTGCCCGAGCGGCTCCAGTACCGCCCGACCAAGATCGAGCTCGACGAGAGCATCGAGAAGGCCAAGGCGACCCTTCTTAAGAAGATCAAGCGCTCGGTGTACGTCTACCGTGTTGACTGCGGCGGCTGCAACGGCTGCGAGATCGAGATCTTCGGTTCCATCACGCCCGTCTTCGACGTCGAGCGCTTTGGCATCAAGGTCGTGCCCTCGCCCCGTCACGCCGATGTGCTGCTGTACACCGGCGCCGTAACGCGTGCCATGCGCATGCCGGCCCTGCGCGCCTTTGAGGCCGCACCCGATCCCAAGATCGTGGTGTCCTATGGCGCGTGCGGCTGCACCGGCGGCATCTTCTACGACAACTACTGCGTCTGGGGTGGCACGGACAAGATCTTGCCGGTCGATGTCTATATCCCCGGCTGCCCGCCCAGCCCCGCGCAGACCGTCTACGGCTTTGCCATGGCGCTCGGTCTGCTGGACCAAAAGCTCCATGCCGAGACCACGGTGGAGGCTGCCGGCGAGCAGGCCGATATCCTGCATCCCGGCGTGCCGTACAAGCTGCGCGTTGCCATCGAGCGCGAGGCTCGCGCCATGAGCGGCTACCGTTACGGCCGCGACCTGGCCAACGAGTTTATGGATACGCTCGAGGGCGCGCCCAAGGGCGATATCCGCGGTGCCATGGCGCTGCTCATCGATAAGCAGGACGATCCGCGCCGCGTCGAGGTGTACTCGGCGCTGCAGGATCTGGTGCTGGCCGGAGGTCGCTAGATGGAGCTCACGGACCGCTCTGGTTACTTTGCGGGTCCCGGCATGCTCGGCGGCTCTTTTGGCGATGCCTCGCGCGCAAGCGACGAGGCCGCCGAGGGCGTCGCCGACCCCTGCCTGGGCCATGCGCCCGACCAGGTGGTCTTTTACGAGCTCACGCGTAAGTTTGTGGAGACCGAGGAAGACGTTCCCCAGGAGGCCTGCGACGTGCTGTACTACACGCTCGCCGTGGGCCACCACACCGGCGTGCTCGACTGCTTTGAGCCGCGCCTGTCGGTGCCGGTGGATGTGTTCTATACGCTCGTCGACGCACTGCCGGAGGGGGAGGCCAAGACCAAGTTCGAGGCCATCCGCTCCTTTGGTGAGTGCCAGCTCGACAAGGCGGCCGTGCCGTCGCTGCTCGAGGCCTGCGATACGCTGCTCGACGAGCGCGGTTTTCGCGGGTCGGCCAAGGCCGGCATTTCGGTGTTCGACGACGACTTTGGCCTGCATGCCCAGCAGGTCGCGTTTCTGATGAAGTTTCGCGATCTGGTTGAGCGCGTGCGCGATGTGTCGGGCGTGTATCTGACGGGAAGGTTGCAGTAATGGGTCGCGTTGTGGATGGCCGCGTGAACGGCGCCCCGTTTGCGGGTATCGTGCTCACGGCGGGAAGCGTGCTGCGCGCCGACGATGCCGCCGGCCCCGTGCTCTCCAAAAAGATGGAGGACGCGCCCATCGCCGGTTGGTACACCATCGACGGAGGCCAAACGCCCGAGGATGACATCATCGAGGTCAAGCGTGAGCGTCCGCCGCGTTTGGTTTTGGTTGATGCCGCCGACATGGTGCTGCCCGTCGGCGCCATCCGCTTGCTCGACAAACGTGATGTGGCCCGCAAGTCGATGTTCACCACGCATTCGCTTCCCTTGTCGATTCTGATCGAAGAGATTGAGCAATCGTGCGAAGATATCGTCTTCATAGGGATTCAGCCGGGCGACACGGAGTTCTACAACCCCATGTCCCCGGAGGTCTTTGAGGCCGTCGACGCCGTGTACGACGCCGTGGCCGCCAACGACTTTTCCCACTTTGTCCGCTTGGGGCAAGAGCAGTAGGAGCACTTGTTCCATTTTGTTAGGAAAGAAGTGATTGACATGGCAGATTCCAAGGTGGAGTATCCCGCTCCCGATTGCCTGACACCCGCCGCGATCGAGGCCAAGACCGAGGCCGCCGGCGTGACCAAGGCCAACCTGCCGGTCGCAAAGGCCTTTCTGTTGGCAATGTTCGCCGGTGCGTTTATTGCCTTCGGCGGCCTGTTCTTTACCGTGTTCTTGAGCGATAGCACGCTGGGCTGGGGCGCTCAGCGTGTCGTGGGCGGCCTGTGCTTTTGCCTGGGCCTGGTGCTCGTGCTGGTGTGCGGCGCCGAGCTGTTTACCGGTAATTCTCTTATGGTCTGCGCGCTCAAGAGTAAAAAGATCACCTTGGCTCAGATGCTCAAGGCTTGGGTCGTCGTGTGGGTTGGCAATTTTGTCGGTGCTCTGTTCATCGTCTTTTTGGTGTACATGGCCGGCATATATAAACTTAACGGCGAGGCGGTCGCCAACTCCATGGTGAGCGTCGCCGCCGGCAAGGTGACGATCGACTGGGTGACGATCTTCTTCCGCGGCATCCTGTGCAACATCTTTGTGTGCCTGGCCGTGTGGATCGGTACCGCCGGCAAGACCGTGGTCGATAAGGTTGTGGGCATTCTGCTGCCCATCGCCGCCTTTGTGGCCTGCGGTTTTGAGCACTGCGTTGCCAACATGTACTTTTTGCCCATGGGCGCCGTGATGCATGCATGCGGCTATGGCGCCGACGTCGCCGGCGCCGATGCGCTCAACGCTGCGGGCATTGCGTTTAACCTGTCCGCTGCCACGCTGGGCAACATCGTGGGCGGCGCGGTTCTGGTCGCGCTCGGCTACTGGTTTATCTACGCCAAGAAGTCCGAGGCGTAAGGTACCGTCTGTTTGACGTTGGGCCTCCCGCGGGGCGTTGCCGTGCGGGAGGCTTTTTGGGTCTGGGGCCCGTTGCCGGGCTGTTGGTCTGTTGTGTTTGGCTTGTGAAAGGGGTAATCGAGATGGCATCTGCTGTGAAGCGTGACGGTCGCGCCGTGGTGACCACATGCGGGGGATGCTATGCCGATTGCGCCTTTGCGGCACGAGTTGAGGACGGTCGCGTGACGGCCGAGCTGCCGGTGCCGGGGCATCCGTGCGCGACGCGTGCGCTGTGTGCCCGCGGGCGGCATCGCCTGGCAATGCCGTTTGACGAGCGCGACCGGATTTTGCACCCCATGCGCCGACGAGCTGATGGCTCGGGGTTCGATGTGATTTCGTGGGACGAGGCGTTTGCCCAGATTGCCGAGCGCCTTTTGGGGATTGTTGACGAGCGCGGGCCCCGTGCACTGGGTATGACGCTCGGCGTGCCCTCGTTCGACCGCTACTGGGCGCATCGTTTTATGCATGCGCTGGGCTCGCCCAACGTATACGGTGCCGACGGTGCCTGCGAGGTAAGCCGACTTACCGGTTGGGAGCACAGCCTGGGTTATAGTCCCGCCTCCGACCTGTCACATACCGACTGCATCATGTACCTGGGGCGTTCCATCGTCGATTCGTCGACGATGGGGGCCGTTGATGCGCTCAACGATGCGCGCCGGCGCGGGGCGAAGATCATCGTGGTTGACCCCCGGCGCAGCGGTTCGGCCGCGCTTGCCGACCGCTGGCTGCGCGTGCGTCCCGGATGCGATCTGGCGTTGCTGCTGGGTATCGCACATGTGCTGGTAGCCGAGGACCTGTACGATCACGAGTTCGTTGCCCGCTATACCACGGGTTTTGATGAGCTGGCGCAGGCGGCCAGTGCTTGGACGCCCGAGTGGGCCGAGTCGATGTGCGACGTGCCGGCCGCAGAGATTGTCGCTACGGCGCGCGAGCTAGCTGCCGCCGCGCCCGCCGCTGTGGTGGACGCGGGCTTTCATGGCGGCATCGGTATCGCGTATGCCAATAGCACCCAGACCGCGCGCGCTATTTGCTTGGTCGATGTGCTGCTGGGCTGCATCGGACACGCGGGCGGCGCGCTCAACCCGCCCACGCCGCTTGTGTTGGGCGACCTCGATCCCGCACGCTTTGCGACGCCGCCGGTGCCATGCGGGCCCAAGCTGGGGTCCGAGCGCTATCCACTGGTCGATCCGGTGCGCGGCCTGTGCACGACCATCGGTCAGTCGATTCTTGCCGGCGATTTGCGTGGGCTCATCGTCTATGCCAGTAACCCCGGTGCGGGCTATGGCAATGCGCAGGCTTGGTTGGGTATTTTGCAGCAGCTCGACTTGCTCGTGACGATTGATATTCGCTGGTCCGAGACGGCGCGTGCTTCGGACTTCGTGCTGCCCGACGTGACGTATCTGGAGGCCGACCGCGGTGTGGGCACGGTCGTGGGCGCCAACGATGCGCGCGTGTTCTACCGCAATGCCGTGCTGCCCGTGCAGCATGACGACACGCGTCCCGGCCGGGAGATTTTTGCCGGTCTGGCGCAGGCGTGTGGCGTGGGCGAGTACTTCCAGTTTACGTCTGACGATCTGGCGGCTGCCCAGGTGGCGCCTTTTGGGATCAATCTGGACGAGCTCAAGGAGCGCGGCTGGGCCGACACGGGTGTTGCGTTGCCGTCGCGTACGGGCGATCCGGCGATTCCCTTGGATGGCGGCAAAATTGCGCTGGCAAGCGACGTATGGGAACGAGCCGGCCTGGGTCGTGTACCCAACTGGATCGCTCCCATGGTGGAGCCTAGCCTGGGGATGTTTCGCCTCATTAGCGGCAACCGTCCCTTTGAGTCGCATACCTCGCGTAGACTCGCGGCGGCCGGTGCCGCCGAGGCTGGATCGGATCTGGATGCCGTGCAGATGAATGCCGATGCCGCTGCGCGCATGGGCATTGCCGATGGCGAGGTCGTCGAGCTCGTGAGCGATATGGGCCGCGACCGCGTGCGCGTGGAGACGACGCCGTATCTGCATCCGGCGTGCATCTTCACCTCGGCCGCCCCCGGCGGGCGTTCGTTTGGCGCCGATGCCGGTGGCGCTCAAGCCTTGGGCGTGGGCCCGCTCGACCATACACCTTTGCGTTGGGACCCGTTGACGGGCGCCGCGCTCACCCAGGAAAACGCCGTTCGCGTGGAAAAGATCGCGGCGCGCGAGGATAATAACGAGTAATTGACTCAGCTGATGTATTCGACTGATCCACGTTTCTTTTGAAAGGCCGCACATGAGCGATAGCCAGAACATGTCCGATGAGGTACGCGCCCGCCTGCGCGCCATTCCTTCCGTCAACGAGCTGCTTGCCGAGTGGCCTGTTGTGAAGGCGGCGGGGGAGACCTGCGACGCGGTGGCGCATGCCGCCGTCACGGCCGAGCTCGACGAGGAGCGCGCCGCCATTCGCGCCGGTGCTGCCCCGCGCTCTAAGCGCGAACTAGCCTCGGCCATCGAGTGGCGTGCGCACCGCTCTGCGTTGCCGAGCCTGCGCCCTGCCGTCAACGCTACGGGCGTGGTCATCCACACCAACTTGGGCCGCGCCCCGCTCGCGGAGTCGGCCGCCAAGGCCGTGGCCGAGGTTGCGCGCGGGTATAGCACGCTCGAGTACAGCGTCGACACCTGTTCGCGTGGGTCGCGTAAGGAGCACGCTGCGCAGCTGATCCGCTCACTCACCGGTGCTGAGGACGCGCTCGTGGTCAACAACAACGCCGCCGCGGTGCTGCTGGTGCTGGCGTCCCATGCCGCAGGCAAGGAGGTCATCGTGAGCCGCGGCGAGCTCGTCGAGATTGGCGGCAGCTTCCGTATTCCCGATGTCATGGCGGCTTCGGGCGCCAAGCTCGTCGAAGTCGGAGCCACCAACCGCACGCACCTTGCCGATTACGAGCGCGCTATCACGCCCGATACGGCCATGATCCTCAAGGTCCATCCTTCCAACTACCGCATTGAGGGCTTTCACGAGGAAGTGAGCTCCAAAGAGCTTGCCGCGCTGGCGCATAAGCATGGCCTGCTGTTCTACGAGGACCAGGGCTCGGGCGCGCTGCTGCCCGACGATATCCTGGTTCGCGGCGGCGAGGAGACCACGCCGACCTCGGTTGCCGCTGGGCTCGACATCGTGTCGTGCTCGGGCGACAAGCTGCTCGGTGCCGCTCAGGCTGGCATCATCATGGGTCGTCGCGACCTGATTCAGGCCTGCGGCGAGCACCCACTCATGCGCGCCCTGCGCCCCGGCAAACTGGCGCTGACCGCGCTCGAGGCCACGCTGCGTATCTACATGGATGGCGCCGATGTTGCCCATCGCGACATTCCGGTGCTCAACATGCTCACGCTCCCGCAGGCTCATCTGGAGCGTCGTGCCCGCAAGCTGCGCGATCGTATGGTCGCCGGGCTCGATAAGGCCGGCTGCCCGTGCGCCGTTCAGGTGGAGATCGTCGAGGAATCCTCGACCCCCGGTGGCGGCTCGCTGCCTACCGTGGAGCTGCCCACGATGTGCGTGGCCGTGCGTCTTGTTGACGCGCGCCTGACGGTCGATGCGCTCAAGTGCTCGCTTGTCCAGGACTTCGACACGCCGGTCGTCACGCGCGCCTCGCACGATCGCATTTTGTTTGACGTCCGTACGCTTGTGGGCGACCGCGATATCGAGACTGCGGCGTCGACGCTTGCCGCGTGCGTTGAGAAGGCGATTGCTCGATGAGTGAGGTCAAAGCGCTGGTGGAGTGTCCCGTTATCGTAGGTACGGCGGGACATGTCGACCACGGTAAGTCGGCACTGATCGAGGTGCTGACCGGCAAGAATCCCGACCGCCTGGAAGTTGAGCGCCGTCGCGGCATGACCGTTGAGCTTGGCTTTGGCGAGCTGGCGTTGCCGAGTGGCAAGATCGTTGGTCTGGTCGACGTGCCGGGCCACGCGCATTACTTGCGCGCCATGGTGCAGGGCGCCACGGGCATTGATGTTGCCGTGTTGGTGGTATCGGCCGTCGAGGGCGTGATGCCCCAGACCCGCGAGCACGTGCATGTGCTGGAGCTGCTGGGCGTCACGCATATGGTGGTGGCGCTGACGATGTGCGACTTGGCCGATAGCGAGATGACCGAGCTTGCCGAGCTCGACGTCGATGATTTTTTGTCGGACACCGTGTTTGCGGGCGCGTCGATTGTCCCCGTGTCGTCCAAGACAGGCGAGGGGATTGGCGCGCTGCTGGCCGCGCTTGACGATCAGGTTGGTACCTGCTGGGATTCCTGCCGCGACCGTGCCGAGCGCACCGATGCCGCGCCGCGCTTGCCGATTGACCGCTGCTTTACGATCAAGGGCGCCGGCACCGTCGTGACGGGAACGCTGCACGATGCGCCGGTTGCGGTGGGCGATGAGCTCGTCGCGCTGCCGTCGCGCACGGCCTGCCGCGTACGCGGGATCCAAGTGCATGGCGACACGCAGCGGGCGCTGCCCGGTCAGCGCGTGGCGCTCAACCTGGTGGGCGATGGCGTCGCTGCGCTCGATCGCGGTGAGATGCTCGGCGTGGAGGGTCGCTTTGGCCAGACGCTGCGCTTTATGATGGCGTTTACGTATTTGGGTCGCGAGGGAGCCAAGCCGCGTGTGCTCGAGTCGGGTGCGCGCGTGCACGTGATGGCCGGTACGGCCGAGGTCGTCGGCCGCATCATGTTCATGGAGGGCGAGGCCCCCATGGCGGTGGGCGAGACCCGTACCGTGCAGGTGCGCTTGGAGGAACCGCTGCCGCTGCGTGCCGGCGACCATGCCGTGGTGCTGTCCTATTCGCCGGTCATGCTCATCGGCGGCGGGCGCGTGCTGCTTTCGCGCTGCCGTCGCTCGCGCGAACTTACTGAGGGGGAGCGCGCGCTGCTTGCAGCGCTTGAGGCCGGCGATGCCGTCGCTGGTGTGGACGCGTGGCTGGCGCTGCAGATGTTGCCAGTCGTGGTAGCCGACGTTGCCGCGGCGCTAGATCTGCTTTCCGGTGAGGCCGATGCCGCGCTGAAAGAGTTGGTGGCGCGAGGTGCTGTTTGCGAGCTTGCCGGCTCGGGCGATGCGCTGTATGTGAATGCTGCCGCGCTCGATGCCGCCATGGACGTGCTGGCGGCGACTCTGACCGCTATGCACGCGGCTGCCCCCAAGGAGACGGGCTTTACGCCCGGCGCCGTTGCCCATGCTGCGTGGCCTGCCGCTGACGATGCAGTTGCCGCAGCCCTGATTTCCGAGGGCTGCTCGCGCGGCGTGTGCGCCGCCGAGGGGGCCGAGGTGTTCGACCCGCACTCCGCTGCCGCCGCGGCGCGTGTGGTGCACGAGGCTTGCGAGCGCATCGTTTCCTTGTTGGACGAAGCTGGCCTCGATGCGCCGACGCTGCCAGAGGTAGGCGAGCAACTACAGCTCGATCGCGACACCATGACGCGTGCCCTGCGCGAGCTTTCGCTCAACCGCTCCATCGTAAAGATCGAGCGTGATGTGGCCCTGTCTGCTGCCGCTGAGGCCCACGCGCGTGAGCTCGTCGCCTCTGCCATTGCCGACGCCGGCGGTGCTGCCACTACGAGCGTGCTGCGCGAGGCGCTGGGCGTGTCGCGCAAGCGTGCCATCAGCATCTTGGAACACCTGGATGCCGTGCGCTTTACGGTGCTCGACAAGGAAGCCGGCGGCCTGAGGTCCCTGCGCTAGGCCGGTCACTCGCTCCCGCCTCCTCAGTTGCGGTAAAATAGTACCTATTTGGAGGCTTTGGCAGCAAATACAGGAACTATTCCACCGCAACTTCTTGTTCGTCTTTTTGGGATGGAGCCGTTTCGGTTTGGTAAAATACCGCCGCACTTGGGAACGGATGGGCTCCGGTGGGCTCCGCGGTCCTCAAAACCGTTGCGAGGCGTGCAAAACGTCTTGGATGTGTTCGATTCACATACGTTCCCGCCATACGCTACCAGCGCTTTTGTGCTCGCGGTCTTGCTGCGTGCCGCAAAGGCGCTGTTTTGTTTTTGCGTGGGTTTGCCGTGCCGCCCGCTTTATCGGCGACGGTATCTGGCTTCGTGTGTCGGGTTTCGAGCATGCCGATGGAGGTGTTTTGCCGTATGACTACCGTAAGACGGATCGATCTTTCTTGCGTCGTCCAAGCGGGCGGGCTGTCCTCACGCATGGGCCGCGATAAGGCGCGCATGACGTTTTGCGGCGAACCGCTCATCGAGCGCGTGCTGGGTCGGCTGGCGCCAGTTGCCGGCGAGTTGGTCGTGACGACTTCGCGTCCCAGCGAGCTTGCCTATCTTGAGGAGCACGCGTTTGGCGGCCTGGTGCCGCGAATAGTGCCGGACCTTGAGGGGTCGGCGGGTGCCATGCGCGGCATCGCGAGCTCGTTGGCTGCGGCCCGATTGCCGCTCGTGGCGATCGTCGCCTGCGATATGCCGTTTGTCTCGCCGGAACTCATCGGCGCGCTCGCCGATCGTGTTGAGGCCGAGGCGCTCGACGTGTGCGTGCCGTGCGAGGAGCGGGGGATTGAGCCGCTTTGCGCCGTCTGGCGCCGTGACGCGTGTGCGCCGGCCGCACATGAGCTGCTCGCCTGCGACCGCCAGCGCATTCGCTGCCTGATCAATCGCGTTCAGGCTGGTTATATGGATGAACCGCAGATCGTTAAGGCCGCGGGCTCGACGCTCTGCTTCGAAAACGTCAATACGCCCGAGGAGTTTGCGGCGGCCGAGTTACTCGCCTAGACGATTGGAGTTGCCATGTCTCACGATATTTGTCCCGACACGGGAGAGCCTTGCACTTGCGATGGTTCCGAGCCCTGTACCTGCGGCTGCGGTGGCTGTGGACATACTGCGGAAGAGGAAGCGGCCGCCGCGGCGTATCGTGAGGCACACCGCGAAGGCCCGTCCGGTGATGCCCTCGACCACGAGCGCAAGATCATCGTGTCGTTCGACAGCACCTTCGATGTGATGGAATGCGAACAGCTGTGCCTTGCCGCCGGTGTTCCTGGGCGCATCATGCCGCTGCCCGGCTCCATCACCGCCGGCTGCGGACTGTGCTGGGCCATGCCGTTCTCGGGCGATGCCCTCGCCGCCTTCCGCGCCGCCACCGAGGGCCGCGTAACCCCCGCCGACTACCACCAGCTCGTCCTCTAACCACCAACACCACCACAAAGGTGCCTGTCCCCAATGTGGTGGTTTGGAACACGTGGACGAAACAGGTTTGAAACACGGGTTTTGCACGTCAGGCACTCAAAAACGCTTCTACCTGCATCGTAATCAAAACGAAACATCCGCTCGTCGGCTTATGCGAAACTTTGCTGCAACAGTGCGATATTATCCATACTCGATAAAGCTCGCGGCGCATGGGGCGCCTCGAACGACACTTTTCTTTTCCATCAATTGGAGGAAGCATGAGCTACACGCAGAAAGTTCTCGACGAGCTCAAGGCCCGCTATCCCGAGCAGCCTGAGTTCATCCAGGCCGCGACCGAGATCCTCGGCACCATCCAGCCGGCGCTCGACGCCCATCCCGAGTACGAGGAGGCCGCCCTGCTTGAGCGCCTCGTCGAGCCCGAGCGCATCGTTATGTTCCGTGTCCCCTGGGTCGACGACCAGGGCAAGGTTCAGGTCAACCGCGGTTACCGCGTCGAGTTCAACTCTGCCATTGGACCCTACAAGGGCGGCCTGCGCTTTAACCCGACGGTCACCCTGGGCATGCTCAAGTTCCTGGGCCTGGAGCAGATTCTCAAGAACAGCCTGACCACTCTTCCCATGGGCGGCGGCAAGGGCGGTTCCGACTTTGACCCCAAGGGCAAGTCCAACAACGAGATCATGCACTTCTGCCAGTCCTTCATGACCGAGCTCTATCGCCACATTGGCCCCAACACCGACGTTCCCGCCGGCGACCTGGGCGTTGGCGGCCGCGAGGTTGCCTACCTGTTCGGTCAGTACAAGCGCCTGACCAACGAGTGGACCGGCGTCCTCACCGGCAAGGGCCTCTCCTTTGGCGGCTCGCTCGCCCGTACCGAGGCCACCGGCTACGGCCTGGCCTACTTTGTGGACGAGTACCTCAAGAGCCGCGGCGACTCCTTCGAGGGCAAGAACGTCGTCGTTCACGGCTCCGGTAACGTCGCCATCTACGCGGTCCAGAAGGTCTCCCAGCTCGGCGGCAAGGTGCTGGCCTGCTCCGACACCCATGGCTGGGTCGAGGATCCCGACGGCATCGACTACACCGTGCTCGAGCATGTCTACAACAAGAAGCGCTCCGGCCACGACAAGGGCGTTACGCTCGCCATGTACGTCGACGAGAAGCCCAATGCCACGTGGCACGAGGGTGACGGCCGCGGCGTGTGGCAGCTGCCCTGCGACATCGCGCTGCCCTGCGCTCGCGAGAACACGCTGCTGCTCGAGGACGCCCAGGCGCTCGTCGCCAACGGCTGCAAGGTGGTCGGCGAGGGCGCGAACATGCCCACGACCATCGAGGCCACGACCTACTTCCAGGAGCACGGCGTCGCCTTTATGCCCGGTAAGGCTGCCAACGCCGGCGGCGTGCTCGTGTCCGGCTTGGAGATGAGCCAGAACGCCGAGCACCTGTCCTGGACCTTCGAGGAGGTCGACGGCAAGCTCGAGCAGCTCATGCGCGGCATGTTCCACAACGTGGACGACACCGCCAAGGAGTACGGCCAGGAGGGCAACTTCGTCATGGGCGCCAACATCGCCGGCTTCCTGAAGGTCGCCGACGCTATGCTCGCCCAGGGCGTCTGCTAAATCTTCGCTCGACATAGCATGCGATAAGGCTCCCAGCTATCTGGCTGGGAGCCTTTTCTATCCCGGAGGACTCCTCATAACTTGCGGTGATATACGGACTGTTTTGCGTTCCAGAACGGCTAATCAGTCCGTATATCACCGCAAGTTATGGATGGGTGGGTGGATTTTGTCCTAAAACGGTGTGCGGCCCCTCGTTTGGTACACTTAAAAGTACTGGACAAGTGAAGAGATGGGGGAGAACGTGCTCAAGTTCGGTACCTACGTCCGTGTTGGAAACGCGGCCGAAGCCTATGAGCTCTTACAGAAGAACCGCAACAACAAGATTGTGGGCGGCGGCATCTGGATGCGCCTGGGTTTGCGTCGCGTGGCGACGGCGATTGACCTTTCGGCCTGCGGACTCGATCAGATCGAGGAGACCGAGACCGAGTTTCGCATCGGCGCCATGTGCACCCTGCGCCAGCTCGAGCGCCATGTCGAGCTCAACGCGCTTGTCAACAACGTCTTTGAGTTCGCCGTCCACGACATCGTGGGCGTGCAGCTGCGCAATACCGCCACGGTGGGCGGCAGCATCTACGGCCGCTTTGGCTTCTCGGACGTTCTCTCCGCCTTTCTCGCGCTCGATTCCTATGTTGAGCTGACGGGCGCCGGTCGCGTGCCGCTCGCCGAGTTCGTGGACATGGGCTACGTGCGCGACGTGATCGAGCACGTCGTGGTCGTTAAGCACGACTATCGCGCAAGCTACGAGGCCGTGCGCAAGGCCGCGACGGACTTCCCCTCGCTCAACGTCACCGCTGCCTGGTGGGATAACACCTGGCATGTCACCGTGGGTGCCCGCCCGCTGCGCGCGACCCTGCTGCAGGGCGAGGCATGTGGCCTTACCAACGAGCATCCTTCCGAGGACGAGCTTCGCGTCCTGGCTGCATCCGTGCGTGCGCTGAGCTACGGCACCAACCTGTGGGGCTCGGCAGACTACCGTCGCCGCATCTCGGCCCCGTTGGCGATTCAGGCCGTGCGCCGCGCCGCCGGCATCGAGCTCTCGGCCGCGCTTGCCCGCGAGCTCGAGACCGTGCAGGTCCCCAAGTTTGCCACGGACGAGTATTCCTGCCGCCGCGTGCCCGGCGTCGATTCTAGCGAGGTGCGCTAATGACTGCCAAACTCATCGATCTTTCCTTTACGCTCAACGGCCGTAAGGTCAAGGTCCAGATTGCCCCCGACACCATGCTCTTTGCGCTTTTGCGCGAGCAGGGTTGCGTGTCGGTGCGCTGTGCCTGCGAAACCACCAACTGCGGCCTGTGCACGGTGTGGCTCGACGGCGACCCGGTGCTGAGTTGCTCGGTTCCCGCGGCGCGCGTCGAGGGTCGTACCATCACCACGCTTGAGGGCCTTAAGGCCGAGTCTGAGGCACTGGCCCGTGCGATGGCTGCCGAAGGCGCCGAGCAGTGCGGTTTTTGCGCCCCCGGCCTCATTATGAACGTGCTGGCGCTTGCCCGCGCCGCCAAGGAGGACCCGAGCCTCGTCGCTACACGCGAGGAGCTCTCGCGCCAGCTCGCCGGCAACCTCTGCCGTTGCAGCGGCTACGAGAGCCAGCTGCGCGCCATCGTGCGCTTCCTCAACGAGTTCGGCGTGCAGGTGGGCTTTGAGATGCCCGAGCTGCCGGTCAACGACACCAGCTGCGACGGTGTCTCCTACAAGCAGATCACTCACAAGCAGCCCAAGAAGGACTCGAAGGCCCTGCTCGAGGGGCGTCCCGTCTACACGGGCGACTTGGTGCCCGCCGGCGCCCTGATCGTTAAGCTCAAGCGCAGCCCGTATGCCCGCGCCAAGATCCGCTCCATCGATACGTCGCGTGCCCTGAAGGTGCCCGGCGTGGTGGGCGTCTACACCTACGAGGACGTGCCCAAGCGCCGCTTTACCATCGCCGGCCAGAGCTATCCGCAGCCTTCGCCCTACGACCGTCTGATTCTTGAGAACCTGGTGCGCTACCAAAACGAGGAGGTGGCGATCGTCGCCGCCGAGACTGAGGAGGCTGCTGACAAGGCGCTCAAACTCATTAAGGTCGACTATGAGGTGCTCGAGCCGCTGCTCGACTTTACCAAGGCGCTCGATAATGACATCGTGGTCCACCCCGAGGGTGACGTGACCTTTATGTTCCCGCAGGGCGGCGACGTTCCGCGCAACTTGGTATGCAGCGGCACGAGCGACTTTGGCGACTTGGACGAGGCCTTCGCCCAGAGCGACATCGTCTTCACTCGCACCTACACCAGTCAGGCCACGCAGACCGCGCCCATGGAGACCTTCCGCGCCTTCGCGACGACCGACGCGTTTGGGCGTATCTCGGTGACCACCTCCACGCAGGTGCCCTTCCACGTGCGCCGCATGGTCGCGCAGTCGCTCGATATCCCGCAGTCGCAGGTGCAGGTCATTAAGCCGCGCATCGGCGGCGGCTTTGGCTCCAAGCAGACGGGCTGCTGCGAGATCTTCGTTGCGTTTGTGACGCAGCAGACCGGCCGTCCGAGTTACTGCTGCTACACCCGTGAGGAGACCATCACCGCCGGCAACTCGCGCCACCAGATGCAGATGACCGTTAAGCTGGGCGCCATGAACGACGGCACCATCACGGCCATCGACCTGCATACGCTGTCCAACGCCGGCGCCTATGGCGAGCATGCCACCACGACGATCGGCCTCTCGGGTCACAAGAGCCTGCCCATCTACAACCACGTGAAGGCGAGCCGCTTTAGCTGGGACGCCGTCTACACCAATACAAACCGCGGCGGCGCGTATCGCGGCTACGGTGCCACCCAGGGCCAGTTTGCCGTGGAGAGCGCCGTCAACGAGCTCGCCGACATGCTGCACATGGACCCCGCCGACCTGCGCCTTAAGAACATCGTGCGCGAGGGCGAGGTCATGCCGCAGTACTACAACGAGAAGCTCAACGCCTGCGCACTCGACCGCTGCCTGCTGCGCGCGATGGACATGATCGGTTGGCGCGACAAGCCGCTGGCCGTCGACCTGGGCGACCGCGTGCGCGCCCTGGGCTGCGCGCTCACCATGCAGGGCTCGGGCATCTCCAACGTGGACATCGCCGGCATCGACATGCGCCTGGAGGAGGACGGCTTCATTACCATCGGCACCGGCGCTACCGATAACGGCATGGGCGTCGACACGATCCTGGCGCAGATTGCCGCCGAGGAGCTGGGTGTGGAGAGCTCGCTAATCGTGGTGCGCGGCGTGGACACCGACGTGTCGCCGTTCGACGCCGGCTCGTACGCGAGCTCGGGCACGTACGTGACGGGTCTGGCAGCCAAGAACGCCGCGACCGAGCTGCGCGAGAAGATCTGCGCCAAGGCCGCCCAGATGTGGGACGTGGACGCCGCCGACGTGGTCTTCGATGGCCAGTACGTGCGTCTGTCCGACGAGCGCGCCGCGCGTGAGCAGAACCGCTACCTCACGCTGCGCGACTTTGCCAACCTGTGCGTCAAGAACATCGCGGGCGGCGACGCGCTCACCTCGCATGCCTCTGCCTGCCTGCCCGTTTCGCCTCCGCCGTTTATGGCCGGCATTGCCGAGGTCGAGGTCGACAAGGCCACCGGCAAGGTGACCGTGGTGGACTACGCGGCGGCCGTCGACTGCGGCACCGTGATCAACGAGGCGCTCGCGCGCGTCCAGGCCGAGGGCGGCATTGCCCAGGGTATCGGTCACGCGCTCTACGAGATTGTCGAGCACGATGAGCGCGGCCGTCTGCGCACCGGCAACTTTATGAGCTACAAGCTGCCCACGCGCTTGGATATCGGCAGCATTCGCGTGGCCTTTGAGCCGAGCTACGAGCCGACGGGCCCGTTTGGCGCCAAGTCGATCGGTGAGGTCGTCATCAACACGCCGCTCGCCGCCGTTGCCTCGGCCGTGGCGCACGCCACCGGCCACCAGGTTCGCTCGCTGCCCATCACGCCCGAGAAGGCCCTGCTGGGGGAGTAGACGAGGCGACGCATCCGCCGCTCTTTGCCTAGCCCTGGGAAACTGCAGCCCACTTTTCAACTGAATTGTGGGCTGCAGTTTCCGTTTGAGGCCCTTGGCGGAAAGTGCATCCCGGAATAGGGGCTCAAAACGGGTTGCAGTTTCCGGTTGATGGCTATAGCGGAAATTACATCCCATTCCGAGGTCCCAAACCGGGACACGCTTTCCGGCGCATGGCCAGCATCGCCAGGCTGCCGAGTCCCGCCGAAGTTGCGGTGGAATAGGGACTGTTTTGGAGGACTGGAGCCCCAAACAGGAACTATTCCACCGCAACTTATGAGATGGGATGCCTTGCGCTCGTGGTGAGGTCGTGAGCTAAAAACGTGTGCGTGCGCTTGTCGTTCGTATCTGCTATCATTCCTAGTCTGTGCGCTCATGCGGGCGTGGCGGAATTGGTAGACGCGCCAGATTTAGGTTCTGGTGGGATTCCCGTGAAGGTTCGAGTCCTTTCGCCCGCACCATCGCACCTGCGTCGGCCCTGGCCGTCGCGACACTTTGTTGCATATAGGTACCAGCACCTCAGATAAGCTGGGCAGTATGAGGAGGAACGTGTTGAACATCACCGCTTCTGACGTCAAGGACGCCAAGCTCACCGCTACGGTCACCATCCCGGCCGCCGACGTTGACGCCGCGATCAAGAAGGCCTACAAGGACACCGCCAAGAAGTACCGCTTCCCGGGCTTCCGTGCCGGCAAGGCTCCCCGTCCGGTCATCGACTCCGCTCTTGGTGCCGAGGCTACCCTCGCTCAGGCCACCAACGACCTGATCGCCGCCAACGAGCCCGCCGTCCTCAACGAGCTGGACATCGTCCCCACCAAGAACGGTGACTACAAGGAGCTCGACCTCGCCAAGGATCACGAGGATTACACCTACACCGTCGAGTTCTCCCTGCGTCCCGCTGCTGAGCTCTCCTCCTTCGACGCTGTCGAGATTGAGATGCCTCCCGCGGAGGTCACCGAGTCCGAGATCAACAACCAGGTCGAGATGCTCCTCAACTACCGTGCCACCTTCGAGGACGTCGAGGGTCGCGCCGTCGAGGCTGACGACTATGTGACCGTCGACCTCAAGGCCGTCGAGAACGCCGACAACTTCGCCGCCGAGGGCCGCATGCTCATCGCCGGTAGCGACAGCAACCCCAAGGAGTTCAACGAGGCCCTGATCGGCGCTAACGTTGACGACGTCAAGACCGTCACCTGGACCGACGAGGTCGAGGAGGGCGAGGAGGCCGAGACCCACACCGTCGAGGTCACCGTCAAGGGCATCAAGGTCCGCAACACCCCCGAGCTCACCGACGAGCTCGTCAAGTCTGACTTCGGCTTCGACAGCATCGACGCTATGCGCGACGCCATCAAGATCGAGATCGAGCAGGACAAGGCTTCCCGCCTCCCGGCCGAGAAGGAGAACCGTTGCGTCTCCGCTCTCGCCGAGCGCCTTCAGCTCGAGGAGATGGACGCCGACTACGAGCAGTCCGTCTTTGAGGAGCTTGGCCAGAACTTCCTGTCCAACCTCGCTGCCCGCGGCATGACCCTGGACACCTGGCTGCCCGCTTCCGGCCTGACCATGGAGCAGTTCATCGGCGACCTGCACAAGCAGGCCAACGACGTTGCCCGTGAGTCCCTGGCTCTGGATGCCCTCGCCCGTGAGCTCAAGATCGAGGTCACCGAGGACGACATCAACGCCGAGTTCGAGAAGGCCGGCGTCAAGGACGTCGAGGCTTCCAAGGCCGAGTTCATCGCCGATGGTCGCATGCCTGCCGTCCGCGAGTCCATCCGTCGCTCCAAGGCCGTCGACCACCTGGTCGAGAACGCCAAGGTGACCGAGGTCGACGAGACCGCCAAGGATGCCGAGTAATTCTCGCCACCTTGCCCGCGAGCGCATGCGTGCGCCCGCGATGGGGTAAAGTTATACACCGGTTATCCGGTTGCTTCGTACGGTGCCAGCCAATGCATAGCATGCGGGCACCGTACGTTTATCTAGAACCAATTTGGTCCGCAAGAGAGAAATGGAGATGCGTATGATCGCCAAGTTCGATTCCGCCCTCGTGCCATACGTTATCGAGCAGACGCCGCGCGGCGAGCGCAGCTACGATATCTATTCGCGCCTGCTCAACGACCGCATCATCTTCTTGGGCGAGGAGATCAACTCCGTTAGCGCCAACCTGGTCGTTGCCCAGCTGCTGCATCTTGAGAGCCAGGATGCCGAGAAGGATATCTCGCTCTACATCAATTCGCCCGGTGGCGAGGTTTACTCCGGCCTGGCGATTCTTGACACTATGAACTTTATCAAGCCGCAGGTCTCCACCATCTGCGTCGGTATGGCCGCGTCCATGGCCGCCGTGCTGCTTTCGGCCGGCGCCAAGGGCAAGCGCTTCTGCCTGCCGCACTCCAAGGTCATGATTCACCAGCCCAGCGGCGGTGCGCAGGGCCAGCAGACCGAGATCGAGATCGTTGCCGAGGAGATCAAGAAGACCCGCCGCGAGCTCAACCAGATCCTGTCCGACGCTTCGGGCCAGCCCATCGAGAAGGTCCAGGCCGACACCGAGCGCGACAACTACCTGACCGCTGCCGAGGCCCTCGACTACGGTCTGATCGACCGTATCGTCACCTCGCGCGATCTCGCCGCGAAGGACGCCTAGGATGGCAGGTAACATGCAGGACAACTTTGACGAGAACGGCAACCCCATCCGCTGCTCCTTTTGCGGAAAAGAGCAGGGACAGGTTCGCCGCCTTGTAAAGGGCCCTACCAATATCTTTATCTGCGACGAGTGCGTTGCCGCCTGCTCCGAGATCCTTGAGGAGTCGCTGGCTTCGGACTTTATGGACGCCGCTCGCAACGGCAAGCTGCCGGGCTTCCTCAACGACCACGGCCAGGCAGCATCCCAGCCCGCCGCGGACCCCGAGACCGAGGGCTTTGAGCTCGAGGACGACCGCCAGGTCATCACACACGTGCCGACGCCGCACGAGATCTATGACGAGCTTTCGGCCTATGTCATGGGCCAGGAGGACGCCAAGCGCGCCATGTCGGTGGCCGTGTACAACCACTATCGCCGCGTGATCGAGGGCGGCGCCGCGGTGTCTGTCTTTGACGACGGCGTGGGCTCGCAGTTCGACGACGATATGGACGAGGTGGAGCTCGCCAAGTCCAACATCTTGCTGCTCGGTCCCACCGGTACCGGTAAGACCCTGCTGGCCCAGACGCTCGCGCGCATCCTCGAGGTGCCGTTTGCCATTGCCGACGCCACCGCGCTTACCGAGGCCGGTTATGTGGGCGAGGACGTGGAGAACATCCTGCTCAAGCTCATCAACGCCGCCGACGGTGATATCGAGCGCGCGCAGGTTGGCATTATCTACGTGGACGAGATCGACAAGATTGCCCGCAAGGCCGAGAACCTTTCCATCACCCGCGATGTCTCGGGCGAGGGCGTTCAGCAGGCGCTGCTTAAGATCCTTGAGGGCACGGTGGCGAGCGTTCCGCCCACCGGCGGCCGCAAGCATCCCCAGCAGGAGCTGCTGCAAATCGACACGACCAACATCCTGTTTATCTGCGGCGGTGCCTTTGTGGGCCTGGACAAGATCATCGCCGACCGCGTGGGCAACAAGGGCGTGGGCTTTAACTCCGAGATTGCCGGCCCCACCTCGGTCGACGAGAACGACCTGCTGCGTCAGGTGCTCCCGCAGGACCTCAACGCCTTTGGCATGATCCCCGAGTTTGTGGGACGTACGCCTGTCGTCACCCAGACGCAGGCGCTCGACGAGGACGACCTGGTGTCGATCCTGACGGAGCCCAAGAACGCCGTGGTGCGCCAGTACCGCAAGATGTTCCAGCTCGAGGACGTGGACCTGGAGTTTGAGGACGCCGCCCTGCACGAGATCGCCCGCATGGCGCTTGCCCGCAAGACCGGCGCCCGCGGTCTGCGCTCCATCTGCGAGGACGTGCTGCAGCAGACGATGTTCGACCTCCCCAGCGAGGAGGGCGTTTCCAAGGTCGTCGTGACCGAAGCCTCCGTAAAGGGCGAAGAACAACCCCAACGCATCTACGGTTAAATAGCTTGAATCCAGGCCCCGCGGCAACCACCGCGGGGCCTGCCATTTAGGGACAGGTTTATTTTGGTCGGTTTTATATGGGCAAATGTCGTTTCCCCTGATAAAACCTACCAAAATAAACCTGTCCCTTTTCGGCAGGTATGCCTGTGCTATTCTGTGAGATTGTCAAGTTAGTACCTTCAGACTGAAGTAATCGATACCTAAGGCGTGTCCGCCTGCTTGGTTTTCGTAGATTCCGCACGAGCCGAAGAGCACTTAATGTGCTCTTCGCGCGAGTCAGGACCTGACCGAGCGAAAACCAAGCAGGCGGACACGCCGACGGGCAAGGGAGAAATATATGGAAGAAATGCCCAAGAACTACGATCCGTCGACCAACGAGCCGGCGATCCTGCAGAAGTGGCTCGACGGCGGCTACTACAAGCGCCGCGAGGGCGTGGGCGACTGCACCGTCACCATTCCGCCTCCCAACGTGACCGGCAAGCTCCACATGGGTCACGCCACCGACGACTCCATCCAGGACGCCATCATCCGTATGGCTCGCATGCGCGGCAAGTCCACGCGCTGGGTGCTCGGCACCGACCACGCCGGTATTGCCACGCAGACCAAGGTCGACAAGAAACTCAAGAGCGAGGGCATCAGCCGCCTGGAGATCGGTCGCGACAAGTTTGTCGACGCTTGCTGGGACTGGACCCACGAGTACGGCGGCATCATCGTCGAGCAGATCAAGCGCATGGGCTGCTCCGTCGACTTCGACAACGAGCGCTTCACCATGGACGAGGACTACGCGCAGGCCGTACGCAAGGTCTTTTGCGACTGGTACCACGACGGGCTGATCTACCGCGGCAAGCGCATCGTCAACTGGTGCCCCAACTGCACTACCGCTATCTCGGACGACGAGGCCGAGTACAAGGACGAGAAGGGCCATCTGTGGCACCTGCGCTACCCGCTGACCGAGCCGGTCAACGGCCAGGACTATATCGTCGTCGCCACCACGCGCCCTGAGACCATGCTCGGCGACACGGGCGTCGCCGTTTCCCCGAAGGACCCCGAGAAGGCCGCCTTCGTGGGCAAGACCGTCAAGCTCCCCATCGTCGACCGCGAAATTCCTATCTTTGAGGATTGGCATGTCGATGCCAACTTTGGCTCTGGCTTTGTCAAGGTCACCCCGGCCCACGACCCCAACGATTACGCTATGGGTCAGGCCCACGACCTGCCGCAAATTAATATCTTCGACGAGCACGCGGTGGTCGTCGAGGGCTACGGCGAGTTCACCGGCATGACCCGCGAGGAGTGCCGCGAGGCCGTCATCAAGTGGTTTGAGGAGCATGACCTGCTCGATCACGTCGAGGACCTCGATCACTCCGTCATGCACTGCTACCGTTGCGACGCCGCGCTTGAGCCGTGGCTTTCTGAGCAGTGGTTCGTGGCCGTTGACAAACTCAAGGGGCCGGCGCTCGACGCCGTCAACTCCGGCAAGGTCACCTTCCACCCCGCGCGCTGGACGCAGACCTACACCACCTGGATGGAGAACCTCAAGGACTGGTGCATCAGCCGCCAGCTGTGGTGGGGCCACCGCATCCCCGTGTTCTACTGCGAGGACTGCGGCTGGGAGGACGCCCTGACCGAGGACACCGACGTGTGCCCAAAGTGTGGCGGCCATCACGTGCATCAGGACGAGAACGTGCTGGACACCTGGTTCAGCTCGCAGCTGTGGACCTTCGCCACACAGGGCTGGCCGCAAAAGCCGGAGCTGCTCGAGGGACATCACCCCACGACGGCGCTCGTCACCGCGCGCGACATCATTGCGCTGTGGGTCGCCCGCATGGTCATGAGCTCGCTGTACTTCCTGGACGAGGTGCCGTTTAAGGACGTCGTCATCTACCCGACGATCCTTGCCAAGGACGGCAGCCGCATGTCCAAGTCCAAGGGCAACGGCGTTGACCCCATGGACCTCATTGGCATGTACGGTGCCGACGCCATGCGTTACAATCTGCTCACGCTGTGCACCAACAATCAGGACGTCAAGTTTGACGCGAACATCGACAAGAAGACCAAGAAGCTTATCGACAGCCCGCGTACCGACCAGGCCAAGTCGTTTGTGACCAAGATCTGGAACGCCAGCCGCTTCCTGCTTATGAACATGGAGGGCTACACGCCCGGCGAGCCCGTCGTGGAGACGCCGGCCGACGCCTGGATGTTCAGCCGCCTGGCAAAGGCCGTGAAGATGGTCACCGAGGGTATTGAGAACTACACCTTTGGCGACATGGCCCGCGGCGTGCAGCAGTTCTTCTGGAACGAGGTCTGCGACTGGTACGTCGAGGTCACCAAGGCCCGCCTGAAGGGTGAGGGTCGTCTGCAGGCTCAGCGCAACCTGATTTTTGTGCTCGACACCTCCATTCGCCTGATGCACCCGCTTATGCCGTTTGTCACCGAGGAGATCTGGGACAACATGCCGGCGAGCGTGCTCGATCTGGACGCCGAGGGCAACGTGGACCGCGCCGAGGCGCTCATGATCGCCAAGTGGCCCGAGCCCGCCGACTACGCTAAGTATGTTGACGAGGACGCCGAGCGCGCGTTTGAGCTGTGCCGCGCCGTCGTGTCTGCCGCCCGCGCCACGCGCTCGCGTTATCGCTTGAGCCCCAAGGCCGAGCTCGACGTGGTCGTGCGCGCCGGTGCCGAGGATATCGAGAAGCTCGAGAGCCTGCGTTCGACCATCGAGCCGCTGGCAAACACCGCCTCGCTGGTCATGGGTACCGACGTTGAGAAGCCGGCCGCGAGCATCGCCGTGGTCGACAGCGGCGTCGAGGTCTTTGTGGTGCTCGAGGGCAAGGTTGACCTTTCGGCCGAGAAGGCGCGTCTTGAGAAGGAGATCGCCGCGGCTCAGAAGGAGCTCGCCGGTTGCGAGAAGACGCTCGCCAACGAGGGCTTTGTGGCCAAGGCCGCGCCCGCGGTGGTCCAGAAGAAGAGGGACCGTGCAGCTGAGCTCAAGGAGATCCTTGCGGCGCTGACTGCTCAGGTTGCTGACTTCTCGTAGGTCTTACTGAGGGGCGCGTCCCGACGCTTTTCTCGCTACTGCGGACAGTCCTGCGCAAGACGGACAGCACATTAAGTGCTGTCCTTTGCGTGCGGAACTTGTATCGAGCAAAGCGTCGGGCCGCTCCTAGTGCGGTTACGTGGTTGTTTGCAACTGGGAGGTTGGGGCCACTGGGTTGTGGCCTTGATCTTGCTGCAATCGGGTAAAGGCTGAAATTGTTAACGCGAGGGGCTCATTCTTTTTGATGAGCCTCTTTTTCTGTTATGGGGGACTTTGGGTTATGGCTAAGCGTTCTGGGTCGTATGTCGTTCCTTTCTCGTTTGAGTTGCTTTCGTTTGGTGAGGCTGTTGGGCTTGCTGCTGATACGGGGCGGATTTCTGGGGATGCTGGGCCTCTGCTCGAGACGGTTGTCGATATGCTCGATGAGCTGGGGCGTCCGGATGAGTATTTCGATTGCATTCAGGTTGCCGGTACCAATGGCAAGACTTCGACCACGCGTTTTTCGGCCGCCATCCTTCGCGGCGAGGGGCTCAAGACCGCGCTGTATACGTCACCGCAGCTGGTTCGCTACCCCGAGCGCATGGAGGTCGATGGACGCGTCGTGAGCGACGAGGCCTTTGCTCGTGGCGTTTCGGCAGCTGTCGAGGCGGGGCGTCGCGTGAATGCGCGCCGTGTGGCGGCGGGGGAGCGTGCCTATTCCATCACGCCGTTTGACCTGCTGACGGCTGCCGCACTTGTAGTGTTTGCCGAGGCCGCGGTGGATGTTGCCGTGCTCGAGGTTGGCATGGGCGGGCGTTGGGACGCTACGAGTGCGACTGATCCCGTCGCCGTTGCCATTACGGGCATCGGGCTCGATCACACACGTATTTTGGGCGACACGCTCGAGGCCATTGCGGGGGAGAAGGCTGCGGTTATCAAACCCGGGCGCTTGGTTGTGCTGGGCGAGGGCACGCATGAGGCGAGTGTTCAGCGCGTGATGGATGCCCGTTGTCGCGAGTGCGGCATAGTGCCGCTGGCGGTGAACCATGCCACGACCAAGGTGCCGGAGCACGTGGGCGACACGGTTGAGTTTAGCTGCACCACGCCGCGTGCAATCTATACGTCGAGCATGGTCAAGCCGGCCTATCAGCCGCAGAATGCCGCGTGCGCGATTATGCTTTGCGAGGGGTATTTGGGTCGCGAACTCGATCATGACAAGCTCGATGCGTCGCTTATGGGCTGCCCCACGCCGGGCCGCTTTGATGTACTGGGAACTGATCCGCTCAAGCTGATCGATGCCTGCCATAACCCTCAGAGCTGCGAGAACTTTGTGAGCGCGCTGGACGAGATAGATCCGTGCGTCGAGAATCGCCCCACGCTGCTGTGTGCCGCGCTGGCCGACAAGGATGTGGCGGGTATCGTCGACGTGCTGATTCCAGCCTTCCCGCGCGTGGTCGTAACCCAGACCGATTCCAATCGCGCCCTACCGGCAGAAGAGCTCGCCGCACTTGTGGACGCCGATAAGCTCGCGGGCGTTTACGCGAGCGTGCCCGAGGCCCTCGCTGCCTTCGATGCCGCAGGCGAGCCCTTCGTAGCAGCCGGCACTATCACCCTAGCCGGCGAAGTAGCCGGCCTGCTGCGCTAACCCATCCCCTCAGCAGTTGCGGTGAAATACGGACTGTTTTACAAGCCAGAAGCCTCAAACAGGCCGTATATCACCGCAACTCAAAAGCAGCTAATTTGGGATGGGGCCATTTTGGCTGCTCTGTGGCCCGAGTTGACTCGCTCGCCACGAAATGGGCCTATCTACTACGTTTTACCGACTTCCCTTGACCATGCCGAGAATCGCGAAATTAAAACCGACGCTCCTATAAGTTGTCAATAGGCAGTTTGCGGGAGCGCTCCCTTCAATTCGCACAGGAGCTCGTAATACCTCCTCTCCAGTTTCGTCGACCGCCGTCTCCCATGTTCCAGGTGACCGAGTGAGGCCGCGGA
>DBFWCI010000003.1:0-70033 GCA_048485235.1 Collinsella sp.
GAGACCCCCGCGAACTTCGCGGCGGCGGTCGGCCCCATGCCGTCCTCCGTCGCCAGGAGGAAGAGCTCGACCTTCTCCCTGCTGTACATGCGAACCTCCAGTCCGGACCGCTTCACGGTCCAACTTTCTGTCCGCACCCCCCCCTCGTGTGGACGGCCTTTAACTTTGTGGCCTTTTTTATCCTGGTGGGCCGGTCCTCGTCCTTTCGCATCCAACGTTTCTCGGGCACGGCGGCGCTCGTGCTCCTGGGCGGCGCGTTCTTTGCCATCTCATATGCGTTGCGCGTGCCCTGGGCATGGAGGCTCAACTTCTCGCTCATCTATTGCGTCTTGTGCGTGGTGGCGATGGAAATCTGTCTCGATTGTGGTGTCATTCCGTCGTATCACGACATCGCCGGTATTTTCGACACCTTGCCGCTTGACCTCAAAGTTCTAACGCGCGACCTGCAGGAAGTCTATGCCACGCCAGTGTCAAAGCCAATGCCGGTAGGCGTGCGCGAGGAGTTGCGGACCCAGGCGCACAGCCGCGCCCATGCCTTTGCCGTGGCGTCCGATCCCGATGTGATGTACCGTGCCTTTCCACTGTTGGGCGGATCGGCCCTGCTTGCCCAAGACGTGTCGGATCTCAACGAGCTTAACCGTGAACTGGCACACCGTCGCATGGAGCTGCAACGTCAAAACGAGCTGCTCGCTGCCGACTACGACCTTAAGACGCACCTGGCAGATCAAGAGGCCGAGACCTTGCTGGTCCAAGATGTGGACCAGGCGCTTGCTCGCGCGCTCGAAGGGATGTACGACCTGCTGAGCTCGCTGCCGTCGTTGACCGACGAAACATCTTCACACGAGCGTTACCGCATGCTGCAGCGCGCCAAGATGCTCGTCGCCTATTGCAAGCGCAAGGGATCGCTCACGTTGGCGCAGCACGGGGAGAGCGGTTTTGATCGCGACCGCATTCAGCTCATCGCCAACGAGCTCGCAAGCGACCTGCGCACCATCGATATCGATTGCGCCTCGATTATCGCCATACGGCGCCCGTTGCACGCCAGTACGGTAAGCGCCCTGTACGACTGCGTGTATGACTTTGCGTTTTTTGCCTACACCACCGACCATCCGGCGCTTATGTATCACTTGGGCGACCATGACCGATGCAGTGTCGAGCTGCGCGCCACGCTTTTTTCCAACGATGATGAAGATCTTTCGCAGACGCCCGCTGCGCAAGAGCTCGAAAGCGCTCTGCAAGGGCGCAACGTGGCATACCGCCTTGAGGGCGAACCCGGCCAGTTGCGTATGATCGTGTTGATGCCGCGGGCGGGTGAGTGACGATGCAGATTTCGCTCATCCTTCCCCAAATCGTTGCACTCGATATTGTCTTTGCCCTGGCTGCGTGCCTGCAGACGATCCACGTTCCGCTCATCGCATCGCGCCGCTCGTCCTATAACCGTAGGGCGGTTTGCGCCTACGAGGCGAGCCTCGTGCTTCACCTAGTTATTTCGGCGCTCATCTTGTTCGCGTCGTCTGGCTCATATCTGGTGGCGCCGCTTGACGTTTGCGCCAGGGCAATGGGCGGAGTGCTGTGGCTCAATGCCGCAATCTTTGCCTATGGCGTGGTGCTTATGGTGCGCTATCGTCGCCCCGTCATGCTGGTCGAGCTGCTGCTTGTTGTCGCCGTTACACCGCCGGTGGTTTTTGCCACGGGCTCGGCGTGGACCGTTGTCCTTATCGCAGAGGGAGCGTTCTTCCTGTTCCGTTCCATCGCGGCGCTCTTGATGGACGTCCGTAACCGCCAGGAGGATATCACCGCGTTCTCGACGATCGAGACCATCAACGTGATTCCCGTGGGCATCCTGTATCTGGACCCGAGGGGCCGTCCGCTGCTCATGAACCGCTGCATGCGCAAAAACCTGGTGGAACTTCATATGCCCACCGATCTAGGTGACATGAGCGGCACATGGAACGACCTGCGCAAACTCAGCATGCAAATGCCCGAAAGCAGTAGGAACCGTGTGCGGATTAACTTGGATCGTTTTGGTGATGCTCGCGCGGTGATCGAGATTTCTCCCGCCGAGATTCGCCTATTTGTGCACGACGAGGTTATGGTTTCGGGCCGCCTCTTTGAGCGCATTATCGGACTGGACGTGACGGAATACGCACACGCCTACGACCGCTTGGCGCAAGCAAACCACCTACTTGAGCTTGCGGGCCAAGAGCTCCAGTCCCAGATTGAAGAAGTTAAAAAGGTTGCCGACAATGCGGCCTATCTACGTATGCGCGCCCGCGTTCACGATGTGATTGGGCAGCGCCTGTCCATTCTCCATCGCTATTTGGAGGAGGGGCGCCTGGACGACGAGTCGCTCGAGCAGATTGACCCGTTGCTGCGCTCAATTGCCGCCGATTTGCGCAGCGGCGGTGCCAGCGAGCCTGCAGAGCAGCTGGGTGATATCGTCCATGCTTTTGGCCTGGTGAGTGTGCAGATCGATGTTGAGGGCGCGCTGCCTGAGGACGCGCGTGTCGCCACCGCATTTTTGCAGATTATTCGCGAGGCCTCGACCAATGCCACCAAGCACGCGCAGGCGCATCGGGTCTACGTGCGTCTGTGGCAGGAGGGGGCGGATGCTGACGGCATCGCGCGCATGACGATTTCTAACGACGGGTCCCCGGCCCCCGTATCGTATCGCGAGGGAACGGGTATCCCAGGTATGAGGCATGTCGCGCAAGATCTGGGCGGCAGCCTAGAGGTCCATGCTGCCGGGCCCTTTACGCTTGCGGCGTCCATCCCGCTGAGCTCCAACGCCACGGTCCAAAGGAGAAGTTCATGATCCGCGTCCTTATAGTCGAAGACCAGGCCATTCTGCGCGAGAGCCTGGCGCGCTCCGTTGGCGACCAGCCCGATATGACCGTTGTTTCCGCCATCGCCGATGCCTCCGAGGCCTTGGGTGTCGCGCTCAGGGAGCGCCCGGACATGATACTGATGGACGTATGCACCGAGCATGATTCCAACGGCATCGTGGCGGCGGCGCGCATCAAGGAGCAGCTGCCCGAGTGCCGCATCATTATCATGACCGGCATGCCCGAGATCACCTTTGTCGATCAGGCCCGCGAGGCGGGCGTCGATAGCTTTGTGTACAAGAACGTCGGTATCGACGAGCTGTTCGCCGTGATGCGCTCCACGCTGGCGGGCTATTGCACGTTTCCCAAGCCGCCCGAGAGCATTTTTTCGGGTACGGCGGCACTCGACGATGTTGAGCTATCGATTTTGCGCCTTGCCTGCGAGGGCAAGAGCCGTCGCGAGATCGCGGCCGAGCTGTTTATGAGTGAGGGCACCATCAAGCGTCGCATCTCGGAGATCCTGAGCAAGACCGGCTACGACAACATCATGCGTCTTGCCGTGCATGCGGTGACCGAGGGCAGCATCGTTCCCAACATGGAGCGCTAGCGCTCGTTACGCATCGGCATAAAGCGGCGGGGTCGCAGGATTATCTCCTGCGGCCCCGTCTGGCATGTGCGCGGATGTGTCCGCCAATCCGCGGCTATCGGTGTTTGCCGTTATGCGATGGTTGCGCTGTAAGAGGCGACGTCCTCGTAGGAATCGGTCAGGTAGGCGTCGATGCCGATGGTCGTATTGACGAGGTCGTCAAGGCTATCGAGTGTGCCGTTCGAGAAGGTGAACTCTTCGGTGGCGTTGGTGCCGGGCATCAGGTGAGCCGAGAACCAGGCTTCCTTCATGGTGCCGTTGACGTTGGTCTTGCCGGTGGGGGCGTAGAAGGTCAGGTCCTTGTCGCTCTTGTTGACGATGTTGACGACAAAGCCGATGTCGCCCCAGTCGTCCTTGAACTTCTCGGTGATGGTGATGGTGCACAGGTCGTCATCGGCGACGGTGACGGCGGGGGAGATTTCAATCTTCTGGACGTCGTCGTCTTCGACGGCCTCATCGATCTCCTCTTCCTTCTCGGCTGCCTCGCGATCCTTCTTCACCGTGCCGGACAGGTCCTTGTCGGACTTGGTAAAGACAAGATTGCCGTCATCTTCTTCGAGGATGAGTTTGCCGTCCTTGAGCTTCATGTCATGCGACTCGTCTTCGGCGGTGATGGTTACGGTGGTGGCGTCCTTTGCCTCCCATTTAAGGTCCATGACTTCAAGGAACAGGTCGAGGGCACCTGTACCGTCCTCATCGAGAACCAGGACGCAGTGGACACCCCAATCCTCGAGCATCTTCATGTACTCATCGGTCAGCTCTTCGCCCTCCAGGGTTCCACCCGAGAGTTCCCAGCTGCCGACGAAGTTGGCCTTGGGGTCCTTGCCGCCGCCGCTGCAGCCCGTCAGGGCAAAGGCGAGCGCCAGGACGCATGTCAGAAATGCGAGTACGGACTTTTTGAACGTTGTCTTCATGGTGTCCTCCTTCATCGAACGAAACCCATAGAAGGCAGCGGGGGTGGCGGATCCCCCGCTCATTACCAGTTAGGGGCGCTAGGGCCTGGGCGTTCCGCAGTTGCTGCAGAACTTGCCGCCGTTTTCGCTACCGCAGTTGGGGCAGAACCACTTGGCCGGTGCCGGGGCGGGTGCGGGACTGCCGCACTCGGAGCAGAACTTGCCGGTGTTGGTGGCGCCGCAGCTGCAGGTCCATGTGCCGGTCGCAGGTGCGGCGGGAGCCGGTGCGGGAGCGGGTGCCGGAGCCGGCTGCGGGGCGGCCTGCTGCTGTGTCTGGCCGGCGGCGAACAGCTGGCTGGCGTTCATACCGCCCATGCCGCCTGCCATGCCCATGCCCATAAAGCCCGCCATCGCGCCGTTGGGGTTGGCGGCTGCCGCGCGCATTGCGTCGCTCTGGGCGCTGGCAATGTTGGCCGCCGCCATAGTGGGATCGCGCATGACCGCGGCTTTCTGCAGGTCTTTGATCATCTGCTCGTCCTCTTGCGAGGCGGCGATGGAGTTGACGCCAAAGCTCACGATCTCGACGCCGCGCAGGTCACGCCAGTCGGCAGAGAGGACCTCGTTGAGCGCACGGGCGAGCTCGGTGGTGTGGCCGGGGATAGCGCTGTAGCGGATGCCCATCTCCGAGATCTTGGCAAAGGCGGGCTGCAGAGCGGTGAGCAGCTCGGACTTAAGCTGGCTGTCGATCTTGTCGCGCGTATAGCTATCGGTCACGTTGCCGCACACGTTGGTGTAGAACAGCAGCGGGTTGGTGATGCGATACGAATACTCGCCGTTGCAGCGCACGGAGATGTCGACGTCCAGGCCAATGTTGTTATCGACCACGCGGAAGGGCACGGGCGAGGCGGTGCCGTACTTGTTGCCGATGATCTCCTTGGTGTTGATGAAGTAGACGCGCTGGTCCTTGCCCGCGTCGCCGCCAAAGGTAAAGCGGCTGCCGATATTGGCGAAGGTCTCCTTGATGGAATCGCCCAGGTTGCCGCTAAAGACGCTCGGCTCGCTGCCGGTATCGAAGACGAACTCACCGGGCTCCAGCGCGACTTCGATGATCTTGCCGTTTTGCACCACGAGCATGCCCTGGCCGTCGTTGACGGCGATGACCGAGCCGTTGGAGATGACGTTGTCCTCGCCGCGCGTGTTGGAGCTGCGGCCACCGGTGCGTTTGCTGCCCTTGCAGGCCAAGACGTCAGCAGGCATCGATTCGCAGTAGATAAATTCCTTCCACTGGTCGGCCATGACGCCGCCGGCAGCTCCCAATCCAGCTTTCAAGAGTCCCATGGTGATCTTCCTTTCTCGTCAAAGGCCGGGTGGTATTGGTTGGATTGCTTAGTCGTCCTTGTCGTCTTTCATGACAACGGTGGTCTCGGTGTGGCTGAAGGTGTCGTGCTTCTCGGTCAGGTCGAGCTCGCCGCAGTACTCGTCGGCGTGGGTGGCCTCGTTGGCCGTCTTGAGCTGGCCTACCAGTAGCACGTCTCCGATAATCACGATGATCAGCGGCGCGATAATGTTGATGAGGATGCCCTCGATATCAAAGGTGAGGTAATCCGGATCGAAGGCGTTCTCACCCATAAAGAGAATCTGGGAGAGGATAAATCCGATCACGAAGAGCAGCACCGAGGCGATGGCGAGCTTGGGCTTGGAGCAGGGGAGCTCGCCGACCAAGCGGCCGGTCTGGCCGTTCATGGCAAACAGGTAGCTCTTGCCGTTCCACGAGGTGGAAAGCATCCAGACGGGGAACAGGGCGTAGTCGCTGTCTTCCCAGGTGTAGTCGAGCTGCTTGCTTTCGACCGTGGCGTCGTCATACTCGTCGACGACGGTCTCGCGCAGGGCCGAGATCGTACTTTCTTCCATACGACGCTCGGCACGCGCCTTGCAGGTCTCGCAGTCCTCGTCGTAACGGTTGGCGATGTAGCCGGGCATATATGCGACCGAGAACGGGCGCAGTGCGTCGTAGTCAAACGGCTCGATGGCGTCCATATGGCCGTCGGGCATCTTGGACGATCCGTCGACCGGCACGCGCTCAAACGAGATATTGCCCTTACGGTAGGCGTCGTAGTGGTCGGTGGTCGTGACGGTGCGATCGGATTCCTCAGTCACGGTCTCGTTGGTCGCATCAAAGCACACTTCGCCGTCAACGCGGGCGCCGTAGAGCCAAAACGGCACGTAGACACCTTGGACCTCGTCGATGTGGTTGCCGGTGACAAAGCTCTTGGGCAGCAAGATCTTGCCCTTGTAGTGTTCCTTGAGTGCGGCCGTGACATCGTCGCGCCCGAGCTTAAACGGAATCACCAGGTCGGGCGAGAAGTCGCCCGAAAGCTGACCGGGCGCTACGGCGGAGTTGCCGCAGTACGGGCAGGTGGTAACGGCGACGGTGCCGTCCGAGACCAACTCGGCGCCGCACGACGAGCAGATGTAGCCGGCGTTTTGAGCCAGCTCCTGCACGGCATCGTCGACAGCAGGCTTGGGGACCGCGGCTGCGGCATCGGCTTTGGCATCGGCCTTGTCCTGGCGCTCGCGATAGAGGGCCTCGACTTCTTCGACTTCAAAACGCGAATCGCAGTAGTCGCAGACGAGCTTTTGCTCGGCACTGGCAAAGTGAAGGGGGCCGCCACATGCGGGGCACTGATAGTTGACACTCTCGAAGGCCATGATCGGTCCTTTCCGTGCCGGAGACTATGCGCCGATGGCGCCGCCGCAGTATTCGCAGCGCCCGCTGGCATCGGGAATGGTGGTTGCACCGCAGAAGGGACAGGTGACCGCGGTCTTGGGGACCTTGGCGGCCACGACGCTGTCGCGCGTTTCCTGGCGCAGTTGCACCAGGGCGTCGCGGACCTCGGTTGCCTGGCGCTTGGCCTCGCGGTATTCGATGGAACCGCGCTGGTCGATGGTGGAGTCGTTCACGCGCAGATTGATCTCGGTAAAGTACGGCGTGTTGACGTGGATGGTCAGGTTAAAGTCGTAATCCAGGTCGTAGCGCGGCGGGTTATAGCTCTCGCGTTCGCCGTCTTTGGTCTCGCGATAGATCTCGGTGCGATGCTCGTCAATATCCATATCGCAGCCGAGTACCTGCGAGAACTCGATGATGTCGGGGTTGGCGTCGCGCCAGCGGCTCTGCGAGGTAACGATCAGCAGGCCCGCGTCTTCGTCGAGCATGATGTTGGTGCGCCCGGCAGAGAGCGTGCGCGTGGGGTTGAACGAGGCCAGGCGCTCGGCATTGGCCTCGCGGTAGGCGAGTTGCTCGCGGATATCGTCCGCGGTGCTGGAGCGATAGCCGTGGAAGTAGGGGGAGAGCTTGCCGGCGCACTCTTTGCACAGGTAGCCTTCGTTGATCTTGGTCTTTCCCAAAAGTCCCAGCTCGGTACCGCAAATCGCGCACTCTTTCTTCTCGAACATCTTGTCAAAGAAGCCCATGGCTGCCTCCCATCAACAGGTAGCGTGTGTCACTTTTGATGATGGGCGAGCGTGCGATCTTTCACGATACCCAGACGGCTCAAGGAGTCTCCACAACTGGGACACATGGCCCATTTTTGACTAGTCGCTGGGGACGTTCTTAAACGGCTAGTCACTGGGGCCACTCTTCCGCCACTCATTGGGGACGCACTTAAATGAGTGGCAGTTGGGGACACTCCTTGCCGAACGTGGGCACCGCATGTTATTGGATGTTTGATCAACGCTTTCTTAAAAATGTTCAATAGAGGTAAATTCTGATTGAGATTATGCTGGAATATATCAAATTACAATTTGAATTTTGCAGTTATCCCAGTTAAAATGGGCAAAAGGAGGCAAGCATGCTCAAGCGTAAAATTATCGAGATAATTGAAAACTGGAAACAGACTAAAACCGGGCAGGGACTGCTTATTACTGGTGCTCGACAGGTTGGCAAAACAAGCGCTGTCGAGCAGTTTGCCCGTGACAACTACAGAAGCTTCCTGAAAATTGACTTCGTGGAGAGACCTGACGCGGTCGAGCTCATAGGGGAGGCAAAGAGCCTCGATGACCTCATTGTGAGAATCACCGCACTGTCTTCATCGCCTATTGCTTCGGATGCGAAGACGCTTCTGTTTTTTGATGAGGTGCAGCGTTGCGGAGACGCCATCACCTGGATGCGTTACCTTGCACAAGACAATCGCTTCGATGTTATCTACTCCGGTTCCATGCTCGGGGTCGAGGCGTATCATTATCGGTCGTTGCCAGTGGGTACTATCGATATCCTTGAGATGTTTCCCATGGATTTCGAAGAATTCTCCTGGGCCCTGGGAGTCGATAAATCATTGTGGGATATCGTTCGAGCCTGTTACCGCAAACGGGAACAGGTGCCCCCATTTATTCACAAACGGCTGGTCGAGACGTATTACCGGTATGTTCTTGTGGGCGGCATGCCTGAGGCTGTTCAGCTGTTCGTCTCGACTCATGATACGCAGGCGATGCGCGCTCGCCAGCAGGGCATCCTCGAGGCATATCGTGCGGATATCGTACGGTACGCCGAAACCCCTGCGCATGCTCAGCGGATCAGGACGATCTACGATGCCATGCCCGCGCAGCTTAATAAAGAGAACAAGCGCTTTCTCGTTACCGGGATAGACAAGCGGAAGCGTTTTTTGGATCTGCAACCCGATTTTGACTGGCTTGTTAATGCGGGCGTTGCGATTCCGGTTAAGAGGGCGAGCGAGCCGATGTTTCCCTTGGGTCTTTCGCGGGAAGACAGCTTTTTCAAGTTTTATCTGAGCGATGTTGGTCTACTGTTTTCTACTTTTTCTCCCGCCGATGTTGAGGCCATTGTTGCGCAGCGGGATTCGGTCAACTTCGGGCAGGCTTTTGAGAATGCAGTAGCCCAGGAGCTGCGCGCATGCGGCTATTCTTCGTTGTTCTACTTTAACGCGGCGAAGGTTGGAGAAGTCGATTTTTTAATCGAGGATAAGCGGAGTCCCATCGTGTTGCCTGTCGAGGTCAAATCGGGTAGATACAGCACGAAGCACGCTGCCCTTGACCGCCTGATGAGCGTTGAAAACTATGGATTGACTCAGGCGGTCGTGCTTCACCGGGATAACGTGGTGGATGAAAAGACGATATTGTATCTGCCCTTATATATGGCGGCCCTGTTAAAAGAAATGCCACAGATGAAGGGTTGAGAGTTTAAGACACGCGATGCGGCTGTGGAAAATTCGGCATTGTGAGATGGAATACTGACCTCGCGAGAATCCATTCTCCTCCAAGGGTAGGCTTGCTAAGACAGCCAAGGCCACCGCAAAACCGCCAGGTACTTTTGCGGTGGCCTTTCTGGTTGGCGCCGCTTGCCGGCCACCGCAAATGTGCTTGGTGCGATCGTGGTGGTTACGCCACGGTCACGGCAACCTGGGCGTAGCGGCTGCAGGGGCGCTCGGCGCGTGTCTGCACGGTAAGGGTGAGCACAAAGCGGTCGCCGGGCTGCGCGTCGGCGGGCACGATAAAAGCGGTGCTCACCGTGCATTCTTGCCATAGCGAAAGATCCTGCGTGCCTGCATAGCTCGACGGGTCCTCGGCGACATCCCAATGTGCATCAAAGCCTCTGCCGTCGGGGTCGACGATGGCCGCTGCAAGGACGACACGCTCACCGGCTGCGGCGCTGCGGTCGGCCGTGACCTCGGCAACATGTGCCGGATGCGAACACGCTGCCGGATCATGGGCGCACCATTGCGCGCGGGCGGCAAAGTCTTCCTGATAGGCGCGCAGGTAGGGATTGGGGTTGCCGTCTATGGGTGTGCCGATGGCGGCAAAACCGGCGGGTGCGTCCGAGTCGGGGTGACCGTCGAGGAACATGCGGCCGAGCAGCGTGTCGAAGCTGCGGTCATCGATACCGCGCAGGCCAAACGGCAGTAGTGGAATGTAGGTCATGCTGTCGCCTTCGGCCATAAAGTCGCCGCGCTCAAACTGCATCGCGGGCATGCCTTCTAGACCCCAATCCAGACGGGCATGCTTGCCAAACTGAAAGCGCTCGGGCTCGTTTTCGTAGACCTTGCCATCGCCATAGAGCATATAGCGCGCCATGAGGGAGCCGTTGCCCTGCGTGAGATTCTGCTCGGGCCAAGGAGCCTGAAACAGCGGCAGCGAATCGGGCTGCGCCATCTTGGCGTCGACATAGCCGCCATACATATAGGGCACACGCCAAAAGACGAGCTCGGGAAAGAGCTCGCGTCCATGGTCGAGCCATGAGTTGTCCTGCCCTATGCCATCGGCAACGCCCATCACGCGCACCTTCCGATAGACCCGCTGCTGCACGGCGGGCCATTCGGGCGTGGCGCGATAACGCTCGGCAATGCTCATGAGGGCGCGAACAATGGTGTTCATGCCACCCCAGCTGAGCAGCCATAATGTACGCGGATCATCATCCAAAATCGCCTGCGCAATTACGCGAGACCCCTCAGTTTCCTCAGTTACATCACCCTCAAAGGCAACATTTCCCACAAAGGTGCGCTCGATCATCTGGGCAGGCGTGGGATACGGCGGCTCACCGGCAGCGTCCGCATTCGCCTGCAGCTGCGGCCAAGCCTGGACATATTCATTACTCCAGAGACTCTCAATCCAATGCTCGGGAAACGGTCGATACTCACGAAGCTCCCCGGCCAGCGGATCGGGCTCATGAGGCACAACAGCCCACTCGTAAGAGCGACGCCCCTTAGTCCGCCAATGCGAATTCACCTCGCCGAGCGTATGGACGCCATCGCCAAGAAAGTGATACTGCGAAGCCGTATACACCACAGCCTGAACATCAAGCACATTAAGATACAGAGCCAAATGAACGAGTGAGTTCATATCGTCGACTTCCATATCAGTAGTAACAATCACCCGAGTTAACTCTTGGGACATAGGAACAGCTCCAATCAAAATCAATTCAGCCAGTTACGCGCAAGGCAAGACGGGACCCACGCCCCCATCGCCGCCGACCCGGCGTGCTGCCGGAAGCGCTCGTCCAGCGTTTCGAACAACGTTAACTTAGGGGCCCTGACCTTTAGTTTTGTAAACATTCCGCAGCGCGGGTCCCACTTATCCGATGCTCCGAAGGAGCAGGATAAGCGGGACCCATGCGCGAGGACGTTTACAAAACTAAAGGTCAGGGCCCCCGATGGGATGGCTACCTCGAAACTCTGGCCGACCACTCCCAGCAGCCCACCGGCTCGCCGTCGATGAGTACGTTGCCCCCGTCGAAGTCTTGATAACACAGGTCGTTGAATTGGTGGATCCACACGCCGTGGTTGAACGTCTTCTTAGGCGAGCCATCGGCCTCGCGATAGCGCCCGGTCAGGTCCTCGACATGACTAAAGTAGGTGAGGTGCACGTTGGCTCCGGCGTCACGCAGACGCGCCGTGAGCGGCAGCACGGTTTGTTGCGGAGACACGAGCTCGTCACCCTTGGAGTGCGTAAACCACAGTGGCGTCTTGGCGAGCGCGGCTACGTCCTCGTCGGTGGCGTTGTACCAGGGGGCACAGCAGGGAAGGCCGGCGGCGAAGAAATCGGGGTAGTCGGCGCACAGACGCAAGGTCATAAAGCCGCCGTTGGAAAGACCGGCGACCACGATGCGGTCGGTGTCGATGCGGTCGGCGTGCTCGGCGACGAACTCGTCGATGAGCGCCTTGAGCACGGGGGAGTAGATGCTCTGGTTGGAGCGGCCGAGTTGCTCGATGCCGTTGTCCATCCAAAACGTGGGAGACTGCGGCACGAGCACCCAGGCAAAGCCGCCAAAGTAGCGCTGGATCTGACGCTGCGAGAGGGCTGTCACACGGTTGCCGATATAGGCGCGCGTGGCGCCTTCGCCCTGCGTGGAACCCTTGCCTTCGCCGGCGCCGTGCAGGTACACCACGAGCGGGGCCTTTTGGGGCACGACCGTGTCCTCAGGCGCAAAGGGATTGAAGCAGGCCGAGTCCTCTGCCTTAAAGCTGGGCTCAAAGAAGCCGTACTCGAGCGCGATGCCATCAATGGCGGTCTTTTGTACGGCATTGCTCCAGCCCTTGAGCGCGGGGCAGATGTCGCCGCGACAGGTATCGAAGACCAGGCCGCAGGTGGGGTCGTCGCCGTCGTTGCCGGGAAGAGCCGCGAGCTGCGTGATGCGCAGCTGGTCATCGAGCATGCGCGAGCCCAGGACGCTGCCTTCGATCTTTTTGGTCAGGCGCTGCTCGGCAACCTCGAGTGCCACGTGGGTGCCCACGGCGAGCTTGCGGCCGTTCTCGTCACACGGATACGCG
Organism: Collinsella sp.; assembly: GCA_048485235.1. Taxonomy (GTDB): domain Bacteria; phylum Actinomycetota; class Coriobacteriia; order Coriobacteriales; family Coriobacteriaceae; genus Collinsella. The sequence goes on from DBFWCI010000003.1 coordinate 12,641, forward strand.
GCGAGAACGTCGATGTAACCCACGGAGGGCGCGGCATGGTCGGCTCCGTGCTCCTTGCGCATCAGGACCTCGCCCGTGCGCTCGTGACGCTCTACATATATATGGAAAGTGTTCGCATCGATATCGTTGGCGCGCACGGTGCAGGGCAGGTCGAGAACGACCTTGCTGATCCAGGGGCCAAAGTCGCCCAAGGTGGTGACGGTTGCGTAGGTACACGATTTGAGTTCCATGAGCTGCCTCCTTTGTGCCGCAAATACTAAACAATCGCGGCAATACAATCTAAACATGTTTAGTGTAAAGCAGAATTAGAGAATAAGCAGATGAACTCGGTAAACGGTCAAATCAAACACTCAATGAACTACTAAACACTCGTTTACTACTATCTAGCAGGGCTTTTGTTGATGAGTCAACAAGGAATTTGGGTGACAGATTATATAAAATCCCACGTAGACGGCCATTTATAAATAACCAGCACTATATGTAATGCCTTGGCATTCAATTACGTTCACCCCCGGTTTCCTACCGTTCACCGGACTGCAAACGGCAAAACTGCCACAAATTCAACGCTGCGTGTAAACTAAGCGCTGTAAACGTCCAGTAAACAGATTGTTTACGACAGCGTATCCAAGGGTTCGGTAACCGTAAGGGGTTATAGTCACCGGGCCAAAGGCGTGCCTGCGCCCAAGCGATTAGGCACACGATGATATGGGGAGGGGTCCCATGGCAGTAGATAACAAGCAGATTGCCACCGATGTCCTCGAGCTCGTGGGCGGTGCGGAAAATGTCACCGTCGCCACCAACTGCATGACGCGCCTGCGTCTGACGCTCAAGGACAACAACAAGGCCGACGTGGAGAAGATCAAGAAGGTCAAGGGTGTTCTGGGCTGCCAGTTCGCCGGCAGCCAGCTCCAGGTCATCATCGGCCAGAACGTGCCCAAGGTGCTCGCCGAGTTCGTCGCCATGTCCGGCGTCAAGCAGGGTGCCGCGGTCGACGAGAACCTCGACGCTCCCAAGGAGAAGTTCGAGCTCAAGAACCTGCCCAACATCATCCTCGACTATCTGTCGGGCTCCATGACCCAGCTGATTCCGCTGCTCATGGCCGGCGGTCTGTTCCGCACCATCGCTGCGGTTCTTGGTCCCACCATGCTCGGCGTTATCTCCGATACCGATCCGACCTACACGTTCCTCTACACCACCCTGTACGAGGCCACGTTTACCTTTATCCCCATCTACCTGGGCTATGCCGCCGCTAAGAAACTCGGCGCCACCCCGGTGCTCGGCATGCTCCTTGGCGGCGCCCTCATGGCCCCGTCTGTCGTGAGTGTCGCGACTCAGGAGGGTGGCGGAATCATTTCCGTCTACGGCATCCAGATCGCTGCTGCCAACTACCAGCAGTCCGTCCTGCCGATCATCCTTTCGGTGCCGGTCCTCTACTTCATCGAGAAGTTCTTTAAGAAGGTCATGCCCGACGTGCTGTCCACGGTCTTCACGCCGTTCTGCACCATGATTGTCACGATCCCCATCGCCTTCATCGTCCTCGCTCCCATCGGCAACGAGCTCGGCAACGTCATCGCCAATGCCCTCTTTGGTCTTGCCGACCTTGGTGGCATCGGTATCCTGATCGTTATGGCCATCCTCGGCGCCTTCTGGCAGCTCTTCGTGGTCTGCGGCATGCACATGCCCGTCATCCTGCTCGCTCAGGTTCAGATCATCGCCGCCGGCTACGATCCCTTCGTCTTCGTTTCCACCAACTGCGCTATGGCCGCCGTCTGGGGCTGCGCCTTCGGTGCCTTCCTCAAGATGAAGAACCCCGACGAGAAGGGTCTTGCTCTGGGTTACGTCATCTCCGCCATCGCCGGCGGCGTCACCGAACCCGCGCTCTTCGGTATCCTCATGCGCTTCCGTCGCACCATGCTCGGTATGTTCATCGGCGGTGCCATCGGCGCTGTGTTCTCCGGCCTCATGGGTGTTACCTACTACTTGGCCGGCGGTGCCTCCAACTTCCTGGTCTTCACCAACTACCTGCAGGGTGGCCAGATGAACACCGTCTGGGCTATCGTCGGTATGGCAATCTCCTTTGTCATCGCGGCTGCCGTCGTCTTTGCCACTGGCTTCTCCAAGGAGGAGCTCGCCGAGATGGAGGCCTAAGGCCAAACCATTCGGTCACATACGACCTTACCTACACGACAGGGCCCCGTCAGGCGCAAGCCCAGCGGGGCCTTTCCTGCAAGGTAGACTGATTGGGACGGGAGATGCCCGCCCGCAAGGGCTTGCTAAACGACGGAGGCTTTCGCGCGGGGTTACCGCGAAAGAATCTGCCGGTTCGCAACTCCTTTATCAAACGAAAGGACATGCAGATGAGTTTGGGAAAGCTGACCGTTAACGGTCGTCAGGACGGCTTTTTGTGCGAGGGCAAACCGTTCTTTTGGTTTGCCGATACGTGCTGGAGCGCGTTTACGAGCATTACCGAGGCCGATTGGGACTACTATCTGACCCGTCGCGCCGAGCAGGGCATGAACGTGCTGCAGATCAACACGCTGCCGCAGTGGGATCGCTGCTGCCCCGATCTGGGCATTTGGCCCTATGCCAGCGAGGACGGCGTGCATTTTGATTGGTCCCGTCCCAACCAGGCGTACTGGGACCGCGCTGCTGCCATGTGTCGCGCTGCCGTCGAGCATGGCATTCGTCCGGCGCTCGTACTTATGTGGTGCAACTACGTGCCCGGTACCTGGGGCGCCAAGATTGCCGAGCATTGCGGTGCCGAGGTTATGCCGCGCGAGGAGGTCCGTGCCCACGTTGCCCGCGTCGTCGAGAACCTGGGCGAGTTCGACCCCGCCTACGTGGTGACGGGCGATACCGACTTTACCAGCGACGAGGCGATCGCCTATTACGAGGACGCCCTAGACGAGGTCATCAAACGCGCGCCCGAGGCGTTGCGCACCATGCATATCAACCGCGGCAACCGCACCATTCCGTCACAGTACCTGGAGCGCCTGGACTTTTACATGTTCCAGCCCGGTCACAACTACGAGGGCCAGCCCGAGGCCTGGCGCCTGCCGCAGGACTTTATCGCCAACTATCCCAAAAAGCCGATGGTCAACTCCGAGCCCTGTTACGAGCAGATGGGTGCGTCGCGCAACGTGTACTGGCGCTTCACCGCACAGGACTGCCGCGCGAGTGTGTGGTCGTCGATCCTTGCCGGTGCGAGCGCCGGCGTGACCTATGGCGCGCACGGTGTTTGGAACTGGCAGACCAGCAAGAGTCAGGGCTCGGTGCTGGGCGAGGGCTTCGACATGCCGTTCCGCTGGCAGGAGTGCCTGCAATTTGCGGGCGTTTGGGACTTTGGCGCGATCGAGCACGTGCTTGCCGGTCTGGGTGCTACGGCTGGCGACGACGCACTTGCCGTGGTCCCCGCGCAGGAGCTTCTCGATGATGCACGCGAGGCCATTCGCGTGGCGCGCGTTGGCGATCGTGTCGTCACGTACCTGCCGCGCACCACGGCACTCAAGTTTAAGCTCGACGGCGCGCGCGGCTGGACGGCGACGGTCCTCGACATGGAGGACAAGCGCATCGCCAAGCTGCCCGTTCGCGACAACGGCGACGGCACCGTGCGCGTGGCTCAGCATCCCTTTGAGCACGACGCGCTGGTGATCCTGTCCCCCGGGCGCTAACGGCTCTACTCCAACATTTACAACCCAGTCCCTTTCATGAGGTTGCGACGGAATGGTTCCTGCATGACGGCTTTAAGCTGCCAAGGGGGCCATTCCGTCGCACTCATTGGGGACGCACTTAAATGAGTGGTCGTGATGTGGGATGGACTGGCACTTGCTACCGACGATCTTGGTGGGGATTTTGCACCCGTATGTTCCGATTCCGCGCTCAACGCTCAACTGTCACATTTCCTCGATCAACAAAAAGACCGGTGCCGCCTCGCGTGTGTCCCTAATCAACTTCTTCTGGTCCTGGACACCAAATGACTAGCTAATCCCCCAATAGGTTGCGGTGGAATAGTCCCTAAATTAAAGTCATGGGGCTTTAAACAGGAACTATTCCACCGCAACTGCTGAGGGGACAGACTGCGGCAGCGGCAGGGGCGTTGGCAGCTGTGGTAGTGGCAACGGCAGCTGGCAGGGTGTTTTCCACCTGCTCGCTACAGTAGCTCGCCGTGGCGTGCAATGTAGCGGCGCTTTGCCAGCTGAGTGAGCGCGATGTAGGCGGTGACGATGCCGATGAGCAGCGCGAAAAAGCCCGCGGGCAGTGTCATGAGGCCGAGCGCATCGGCGATGGGGCTTGCCGGCAGCCAGGTGACGAGCGCCAGACCCAGCACGGTGAGAACGCACAGTGCGGGCGCGGCGTGGTCGCGCGGGCTCGGCAGATGCGGGGAGCGCAGCATGTGGACCACGAGTGTCTGCGACCACATGGACTCGACAAACCAGCCGCTCTGGAAGAGTGCAGCGAAGGTCGCCATACCCGTGACATTGCCCGCGGCGGCAAGCTCGGACCAGCTCGCGCCCACGGCGGCGGGGCACACCACAAAGAAGAGCGCGGCGAAGGTCACGATGTCAAACAGTGAGCTCACGGGGCCCAGCTCGAGCATAAAGCCCTTGATGGACGCGGCGTCCCAGGCGCGCGGACGGGCAGTCCAGGCGTCGTCGACGGTGTCCCACGGCAGCGCGATGCACACGATCTCGTAGACCAGCGACAGCAGCACCAGCTGCAGGGCGCTCATGGGCAAAAACGGCAAGAACAGACTCGCGACGGTCACGGACAGCACGTTGCCAAAGTTGGAGCTCACCGTGGTCTTGAGGTACTTGAGCAGGTTGCCGTAGGTGCGGCGGCCTTCGATGATGCCGCGCTCGAGCACGCCCAGGTCCTTCTGAAGCAAGATGATATCGGCAGATTCCTTGGCAATGTCGACGGCGGAGTCGACCGAGATGCCGCAGTCGCTCGCGCGCATGGCGGCGGCGTCGTTGATGCCGTCGCCCATAAAGCCCACGGTGTGGCCGAGCAGCTCGCGCATGACGCGCACCAGGCGTGCCTTCTGCAGCGGCGAGAGCTTGGCGAACAGATGGGTTTTCTCGGCGCGCTCGGCAAGCTCGGCGTCATCGAGTGCATCGATCTCGGAGCCGAGCAAGACGTTGCTCGCGTCGATGCCGATCTGCTCGCAGACGGTGGCGGCGACGCGATCGTTGTCGCCGGTCAGGACCTTTACCGCCACGCCCTTGGCTTCGAGGGTGGTGACGGCGCCCGCGGCACTTGCTTTAGGTGGATCGAGGAAGGCCAAAAAGCCCATCAGCACCATGTCGCATTCGTCGGCGATGCCAAACTCGCCCACGCAGCGCGGATCGGTCTTCTGTGCCACGGCAATTACGCGTAGGCCCTCGGCGTTAAGCCCGGCGACCTGCTTGCGAATCTGGGCGAGCTTGTCTTCGGCGAGTGGCCGGGCGATACCGTTGACCTCGACAAAGGAGCAGATCTCGAGCATTTCCTCGGCTGCTCCCTTGGTAACCATCTGGGTTTTGCCCTGGGCGTCGGCTACAACTACGCTCAGGCGACGGCGCGAGAAATCGAAGGGCACCTCGTCGACCTTGGTATAGCGGTCGCGCAGGCTCTGGCCCAGCATGGAATCGGGTGCGACGGTCGAGGGCGTCACGTCGGCACGGTCGATTACGGCCAGGTCGATAAGGTTCTTGAGGCCGGTCTGGAAGAAGCTGTTCAAAAACGCATGACGCAGCACGCGTGCGTCCTCGTTGCCGTCGGTGTTGAGGTAGCGCTCGAGCACGATGCGGTCTTCGGTGAGGGTGCCGGTCTTGTCGCAGCACAGGACGTCCATCGCGCCGAGGTTTTGGATTGCCGGCAGCTCCTTGACGATAACCTGGCGGCGGGCGAGGTCCTTGGCGCCCTGCGACAGGCTCGTGGTCACGATGACGGGGAGCATCTGCGGCGTGATGCCCACGGCCACGCTCGTGGCGAACAGCAGCGCGTCGATGACGTTGCCCTTGGTGGCGGCGTTGATGGCAAAGACGGCCGGCGCCATAACGAGCATGAGGCGTACGAGTAGCATGGAGACGCTCGAGACACCGCGGTCAAACGCGCTCTTCTCGCCGCGCCCGTTGAGCATCTTGGCGATGCTGCCCAGGTAGGTGTCCGAGCCGGTGGCAACGACAAGCGCCATGGCGGTGCCGTTTTGCACGGAGGTGCCGGTAAAGACGATGTTCTTGCAGGCGGAGAGCGGCAGCGCGGAGCCGTCGGCACCCTCGACGACGGTGATGGCAGCTGTCTTCTCGACGGCCTCGCTCTCGCCGGTGAGCGCGGACTCGATCACAAACAGATCGCGCGCGGTGATGATGCGGGCATCGGCCGGCACCATATCGCCGGCAGAGAGACGGATCACATCGCCGGGGACGAGCTCGTCGAAGGGGATCTCGACGCGCTCGCCGTCGCGCAGGGCGGTGCAAGTGTTGGAGACCAGGTCCTTGAGGGCCTCTGCCGCATTGCCGCTGCGGGCTTCCTGGATAAACTTCATGCCGCCCGATACCAGCAGCATGATGCCGATGACGATGACCGTGGAGGGGTCGCGCTGCGGCTCGGGCACGGCGAGCACGTCGATGTAGAGCGAGACCAGCGCGAGCGCGGCGAGGATGCCGGCGAAGGGATCGATGAACGCGTCGGCGATGCGGCGGGCGAGCGTCTTGGTCGGTGCCTCGATGGTGTTGGGGCCGGAGGCGTCCAGGCGCTCGGTTGCCTGCTCGGCGGTGAGGCCGTTTGCCGTGGCGTCAAGCAGTACGAGGGCGTCCTCGGCGCTATGGGTGGCGGCGAATATGGTGTTCTTGGACAGGCCGGTGTGAGCGGCAGGGCGCGCCGTGCGGCGGCGCTTGGAGATAGCTTCGAGTACCGTGGCGGTTTTGAGCATCAGCATAGGGTCCTCCTTGTTGAAGGGAGTTAGCGTACGTGTCGTATTTGCTTCAAAAAACCTAGATGTCGCTCACGTCAAGCTCGCGAACCACCACAAAGGGGACAGGCACCTTTGTGGTGGTTTTGACGATCGGTTCGTGGTGCTTATGCGAATACGGAATCCTCACGGCGTGCCGAGGGCGACATGCAGGTTTTTCGACTAGGACTGCCTTCCATGGCACACCTCCTTAAGGCCGGGCGCAGCGCGCTTTGGGTTTCTCGTACCCGTTTCAATCCGCCCGTATTCTTGATGAGGGGTTTTGACATGTCAACCCCCATTGTTCAGAAAACCATCGTCTCCGACAAAGCTCTTACAGAATGCCGTGGCCTCAAAGCGCGCCCGCATCGACGCCCTGCCTGCGCTAAACTGGAGAGCACGTACGCGATTACGAGAGGAGCCCGCATGGAGGCTTACAAGCAAGAGTTCATCAAGTTTATGGTCGAGTCCGACGTCCTTAAGTTCGGCAGCTTTACGCTCAAGAGCGGCCGTCAGTCCCCGTTCTTTATGAACGCCGGCGCTTACGTGACGGGCTATCAGCTCAAGAAGCTGGGCGAGTATTACGCCCAGGCTATCCACGATAACTTTGGCGACGACTTTGACGTGCTGTTTGGGCCGGCCTACAAGGGCATTCCCCTGGCCGTCGTGACCGCAATTGCCTACCACGAGCTGTACGGCAAGGAGGTCAAGTACTGCTGCGACCGTAAGGAGGCCAAGGACCACGGTGCCGATAAGGGCAACCTGTTGGGCTACGAGCCCCAGGACGGCGACCGCGTGGTCATGGTCGAGGATGTCACCACCAGCGGCAAGTCCATCGACGAGACCTATCCCAAGGTCAAGGCTGCTGCCGACGTCGAGATCAAGGGCCTCATCGTGTCCCTCAACCGCATGGAGGTCGGCAAGGGTGGCGTGACCACCGCGCAGAAGGAGATCGAGGCCAAGTACGGTTTCCCCGTCGCGAGTATCGTTTCCATGGCCGAGGTCGTCGAGACTCTCTACAACCACGAGATTGACGGTAAGGTCGTCATCGACGACGAGCTCAAGGCCGCCATCGACGCTTACTACGAGCAGTACGGAGCCCGAGAGTAGTTACGGCGTTTTACCAAACGCCGTAACCGGCCGACGCTGCGCGCCGCCCAGGGCGACAATTTGTCATTCAAAAGGCGAGGCATGACCAGAAGGTCAATGCCTCGCCTTTTTCATGCCAACTTGTTCGCTCTGGACGTCGCTCGCTGTCCGTTCTCTACCTGCGGCGTTGTCTTGCCCCGGATGCGGCAGTAGTCATTGGGGACGTTCTTGTTTGACTAGTCGTTTAAGAACGTCCCCAATGACTAGTCAGAGATGAGCGTGGGTAATCTCCCGGTTTTGGCCTGTGTGGGGGCTCAAAGTGGGAGATTATCCACGCTCGTGATTTGAGTGTCCGAAAATCCACGCTCGTTTGGTCGGTGCATGTCTACGCAGCGTAGGTTGTCGAGGGCTGTCTTCAAATGGATACTGGCTCTTGAACCGGTTCGCTCCATTCTTCCAATCTGATCGGACATCTCATGAACCAGACACCGCAAAGCAATGTCCCCCATACTTTTTTGGCAGCACATGCCATCAAGCGGCTGCGCGAAGATTGCGGCCTCACCCAGCGCGCCCTGGCGGAAAGCCTTGGCGTGACCGATAAAGCCGTCAGCAAGTGGGAGTCCGGCCGCGGCCTTCCCGACATTTCCCTCGTTGAGCCTTTGGCCCAGAGACTCGGCATAAGCGTGGCTGAGCTTTTGGCTGGTGACATTCGGGCCAACGCCAACCGTGCAGGCAATATGCTCAAAGGCGTCTTTTACGTTTGCCCTATCTGCGGAAACGTTGTGCACGCGCTCGGAGAAGGCAGCTTTAGCTGTTGCGGCTCCACGATGTTTCCCCAGGAGGCCGAAGAGCCGGACGTGGATCACGCCTTTTCCATCGAGCGCATCGAGGACGATTGGTACGTCACGCTCGACCATCCCATGACCAAGGATCATTACATTAGCTTTGTGGCATATGCGACTATGGATGGCATCTGCCTCAAGAAGCTCTATCCAGAGCAATCGGTGCAACCGCGATTCCATATTACCGGGCGCGGCAGGATATATCTTTACTGCAACCAACACGGACTCTTTACGTCGCTGACGCCTCGCAAATAACGGCTGTCTATCCGCCCTCCTCATGCGTTCCCAGGGGACCCAAAATGAGCGTGGATAATCTCCCGGTTTTGACCTGTGTGCGGGCTCAAAGTGGGAGATTATCCACGCTCGTTATATTTGGTTGGGCTGCGATGCCTATCTAATCGGCTCGGCGTCTTCCCTGAGAATCGAAAGATACTCTTCATATCCGTACCGTCGATATCTCTGCTTTGACTCGTCGAGCGGACGAAGGATGTTCAATTCTTCGAATGATTTAACGAGCGAACTCGCGGTGCTCCTGCCGATATCGAGTTGGGCAGCGATGAATGCGGTGTCGACGATGGGGTGCTCTTCAAGAATGCCCAACAGCCTTTGCCCGTTTGCAGCAGTCCTTCCGAGATTTTCGGTAATGGTTGCTGTGGAACGGTTATGGAGGTCAACAAGGTTTTTTAAAGACCCTACCGAGTCCTTCGCACTCTCAAGAAGACTGGCGCAGAAAAACTCTATCCATTCCTCGTAAGTTCCTCGTTCCCTTACGGATGTGAGTTGTCGGTAGTACTCGCTTCGATTTTTCTTGAACTGGAACGATGGATAGAACAAGCAAGAATGAAGAACGCCATCATTGATGAGCATAAGTGTAATGAGAAGCCTGCCCAGGCGACCGTTTCCGTCTAGGAATGGATGGGCAGTTTCAAATTGGTAATGGACGAGCGCCGCCCGCACGATCGGATCCATTTCGACTTGAGGCTCATTGATAAATCGTTCGAGGTCCTGGAGCGTGTTGCTCAAATCTTCAATGTTTGGAGGGACGAACGATGCAGTTGCAATGGTGCAGCCTGAAGGGCCAATCCAGTTTTGTGAGGAGCGCAGCTCGCCTGGATTCTTTTCCGTTCCGCGCACTCCGTCCAGCAGGACCGCATGAACCTGCCTGAGAAGCCTCGTACACAAGGGCATCTTTTTGAGCAGTTCTACGCCGCGGTCGACAGCACGGACATAATTCACGACATCTGCGACATCTTTATGATGGAGTTGGGTTTGCGATGGACTAAGTAGGTCGTCAAACGTGCACTGAGTTCCCTCAATTTGCGAAGAAAGGAGTGCTTCTTTGCGCACATACATTGTCAGATACATGTCGGCGTTGGGAACAAAGTAGAGCATGCCTTCAAGCTCTCCAAGCTTTCGTGAGCATGCGGAAAGCGTGCGATAGGTTTCCTCAGTGAGGTTTAGCTGCCTCAATGATTGCAAGGGCGTTGGCAAAAACGAATAGTAAGCTAATTTCCCCGATAGATTATTGCGGAGCGTTCCCTGGCCGTTCTCCTCGATTTGCATCGCGCCCTCCATATCTTTAGTGCCGGAACTCGTTATTAGGCTAATCATATCAATTCTAATAACGAGTTTATGGCGAAAAAAGTTATTAGAGTCGATTTGAATAATCTAATGACGAGAAGTCGTTATTGCTTTGGTGCAAGGTGGTCGAGTGGTCCCTCGGGCGCAGAGGAAAACGGATCATTCAACACGATCGTGGATAATCTCCCGGTTTTGGCGTGTGTGCGGGCTCAAAGTGGGAGATTATCCACGCTCGTTATTCGAGTGTCCAAAAATCCACGCTCGTCGCTACTTGAGCCCGGGGAGGCGGGTGTAGGGAAACGATCGCTCTAGGAATTCGGCGCAGTGGGCGTAGTCTTTGGCGAAGTAGCTGCTGTAGAGCGAATCCAGCACGTATTGCACGGCGATATGGCTGGCGAACTGCGTGATGCGATGCGTCATGCTCTCGTGGTCACTCACCGTAAGGTAGGCGGCAAAGCCAGGGTGAATGCGCGCGCAATAAGGCGTGCCGATGACGATGACCGGGACATGTCGACTGCTGAGGATCGGCAAGATGTCCTTGAGGTTGGGGGCAAGGCCGCTGTAGGAGATGACGATTGCCGCATGGTCGGGACCCGAGGCGAGCGCCGTTCGCACCTGGGCCTCGGCACCGTCGTGGCACGTCGCGCTTTTACCGGCGGAGAGCAGGCGATCGCGGAACATTCCCGCTGGATAGAGGTTGTGCGAGCCCGTGTAGATGTCGACCTGTCGGGCGTTCGCGATGAGCTTGGCGGCGTGGTCAAGCTGCGTGGGGTCGAGCAGCTCCTGCGTTTCGGCCAGCGTGGTCTGGTAGAGTCCCTCCATGCGCTCCATGACCTGCGCAGGCGTCGACGTGGCATCGAAGGGAAAGTTGATGTCCACGTCGCGCCGATTGCCCGCCTCGGTTGCCAAGCGAATAAGCTCGACCTTGAGGTCCTTGAACCCCTCGAGGCCGAGCTTTTTGCAAAAGCGGTGGACGCTCGCGACCGAAACGTTGGCACGTGCGGCGAACTCTTTAATGGACAGCCCGCGGATGTCCTCGCCCATGGCAAGGGCCGAGATTCCGAGCTGTTGCTCGGTAGGGGTGAGGCCCTGCGCATCGGCAATCTTGCGTTTGATATCCATTCGAACTCCCGTGTTCCCAAATCTGCCAAAAAGGGACAGGTTTATTTTGGCAGGTTTGGTAGGTATCAGGAAGTGTCAGGGGCGGGCAGCTGGCGGAGGCCTGTCGCGAAAAGAAGTGTCGGGTTTGGCGCGCTCGGCACGGCTTGTTGCTCGCGTGGACGATACTCGGCCTATCGACCCGCGATGCAAAGGAGATGCTCATGGCAAACATCAAGTTCCCCAAGGGTTTCTATTGGGGTGGCGCCACCGCCGCCAACCAGTTTGAGGGCGCTTGGAACGTGGACGGCCGCGGTCCTTCCGTCGACGACCATTTCTTGGGCGGCAGCTACAAGGAGCCACGTCAGATTACGATCGACATCGACCCCAACCGCTTCTACCCCAATCATGATGGTATCGATTTCTACCATCACTACGAGGAGGACATCGCGCTGTTCGCCGAGATGGGCTTCAATATGTTCCGCATGTCCATCTCCTGGAGCCGTATCTTCCCCAACGGCGACGACGCTGAGCCCAATGAGGCCGGTCTCGCCTTCTACGACCGCGTCTTCGACTGCCTGCGCGCCCACAATATCGAGCCGCTCGTGACCCTCTCGCACTACGAGATGCCCTATCACCTGGTCGAGAAATACAACGGCTGGGCGAGCCGCGAGCTCATCAGCTTCTTTGAGAAGTACTGCCAGACCGTCTTCGACCGCTATCAGGACAAGGTCAAGTTCTGGCTCACCTTCAACGAGATCAACTGCGGTACTCAGGACATGGGCAACCTCTTTGAGACCAGCATGATTCAGGGCTTTGAGGGTCCGGCATCGGCGGTCCATACCACGCCGCAGGCTCGTATGCAGGCGCTGCATCACCAGTTTGTCGCCAGCGGCCGCGTCGTGCGCTATGCCCACGAGCATTACCCGCAGTTTAAGATGGGCAACATGGACTGCTTCATCCTCTCCTATGCCGCCACGTGCGATCCGGCCGACGTGTTCGCCACGCAGCAGGAGATGAACACCATGAACTGGTATTGCTCCGACGTACAGGTGCGCGGCAAGTACCCGTTCTATGCCAAGCGCTTCTGGGCCGAGAACGATGTTGAGCTCGTGATGGAGGACGGCGACCTGCAGGATATCGCCGACGGCAAGGTTGATTTCTACACCTTTAGCTACTACATGTCCGGCACCGTGGGCACCCACAAGGACCACGAGATGACCGAGGGCAACATGACCTTTGGCGGCAAGAATCCCTATCTGGAGTCCACCGACTGGGGCTGGCAGATCGATCCGCTGGGCCTGCGCATCGCCCTCAACGAGATTTACGCCCGCTACGAGATTCCGCTGATGGTGGTCGAGAACGGCATGGGTGCCTACGACGAGGTCGAGGAGGACGGCTCCATCCACGACCCGTACCGCATCGCCTATCTGCAGAGCCACATCAAGGCTATGGGCGAGGCCATTGCCGATGGCGTTGACCTGATCGCCTACACCTGGTGGGGTCCCATCGACCTGGTTTCCGCCGGCACTGGCGAGATGCGCAAGCGCTACGGCTTCATCCACGTCGATAAGTACGACGACGGCACCGGTACCTACGAGCGCCGCCGCAAGGACAGCTTCTTCGCATATCAGAAGATCATCAAGTCCAACGGCACCGAGGGCTTGGAGTAATCGACAATATGAGTGCCACTGGTAAAAGGTTTTGGGAAGGGCTTGGAAGGGCTTGCGATTCGAGCCCTCACCTTAGCAATTTGATCATTTGGCACTATAATCACCATAGGCATGCGCATAACGTTGCGCTTAATCAAGAGGAGAAAACGTATGGGTCTGTTTGACATGTTCAAGAAGAAGGCTGAGCCCGCGGCTGCCGCTGCTCCTGCCTCCATCTCTACTTCTGCCGGCGCCGACGTGCTGTGCTCGCCCGTCAAGGGCAAGGTCATCAAGATGGCCGACGTGCCCGATCCCGTCTTTAGCGGCGAGGTGCTGGGCAAGGGCTGCGCCGTGTGGCCCGAGGACGAACTGGTCTACGCTCCCTGCGACGGCAAGGTGACCGTCACCATGGGTCACGCCGTGGGCCTGCAGTCCGATAGCGGCATCGAGGTTTTGGTGCACGTTGGCGTCGATACCGTCAACATGAACGGCGACGGCTTCGAGGGCTTCGTCAAGGCTGACGATGTCGTTAAGGCTGGCCAGCCCATGCTCAAGATCGACCGCGCCAAGATCGCCGCTGCCGGCTACAAGGACTGCGTCGTCGTGGCTGTGTCCAACACCGCCGAGTTCGCCGACGTCGAGCTCGCCGTCGAGGCCGAGTCTGCCGTCGCCGCCGGTGACGCCATCGTTAAGGTCGTCCGCAAGTAGTCTGCGGCATCCAGAAGATGCACAAGGGTGGTCGGGTTATCCGGCCACCCTTTTTTAATAGGCTAAGCAGGTGCATTTTATTGCAGGGGGCTTGCTTTAAGGGCCATTCGTTCGTCAAATTGAGCCGCCTGCGCTTTTGCGACGCAGGGGGTTGGGCCGGGCCGCTAATATGGACTTACTGTCACGACGTGCGCTGCGTAGGGAGCGCGGCGCCGCTTGTTTGGAGGAATGTCATGAAAAAGAAGCTGCTGCTTGCGCCCCTGATGGCTGCCCTGGTCGCGTGCGTGGTTTTGCTTTCCGGCTGCGGAGGGCCTTCGGTGGAGGAGCTCATCACCAATGACCTTACGAGTCAGTTTGACGAGATCAAGAACGGCGGCGATGACTTCCTCTCCGGCCTGGAAGAGGCTTCGGGCGACGAGTTTGAGCAGCTGGGCATCGATCCCAAGGAGTATGCCAAGAGCTATCTCGAGGGCTTTGACTACAAGATCGGCGATGTGACGGTCGACGAGGACAAGGGCACCGCGACTGCCGAGGTCACCATTACCTGCAAGTCCATGAACCAGATCGTTGAGGATTTTGCCACCCAGTACCAGGAGAAGGTCGCCGCGCTCGATTCGATGCCTTCCGATGACGAGCTGTACAAGATGGCCGGTCAGGTCATGGTCGATGTGACCAAGGCTGCTAAGACCAAGGACACCACGGTCACCTTCAAGTACACCGCCAATGACGATGGCGAGTGGTCTGCTGACGATTCCGCAACCAACGAGATGATGAATGCGATGATGAGCTAGTTTGTTGCGGCGTTTTACCAAACGCCGCAACTGCTCGACGCTGCGCGGGCACCAGAGCGACAACTTGTCATTCAAAGAGGACGGCATGACCAGAAGGTCTATGCCGTCCTCTACCTGCGGCGTTGCCATTGTTTGACCAGTCGTTTAAGAACGTCCCCAACGACCACTTTCCGCGCAACAGCATTGCGGCGGCTACGTTGAGCAGCGGCTCCGTTACTCGCCCAGAATCAGCGCTGCGAGCTCTGCTTGGGTGTCTACCACGTAGTCGGCGCCGGCTGCTTCGAGCTCTGCGCGGCCGCGGAAGCCCCAGGCGACGCCCGCGCTCTTGAGGCCGGCATTGTGACCGGTCAGGACGTCGACATTGGAATCGCCCACATAGAGCGTGGTTGTCGGGTCGGCGCCCAACGCTTCCATCACATGCAGCGTGACGGGCGCTTCGGGCTTGGGCGGAAATGCGTCCACGCGGCCCTGCACCAGCGCAAAGCGGTCGGGACCAAAGTACTTCTCGATAAGCGGGGCCGCCGAAATGTGGTCCTTGTTGGTGAGTACGGCAAGCTGCACACCCGCGGCGCGCAGGCGGTCGAGCATCTCGGTTGTGCCGGCATAGGGGGCGGTGTGGTCCTCCTTGTGCTCGCCGTAGTAGGCCCTAAACTCGGCAAGCGTCTGCTCAAAGGCGCGCCCGTCACCCGCATACTCGGCAGGCATAAAGCGCTCGACCAGCTTGAGCATGCCGTTTCCCACCTTATAGCGGTATTCGTCAACGGCAAACGTGGGCCAGCCGTGCATCTCGCAGGTATGGTTACCGGCGGCTGCCAGGTCCTCGAGCGTGTTGAGGATGGTGCCGTCTAAATCAAAAATCACATGGGAAAAAGCTGCTGCCATGAAAGCTCCCGTCGTTGGGTTTCAAAACGCACCTCATAATACTGGGCTTCCGCGTTGGGCATGCTTGGAATCTGAACATCTCCAGGGACATCAAGCCACATCGCGCCGACCGTGCAGTTCCGCCCTAGCAAATTCTCGGCAGCTGCTCTCCTACGAGCATGTCGAGGATGCGGGTCGATCCCCAGCCGGTGCGTACGCGCACGGCGGGTCGAGCGCCCTCGGCAAGCGGCAGCACGCGACCGATGATGGCGGCGTTCTCGCCGTAGCGGGCGGCGCGCATGGCCGCCAGCGCGGCATCGGCCTGCTCGGCCGGCACCACGACGACCATCTTGCCCTCGTTTGCCACCTGCAGAACGTCGTAGCCGAGCATCTCACATGCCGCCTGCACGTCGGGGCGCACGGGCACGGCATCCTCGTCGATCTCCATGGCAACGCCGCTGGCCTGGGCAAACTCGTTGAGCGTGGATGCCAGGCCGCCGCGCGTGGGGTCGCGGAAGCAGCGGGTGTCGGGGGCAGCGGCGAGCACGTCGGCAATCAGATGATTGAGCGGCGCAGCGTCGCTTTCGATGTTGCTCGAAAACGCCAAGCCCTCGCGCTGGCTCATGATGGCGATGCCGTGGTCGCCTAGCGTACCCGATACCAGGATGGCGTCGCCGGGCCGGCAGTTTGCGCCGCTGAGCGTTACGCCCGCGGGCACTTCGCCCACGCCGGCGGTATTGATGTAGACGCCGTCGGCACCGCCACGCTCGACCACCTTGGTGTCGCCGGTGATAATCTTCACGCCTGCCTCATGTGCCGTTTCGGCCATGGTCTGCACAATCTGGCGCAGCTTGTCCATGGGATAGCCCTCTTCGAGGATAAAACCGCATGAGAGGTAGCGCACGTTAGCGCCCGAGGTCGCGACGTCGTTGACGGTTCCGCATACGGCGAGGCGACCGATATTGCCGCCGGGGAAGAACTGCGGCGTTACCACAAAGCTGTCGGTCGACATGGCGATTCGCCCGCTTGCGGGCAGCGCGGCGACACCGGCGTCGTTGCCCGCAAGCAGCTCGGGCGACCCAAAGGCATCCAGAAAGACCTCATCGATAATGCGCTTCATCATCTGACCGCCGGAGCCGTGGCCCAGCAGGACAGTGCTATCGGTGGCAGTACGGGACATATCGAAAACTCCAATCGTGGGTGGTGCCAGCGTGCGGGTGCGTCCGGGCTAGCCGTGGTATCTAAAGTACGCCGCGCAGCTGCCTTCGGAGCTCACCATGCAGGGGCCGACGGGGTGTTCGGGCGTACATGCGTGGCCGAACAACGGGCAGTCGCTCGGCGTGATGGCACCGCGCAGCACGTCGCCGCAGCGGCACCCGCGTGGCTCGACCGTCGGTTCAATGGGCACGTCAAAGCGGGCGTCGGCATCAAAGCGCGCGAATTCGGGTCGGATGGAAAGACCCGAGTTGGCAATCGGTCCCAGCCCGCGCCACGTGGTGTCGCACGGCTCAAATACCTGCTCGACCAGCTGGCGAGCTACGGGATTGCCGCCAGCGTTGACGCCACGGCGGTAGGCGTTGCCAATCGCGGGCTTGTCCTCGACAACCATCTGGACCAGCATGCAGATGCCCTGCAGGATATCGACCGGCTCAAATCCCGTGACCACGCCCGGGGTATTGAACTCGTCGACCAAAAAGCTAAAGGGTGCCAGGCCTGTGATGGTAGCGACGTGACCAGGCAGGATAAAGCCGTCGATGGTCGTCTCGGGGTCGTTGGAGATCGCACGCAGAGCCGGCGGCGTGGTCTTGTGAGCACAGTAGACCGAGAAGTTCTGGAGCCCGCGCGCGTCGGCCTCCAGGATAGCGGCGGCAATGGTGGGCGTTGTGGTCTCAAAGCCGACGCCCATAAAGATGACCGGGCGTTCGGGATTTTGCTCGGCAATGTCGAGTGCGTCGAGTGGAGAGTAGACGATGCGGATGTCGCGCCCCACCGCCTTTTGCGCGGCAAGCGAGGTGGACGATCCGGGCACGCGCATCATGTCGCCAAAGGTGGTGATGATGGCACCGTCCATGTTGGAAAGCGCGATTGCGTGATCGATGTCGCGGTTGGCGGTGACGCAAACGGGGCATCCCGGGCCGCTTAGCAGTTTGAGTCCCGTCGGCATAATGGAGCGAAAGCCATAGCGGCCAATGCTCACGGTATGCGTACCGCAGACTTCCATAAGGTTGATGCTGCGGTTGCCGACAAGCTCATGAATACGCTCGATGAGCTCGCGAGCCAGCTTGGGGTCGCGAAATGCCGAAAAGTCGATACCGGAGCGAACCGGCTGCGCCGCCGCCACTAGTATGCCTCGGCCGGGTTGGTGGCGAGCTGGTCCTCTTCGGCCAGCTCGGTCATGGTATTGACGAGCTCGAGTGTCTCTTGGGCTTCCTGCTCGTCGACAATCTGAATGCCAAAGCCGGCGTGCACGAGAATATAGTCGCCGACCTGCGCCGTCGGCACGAGGCGCAGCGAAACGGGGCGCTCGATGCCCATCATGTCGACGGTCGCCTTAAGGTCGTCGTCGCGTTTGACCACTTTACCGGGAACGGCAAGGCACATAATGTTTCCCTTTTATACGTTTTGCGCTGGATAGGCACTGAATAATCCATCGTTTGATGGTAGCGCTCGCAGGAGTCACGAGCAAACGCGTTACACCTGTGAGACGGCGGCGCGCAGGCTGGCAAAACAGCCTATCTCGACGCCGTCTGCGCGAGGCGAGCGCGAGCGATGGCGGCCTGACCGTAGGCGATACAGCCGTCGTTGACGGGCACAGCGTGGGGGACCAAGACGGCAAGACCGGCGTCTTTGAGCTCGTGGGTAAGGAGCTGGAGCAAAAGTTGGTTCATGAACACACCGCCCGAGAGCGCGACGGTATCGAGGCCTTCGCGATCACAGATCTCGCACGCGATGTGGGTCGTAGCGTGCGTAATGGCGATGTGAAACCCGAGGGCGAGCCTGTCGGCCGGCGCGCCTGTCTCGATTCCATTCAGAAGAGCTTTGATGAGCGGTTGGGGGTCCAAGATGGGGGAGTCGGCGTCAGGCGTGAATACGCCTGTGTGATTGCCGTCGAGACGAACGGCCGTACCGCCGAGCGCGCGCCAGGCGGCGGCTTCGAGTTCGATGGCGGGCTCACCTTCGTAGGTTGCCTGCCCGCAAATGCCCAAAACTGCAGCGGCGGCGTCAAAGAGACGTCCCATACTGCTCGTGCGTGGGCTGTTGATGTTCCGCTCGATCATCGTAGCCGTGATGCTGCGCGTCTGCTCGTCGAGGGTGTCCAATAGCCCTGCGGCACCCGGGTGCTCGAGCAGGCCGAGCTCGCTCAGCAGAGCAAAGGCATTGCGCCGGGCATCGCGCACGGATGCGGCGCCGCCTGGCAGCGCCCAGGTGCGCAGGTGCGCGACGCGTTCAAAATCGGCAAGGCCGGCGACAAGGAACTCGCCGCCCCAAACGGTTCCGTCGGTGCCCGCCCCCGTACCATCAAAGGCAATGCCGAGCACACGCGCGCCGGTTGTAAGCTGGCCCGTGGCGATAGCCTCGGCCATTACGCTCGCGATATGCGCATGATGGTGCTGCACCTCGACGAGCGGCAGATTGCATTTTCGCGCCTGCTCGCGCGCCCACTGACTCGATAGGTAGCTGGGGTGCAAGTCGCAGGCCAGCGCGGCGGGCATCAAGTCAAAGAGATCTTCCAAGCGCGTGCGCGCGGCGTTCCAGGCATCGAAGGTCTCGCCGTTTTCGACATCGCCAATATGCTGCGACACAAAACAGGTTGCCTCGCCGTTCGTCCCTTCACGCGTGAGCGCGATCGTTGCCTTTTGCTGTGGGCCGCAGGCGAGCACGCAGGGTGCAGTGCCGTCGAGTGTCGGCAGCGGCAACGGTTGCGGCGCATATCCGCGAGCGCGGCGCACGGGCATAACGACCCCACCGACCACACGTACCACGGAGTCGTCGTAGCGCGAGAGAATCGCACGATCGTTGCCAAGTAGCGCATCGGCGATGCCGGCGGCAACAAGATGTTCCCAGGCGAGGGCATCGTCGGTCTCGATAGGTTCCTCGCTCAGGTTTCCGCTGGTCATGACCAGCGCGTGCATGTCATGCGACGCGGCGGCTGCAAGCAGCAGATGCTGAAGCGGTGTATAGGGGAGCATGACGCCGAGCTCGGGTAGATCGTGCGCGACGGATGGCGCGAGTGTAAGGGCGTCGGGGGAATCTCCCTCGCCAACAGCACGCCGGCGCAACAGCACAATGGGGCGGATGCTGCCGGTTAGCAAGCCGCGCTCGGCATCATCGACGTGGCACAGGCGTTCAGTATCGGCAAGGCTGCGCACCATAACGGCAAGCGGCTTGTTGCTGCGGCGCTTGCGACGGCGCAGCTCGACCACCGCCTGCTCATTGGCGGCGTCGCATGCCAAGTGGAATCCGCCCAGGCCCTTGATGGCGACAATACCGCCGCTGGCCAGCAGTTCGACACAGCGGTCAATAATGGCATCGCTGGTTTCGCGCGTGCTGCCGACGGCTGGCGTCGCCCCCGAGCCCTCGAGCTCCATATCGCCCGCCGCCTCGCGCCAGGTAATATGTGGCCCGCAGTCAAATCAGGCATCGGGCTGCGCATGAAAGCGCCGGTCAAGCGGGTCGCCATACTCTGCGGCGCACTCGGGGCACATGGGAAAGCAATCCATCGACGTGGCCGCTCGGTCATAAGGCAGCGACCGGATGATGGTAAAGCGCGGCCCGCAGTTGGTGCAGTTGATAAAGGGGTAGTGATATCGTCGGTCGGCGGGGTCGAACAGTTCGCGCAGGCAGTCGTCACAGGTGGCGATATCGGGGGAGATGAGCGTCGTGTGCACGGTCTGATCCTGCGACGCTACGATACGAAATACCTGCTCATCGTCGGCATCCCAAGCGTCGGGCTCCAGGTCTGCAACAGCGACATGCTCAACGCGGGCCGCGGCAGGCGCGTGCTTCGACAGCGCGGCGACAAAGCCGTCGAGTGCCTCGACCGAAGCATGCGCCTCGATGTGCACGCCATCGCCCGCGTTGAGCACCCAGCCGCAAATGCCATGCGCCATAGCCTCGCGATACACAAATGGCCGCATGCCAACGCCCTGCACAATGCCCGTCACATGAATATGCACATGCCGCATGCGACCCTCCCTCATTGAAGTGCGTGTTGTTAGAGCCCCAAGCTTTGCTTGGTGGCGGCGCAGGTGAGCTCGCCGTGCTTAACGCCGCGCAGCCCCAGCAACCGGTCCGCCAGCTCGTAGACGCGTTTGCCGCGACCCTTGAGCGCCAGAATCTCCAGGCAGTTGTGGTGGTCCAGATGCACGTGCATGGTCGAGACAATCTCGTCGGTGTAGTCGTGCTGCACCTCGTCCAGACGGCGCGTCAGATCGCCGGTATGGTGGTCATAGATCATGGTGAGCGAACCGATGACCTGCTCGTCGGGCGTGCGCATCTGCTCCTTGGCGATCGAGGCGCGAATCAGATCGCGTACGGCCTCGGATCGGTTGGCCACGTCACCGCGGCGCGCGATCTGCTCGTCAAAGCGGCGCAGCAGGTCGTCGGGCGCGGTGACCGAAAAGCGGACCAGCTCGGAGTTGGAGCCGCTGCAGCGGCAGCTCGTATCGCCAGTCGGCCCGTGCGAATGCTCGTGCTCGTGATCGCAGACGTGCTCGTGCTCGGCCACGCTACACCAGTTTCACAGAGCCGACGGAGTTGTGATCTGCCTCGATGGCCTCCTCGTAGCCCTCGAGCGCATCGTGCGCCTCGTGCAGCGCAGACATGGCGGCCTCGAGCTTGGCACCAATGCGCTCCATGTCAAAGTTCTCGGTCGCATGCAGCAGCTGATGGCTCCACTCGTGAGCGAGCTCAATAGTGTCGTCGACCTGCTTGACGCTCATGGCAAGCTGGCTCATGTTCATTCCGACGTCATGCATGGGAATCTCCTTTTGTACGGGGCGATATGGTGGTTCAGATTCTACTACGCCCGCCTTGGGCGCCGCCGCATAAGAAAACGGGCGCGAGTCCGTCTGACCCGCACCCGTTCACTGGGGGCTGTTTGTGTCTACCATACTATCCGTGGTCGCGGGCGCAGCGCCCGGCTCTCCGGTGAGCGGCGCAAAACCGTTCATGGACGGCAACGCATGACCGGCGTATTACAGATGTTTCTTCAGCAGTGCCTGAAGCCTTGCCTTGGGTAAGGCACCGACCGAGCGGTCGACCTCCTCGCCGTTCTTAAAGACGATTAGCGTGGGGATGCTCATGACGCCAAACTTCATGGCCAGGTCCTGGTTGTCGTCGACGTTGCACTTGGCCACAGCCAGCTTGCCGGCCAGCTCGTCGGCAACCTCGTCTACGATGGGCGAGAGCGAGCGGCAGGGGCCGCACCACGGGGCCCAAAAATCAACCAGTACGGGCAGGCTATCGTTGACGACAGCGTTGAAGTTCTCGGGGGTAATCTGCTTGATGTCAGCCATGGTGACCTCCATAATGCGACGCGGCTCGGCCGCGTAAAACTCAGTACGACCGTGCTTATACCCAGCGGCTCGTAAAGCAACCACTCGCGGGCGGCTCTTTTATATAATGGTGGGCACGCAAACGATTGGAGAGCGCATGCCCACGTCACAAAGCCAGAAAAAAGAAGCCATCGCTCAGGCGACCGAGCAGGAGCTCGCATCGCTTGCAGATCGCGGCGTGCGTATCTCGGGCAACGCGTGCTCGCCGATTGTGCTGGTCAAAGGCGATTTGGATGAAGCCGAGTGCTCGGGCGGCGAGCTGGCTGCCGGCGCGGATGGCGCCGCGTTGCGCAAGGCTCTCGGCGCCATCGGATATGCCCCCGAGGATTTTTGCGTGCTGGCAAGCGTCGCCGGCGCGGGCGACGGAGCGGTCGCGCCGGGCGAGGCCCTGACGTGCGACCTGTTCCGCGAGGCGCTGGAGACCTTGGACCCCGAGGCGGTGCTGCTGCTGGACAACAGTGCGGCCGATGTCATGCGCGAGACCTATGCCGATATGCTTGTGGCAATTGATGACTTTGACACCGCCATGCTTAAGCCCGGCCTGGTCGCCCATGTGCAGGGGCGCCGCGTGCTGGCGCTCGACGGTTTTGAGGCGGCGCTCACCGACAAGGCCGCCAAGCAGCGCATGTGGGCCTACATTAAGCAGCTGACCCCGGCGGCCGCACCGCTGTAGCGAGGCTGGCGGCAGCCCCTACATCACGGCGCGCAGCTCAAACCGGTCGCCATTAATGCGGAACTGGCAGTTGCCGTTCATGCGCTCGACGGCAAGCATAATGCTCTTGGTGCCAAAGCCGTGCCCAGTGTGCTGAGCCACGGGCATGCCATCGACCATGTGCGGCGCACGGCCAAACGTGTTGGAAACCAGCAGTAGAAGATGACCGTCTTCGCAGCGAAGGTCCAGGTCGACAAACCGCTTGCCCTCGGGGGCGGCGCTCGCCGCGGCGATGGCATTGTCCAGGGCGTTCGATACCACACTGAACAGATCGACATCGCCCACGTGGACGGTTTCGGGCACGGCGGCGCGCAGGTCGGCGGTGATGCCGTGCGCGTTGATGTCCGCGGAAAGCGACGAGAGCGCAATGTTGACCGTTTCGTTGGCGCAGTAGCGGCGCACGGCGGTGCGGTCGTTGGTCTCGCAGAGCGCATCGATGCGCTCGAGCGCTTCATCGGTGTGACCCTCTTCGATCAGGGCCGCTAGACCGCGCAGGTAGTGGCGCATGTCGTGACGGAGAACCGAGAGCTCGCGCCCGGACTGGCGCCAGGCTTCGAGCTCTTTGATGGCCGCGCTGTCGCGGGTCGCGAGCATCCAGCGCTCGCGCTCGGCGATTTCCTTTGCCTCGTATTCGCGAAGGTAGACGGCAAGAAACATAAGGTAGAAGGCGCAGAGTGCGAACGCCAAAAACTCAACGGTTACCACCGAGCCCGAGTGGAAGAGCGTGGTATAGACGTTGGTGGCGTAGTCGAAGATGTAGTAGACGAGCGGCAGGATGAGCAGAATCTCCAACTCGGTGGGGCTTTTGATCGCTAGGCGGAGGCCAATGTCGCTTGCCCAATGCAGCAAGACGGCAAAGACGCCGAGCGTGGTGATGATGCGCGCCACGTAGTACGCGACCTGCGAATCGGTGGCGGCGAATGCGGCGATGCCCATCCAGTTGCTAAACTGGCAGCTCAGGTAGGCACTGGTAACGCCCAGGATGGCGAGCAGCGGACTCAGGCGAAAGCGTACGCACAGGTAGACGACAAGCGGCAGATGCACGACGAGCGGATAGACCTGTCGGGCGAAAAGCTCGCCGCCGACGGCATTGGCGAGGCCGAATGCACATCCGGTTACGGCGCCGACCCCCACCAGCTCGAGCGAATGGCGGCCGTTGATCTCGACACCGCACAGCGCCGCCGAGGCAAAGACGCCAAAGAGCAACGTCGTCGCATGGTGGATTGCCCAAAGTACCAGTTCTGCCGAGGAAAGCATCAGCGTCTCCCGCCCTCGAACCGCACCGCAAAGTAGGCGTCTTGGAATCCCTGCTTGCAGCTGCGCGCGAGCGGTATGCACACGCCCGAGCGCATGACGATTTCCGTGCGGTTAAAGTGGTCGATGTTGCGCAGATTGACCTGGTAGCTGCGGTGGCACTTAAAGAAGGTCGCGTTTTGGGCCAGCCGGTCCTCGATGCTGCGGAACGGCTCGAGCGCCTCGATATCGCGGCCATCGCGCAGGTGGAAGACCACGTGCTTGTTGCGAGCCTCGGCATATTCGATATCGGATAGGCGCAGGGCATGGTAGCCAAAGGACGTCTTGATGACGAGTTCGTCGATCGTTGCCGGACGCAGGCTCGACAGCTCGTCGAGCAGTTGCGCCACGCGCTCGTAGGTCACGGGTTTGAGCAGGTAGTCGAAGGCGCGGACCTCGTAGGACTCAAGCGCGAACTCGGGCGATGAGGTCAGAAATACCAAGCGCACGGCGGTATCGGATTGGCGCAGCTCGCGGGCGGTGTCCATGCCGTTGACGAGCGGCATGATCATGTCGAGCATGATAATGTCGGCGCGCGATGCGGCATGGCGTGCCAGCAGATCCTCGCCGCGCGTGACGAGTGCAACATCGACCGCCGTGCCCGTCTCGGTCGACCAACGGTCGATCATCCGGTGCAGTCTATCTAGAAAAGCGACATCATCGTCGCAGGCAATAATCTTGAGCATTCGGCCCCCTTAAGTAGTTCGATTTTGCCACATCGGGCACGCGCCGCTTGCGGGGGTGCGGACCGTTTGCGCCTCACGGCGTGCAGCTCGCGCCAAGCGGTGTTGCGGTGGCGAAAGATGCCTCCTGCGCTATCGAAAGCCCGGCTATCCTCAGCTTGCCAGTTCGAAAATGGACCTGCCACATGATTGAATCTGTATTTCAACTTTACACCTAGGTTTACAGCTGTCTTGTCAGCTGTAAACCTAGGTGTCATACTAAAGCCCCAAGATTCGCCAAAAGAGAGGGGCCTTGATGGCACAGAGCGCGAACATGGATGCGTCGGAGCTTGCACGCGATATCGCGGCCGGCCTGGCATCGGCAACGACGGCAACGGAGCGTGCGGCACTGGTGCCCGCAGAGCTCGTCGAGGCCATTCAGCAACTAAAAACCCAACGTGACGCGGTGATCCTGGCGCACTATTACGTGGCGCCCGAGGTGCAGGCTGTGGCCGATTACGTCGGCGACAGCTTCTACCTGGCAAAGCTTGCCAAGAGTCTGCCGCAGCAGACTATCGTGCTGTGCGGCGTGGAGTTTATGGGCGAGAGCGCCAAGCTGCTCAACCCCACCAAGACCGTGCTGCTGCCCGAGCCGGGCGCGGACTGCCCCATGGCGCACATGGTCAAGCGCGAGACGGTCGACGCGGCGCGCGCCGAGTACGGCGACGACCTGGCCGTGGTGTGCTACGTCAACTCCACGGTCGAGATCAAGAGCTGGAGCGACGTGTGCGTCACCAGCTCCAACGCCGTTAAGATCGTGTCCGAGCTGCCGCAGCAGCATATTCTGTTCATTCCCGACCAAAACCTGGGACGCTTCGTAGCCGAGCAGGTGCCGCAAAAGCACGTCATCCTCAACAACGGCTACTGCCCGCGCCATCACATCATCACCGTCGAGCAGATCGTCGACGCGACGGAGGCCCACCCCGACGCGCTCGTGCTGGCGCATCCTGAGTGCAAGGCCGACGTTCTGGCCGAGGCCGACTACATCGGCTCCACCGCCGGCATCATCAAGTATGCCGAGGAGTCCGACGCGAGCGAGTTCATTATCGTGACGGTCCGCGGCGTGCTCTACGAGCTCGAGCGCCGCTGCCAGGGCACTGGCAAGAAGTTCTACTTCCCCGCGGTGCAGCCCACCTGCGTCAACATGGATCTCATCACGCTCGAAAAGCTCGTGCGCTGCCTGGAGACGGGCGAGGGCGAGGTGCAGATCGGCGTCTCGGACGAGGCGGCAGACCAGGCCAAGCTCACGCTCGACCGTATGCTCGAGTACGCAGCGCGCTAGAACAATGTTGCATGAGGGACGGTCCCTTATGTCACATTACAAGGGAGAGGATTCCTGTGGAAACCAAGCAATACCCCGATATGGAGTGCGACGTCGTTATTGCCGGCTGCGGCGTGGCGGGTCTGTACGCGGCCCTCAATCTGCCGACGAGCACGCGCGTGATCATGCTCTCCAAGGGTGCGGTCGACGAGTGCGATTCGATGCTCGCGCAGGGCGGCATCTGCGTGCTGCCCGAAGGCTCGGACTACGATGCCTTCTTTGAGGACACCATGCACGCCGGCCATTACGAGAACCGCCGCGAGAGCGTCGACATCATGATCCGCTCGAGCCGCTCGGTCATCAACGACCTGCTAGCGATGGGCGTGGATTTTGAGCGCAAGGCCGACGGCAGCCTCGACTTTACCCGCGAGGGTGCACACAGCCGTCCGCGCATTGCCTTCCATGCCGATATCACCGGCAAGGAGATCACGACTAAGCTGCTTCAGGCTGTCCGCAAGCTGGACAACGTGCAGATTTTGGAGCACGTGGCCATGACCGACATCCTGACGGGCGAGCGTGACGGCGACACGGTGTGCACCGGTATCGTCGCCGTTCCCGTGGACGAGGACAACTCGGTTCGTCCCGCTGACGAGCTGGTAAATGCCGCTGAGGGCGCGCATGCCGGCGAGCCGTTTAAGATCCATGCCCGCCACACGCTGTGGGCGACGGGTGGCATTGGCGGCGTGTACGACCACTCGACCAACTACCCGCAGCTCACGGGCGACGCCTGCTACATCGCTCAGGAGCATGGCATTAAGATGGAGCACCTGGACTACGTGCAGATCCATCCCACGGGTCTGTTCTCGCCGCAGCCGGGTCGCACCTTCCTGATCAGCGAGAGCTGCCGCGGCGAGGGCGCGATTTTGCTCAACGCCGCCGGCGAGCGTTTTACCGACGAGTTGCAGCCGCGCGACGTTGTCGCCGCCGCCATCCGCGAGCAGATGAAGCAGGATGACACCGAGCACGAGTGGCTGAGCTTTGCCCCCGTCGAGCGCGACGTGGTGACCGGGCACTTTGCCAATATCCGCGCGCGCTGCCTGGAGGACGGCCGCGACATCTTGGACGAGCCCATTCCCGTTACGCCCACGCAGCACTACTTTATGGGCGGCGTGTGGGTCGACAAGGACGGCCACACCTCGATGCCCGAGCTCTACGCCGCGGGCGAGACGGCCTGCAACGGCGTTCACGGCAGGAATCGCCTTGCATCAAACAGCCTGCTCGAGGCGCTGGTCTGGGGTCGTCGCGCCGCGTGGTACATGCGTACCGGCGAGTCGCTGGCCGTGGAGCAGGCGGGCGAGCCCGCGCTCGACGGGCGTCACCGCGCCTTGAGCGCCGACACCCTTGCAATCGATGATTTGGCCCGTGCCGCCGGCACGCAGGCCGTGGAGGAGTAGACCATGAATCCCATTACCATGAAGCTCGTCGTCGATGATCTGATTCTGCAGGCTCTGCGCGAGGACATTACGTTTGAGGACGTGAGCACGGCGAGCGTGTGCCCCACGGCGCGCCCCGCCACGGTGGAGCTTATCGCCAAAGCCGATGGCATCATCGCCGGCCTAGACGTGTTCTCCCGCACCTTTGAGCTGCTGGATCCGCAGAGCTCCGTGTTGTTCGATGTCTCGGATGGCGACGAGGTGCACGCCGGCGACCATGTGGGTCAGGTGCGCGGCGACGCGCGCGTGTTGCTTTCGGGCGAGCGCGTGGCGCTCAACTACCTGCAGCGCATGAGCGGCATCGCTACTTACACGCATCGGATGGCGGCTGCGCTCGAGGGCACCAAGACCGTGCTTGTCGACACGCGCAAGACCACACCGGGCATGCGTGTGTTTGAAAAGGCGGCAGTCGAGATCGGCGGTGGCAGCAACCACCGCTATAACCTGTCGACGGCTGTCATGCTCAAGGACAACCACATCGACGCCGCCGGTGGCGTGACGCGTGCGATCGAGATGGCGCGCGCCCATGCATCGTTTACCACGACGGTCGAGATCGAGTGTGAGAACCTGGACATGGTGCGCGAGGCTGTGGAGGCCGGCGCCGATATCATCATGTTCGACAACATGACCCACGACGACATGGCTGCCGCGATTGAGCTTATCGCCGGCCGCGCCAAGACCGAGTGCTCGGGCAATGTGGATGCCAGCAATATCCGCGCCCTGGCTGATCTGGGCGTCGACTACATTAGTTCGGGGGCGTTGACGCACTCTGCGCCGATTCTCGACCTCTCGCTTAAGCACCTGCGTCTGCTGGACGGTAAATAATGAACGCCCGCGAGCGTCGCCGTGCCATCATGGCCGTGCTCGAGGGGGCCAAGGGGCCCGTATCGGGCAGCGCACTTGCTCGTGAGGTGGGTGTGAGCCGCCAGATTGTCGTGCAAGACATCGCCCTGCTGCGCGCCGATGGGCACGATATCGTGGCGACCAACCGTGGTTATGTGCTGCAGGAGGCCCCCAGCAGCCCCGCTGTGCCCACGCGCTTGGTCAAGGTTCGCCACAGCGTAGAGCAGGCAGGCAATGAGCTCACGAGTATCGTCGACGCCGGAGGCGCCGTGCTCAACGTGATCGTCAATCACCGCGTGTACGGTAAGATTACGGCCGACCTGGACATCCGCAATCGTCGCGATGTTGAGCGCTACCTGCACGATATCGAGAGCGGCAAGAGTTTCCCGCTACTAACGGTGACGAGCGGCTATCACTTCCATCGCATCGCGGCGGAGGACGAGCAAACCCTCGACGAGATCGAGGCGATGCTCAAGGAGAAAGGCTACTTGGCGGACCTAATGCCCTACGAAGACGATCTGTCCTAGTAACGATGAATGCAAAAGGAGGCCTCCGCGGCGATGCGGAGGCCTCCTTTTTTGTGCACGGTGTACTTTTGAGTGTGCAAGTGGGGGAGTTGTTACTCCTCGACGATCTCGGTGATCGCGCCAGCGGGGCAAGCGTCCTGGCAAGCGCCACAGGCGACGCAGGAGTCCTCGTCAGCGACGGTAGCGACGTCCTGGAGCTCCAGAACGCCAGCGGGGCAGGAGTCGACGCAAACGCCACAAGCGATGCACTCGTCGGCATCAATTACGGGATGAGCCATGGTAGTTTCCTCTCTGTTGACCGACGCTACAGGCGATGCGCGCCGGTTTGATTCGGGCAAAAACATACCACGGGAGCGACCGTTTGCAATACCCTCTGACCGGCATCTTCATACCGTTCGCCGAGTATGCCAAGGTTTACTAAAAAATGCGCAGGTGGGGCCGTTGAGCTGCGCAAATGTTAGCTAAAGGTGACTTGAAATATTGAGCTATTGAGCGCGCCTGCGGAAAGGGCATCCCGTTATTTGGCCGAAAACCGGGTTGCAGTTTCCGGTTGGGCCGCTAGAGGAAACTGCGACCCGGTATCAGCTCTCAAAACGGGATACGGTTTCCGGTTGAGCCTTCAGACGGAAACTGCGACCCGGAATCCACGCTCAAAACGGGACGAGCTTTCCGCAAGGCAGCCCCAGGCACCCTCGGACCCAAGCCTCAGCCATCTCTACATAGATCTCGATAGATTTGCCTAGAACTCAAACAGCGCATCTACCTGCGCATTTAAGAACCTAAACTCTCAGAGATAAGAAATCTTATATGAATTGACTTAGATTTTGTATATTCCAGCCCATAAGGGGATACACTACATCCTGAAAGACAAGCCGAAGCGCCGCGCGACAGACCGTCGAGGCGGCGCGAACGCAAAAGAGAGAGGTAATTTCTAATGAGTAAGATTCTTGGTATCGACCTTGGTACTACCAACTCCGCAATGGCCGTCCTCGAAGGCGGTTCTCCGACCATTATCGTGAACGCCGAGGGCGACCGCACCACCCCGTCCGTCGTGGGCTTCCGTGCCGACGGCGACCGCGTCGTGGGTAAGGCCGCTAAGAACCAGGCTGTCACCAACCCCAAGAACACCGTGTTCTCCATCAAGCGCTTCATGGGCCGCAAGTACTCCGAGTGCACCTCCGAGATCAAGACCGTGCCGTATGAGGTCAAGGAGGGCCAGGGTGGCCGTGCCGTCGTCGACATCGAGGGCAAGGATTACACCGCCGAGCAGGTGAGCGCCATGACGCTCGCAAAGATGAAGGCCGACGCCGAGAAGTATCTGGGCGAGACCGTCACCGACGCCGTCATCACCGTCCCGGCCTACTTCAACGACGCCCAGCGTCAGGCCACCAAGGATGCCGGTAAGATCGCCGGCCTCAACGTCAAGCGTATCGTCAACGAGCCGACCGCTGCCGCTCTTGCCTATGGCCTGGACAAGCAGGGCACCGACCAGCGCATCCTGGTCTTCGACCTGGGTGGCGGCACCTTCGACGTCTCCATCCTCGACCTCGCCGACGGCGTGTTTGAGGTTCTGTCCACTTCGGGCGACAACCACCTGGGCGGCGACGACTGGGATCAGCGCGTCATCGACTGGATGGCCGACAAGTTCCAGCAGGAGAACGGCGTCGACCTGCGTCAGGACCCCATGGCCCTGCAGCGTCTGAAGGAGGCTGCCGAGAACGCCAAGAAGGAGCTCTCCGCGGCGCAGCAGTCCACCATTAACCTGCCGTTCATTACCATGAACCAGTCCGGCCCGCTGCACCTCAACTACACGCTGACCCGCGCCGAGTTCGAGAAGATCACCCGCGACCTGCTCGAGCGCTGCAAGCAGCCTGTCACCAACGCCCTGCGCGACGCCAAGCTTAAGCTCTCCGATCTGACTGAGGTCATCCTCGTCGGCGGCTCCACCCGTATGCCCGCTGTCCAGGATCTGGTCAAGACCATGACCGGCAAGCAGCCCAACATGTCCGTGAACCCCGACGAGGTCGTTGCCGACGGCGCTGCCGTCCAGGGCGGCGTGCTCACCGGCGACGTCGAGGGCATCCTGCTGCTCGACGTTACCCCGCTGTCGCTGGGCGTCGAGACCATGGGCGGCATCATGACCAAGATGATCGACCGCAACACCACGATCCCGACCTCCAAGACCGAGGTCTACTCCACCGCTGCCGACAACCAGACCAGCGTCGAGATCAACGTGCTCCAGGGCGAGCGCGAGCTTGCCCGCGACAACAAGTCGCTCGGTAAGTTCCAGCTGACCGGCATTCCGGCTGCCCGCCGCGGCGTGCCGCAGATCGAGGTCACTTTCGACATCGACGCCAACGGCATCGTCAAGGTCTCCGCTAAGGACAAGGGCACCGGCAAGGAGCAGCAGATCACCATTTCCGGCTCCACCGCTCTGTCCGACGACGAAGTCGATCGTATGGTCAAGGACGCCGAGGCTCATGCCGAGGAGGACAAGAAGCAGAAGGAAGAGGTCGAGGTCCGCAACCAGACCGACAGCCTGTGCTACTCCACCGAGCAGACCCTCAACGAGCTGGGCGACAAGGTTTCCGCCGACGTGAAGTCCAAGGCCGAGGCCGCTATCGCCGACGCCAAGAAGGCGCTCGAGGGCTCTGACGTCGAGGCCATCAAGGCCGCCGGCGAGTCCCTGCAGTCCGTGGCCTACGAGCTGGCCCAGGTTGTCTACGCCGACGCTCAGCAGCAGACCGACGGTGCCGCCGGTGCCCAGCCTGCCGACGATGACGTCGTCGACGCCGACTACGAGGTTGTGGACGACGAGGACAAGTAATCATGTCCGCCCGTAAAGCTCGCACGGAGGCGGCTGCCGCTGGCGCCGCCCCCGTTGACTCTGAGGAGAAGGACGTGAAGATTCCCGTAGAGGCCGTCGACGATACCGAGGCCAACGAGGCCGAGGCCGCCGAGGCTGCCGAGAACCAGGTAGAGGATTCCAACAAGGAGGCGACGATGACCGAGGACGAGATGGTGGAAGCCGCTATCCGCGCCGGTGAGGAAGCCGCCGACAACGACTTTAAGCTCAAGTTCGAGCAGGCCCAAAAGGAGCTTGCCGACGTGCGTAACGAGCTCGATGCTGCGGCAGAGGCTCAGAAGGCCGCCGAGGATAAGGCAAAGGACGCCACCGAGCGCACCGCCCGTCTACAGGCCGACTGGGAGAACTTCCGTCGCCGCACCGCCAACGAGCGCATCGCCGAGCGCGAGCGCGCGACCGAGAAGCTCGTCACTGCGCTGCTGCCGGTGGTTGACGATATCGAGCGTGCAATCGACCATGCCCGTAGCCAGGAGCTTTCCGACGATTTTAAGCAGTTCGTCGATGGCGTTGACGCTGTGCATGCCAAGCTGCTCGATGTGTTTGCACACGAGGGCGTTGAGCCCATCGACCCCAAGGGTGAGGCGTTCGATCCGCTCGAGCACCAGGCCGTGGGGCGTGTCGAGGACGCATCACAGTACGACGAGACCGTCAACGACGTGTACCAGAAGGGCTACCGCATGGCGGACCGCATCCTGCGCTCCGCGATGGTGACGGTGACCTACGGTGGCGAGAAGCGCCCCGCACCGGAGCCCGAAGCGGCGCCCGAGGATGCCGCGGCCGATACGGCCGAGAGCACCGAGGAGTAATTGAGAAGGGCCCCGGGGCAACACCCGGGGCCCTTTCTGGCCTAGTGCCATATGAAAGCATGAGCCGTCGTCCGCAGGGACGGCGGACGTAACAGGAGAGGAGCTACGATGGCTGCAGGCAAAACCTTCTATGACATCCTGGGCGTATCCAAGAGCGCCTCCGACAAAGAGATCAAGAGCGCGTTTCGCAAGCTCGCGCAAAAATATCACCCCGATGCCGGCGGCGACGAGGCCAAGTTTAAGGAGATTAGTGAGGCCTACGAGACGCTTTCGGACGAGAAGAAGCGCAAAGAGTACGACCAGATGCTCATGTTCGGCGGCATGCCGGGCGCGGGCGGCGCGTATAGCGGTGGCTACGGCGCCGGTGCCGGCGCGAGCGGTTGGGGCGATATCTTCGACAGCATCTTCAGCGGCAACGGCGCCTGGGGCAGCGACTGGGGCTCGGGCTTTGCCGGTGCCGCGGGTGCTGCCGGTGCGGGCGCGGGCCGCAACCGCGCACGCAAGGGCGGCGACCTGTCGCTGACCGTCGATGTGACGGCCGAGGACGCGTTTCGCGGCGTGACGCACAAGGTTACCTACCGCATTCCCTCGACGGGCGAGCAGCAGACCATTACGGTCTCGGTGCCTGCGGGTGCGGTCGACGGCGGCAAACTGCGCTACAAGCGTCGTGGCGAGTACGGCGTTGCCGGAGGCGAGCGTGGCGACCTGGTCGTGACCACGCACGTGGAGGAGCATCCGCTGTTTAAGCGTAAGGGTGCCGACGTGACCATGGAGGTGCCGATCTCGGTCTATGAGGCGGCGCTCGGCTGCACGGTGGATGTGCCCACGCCCGGTGGCGCGACGGTTCGTCTGAAGGTGCCCGCTGGCACCCAGACGGGCAAGAAGTTCCGCTTTAAGGAGATGGGTGCGCCCGACGTTAAGCATCGCGGCCGCACGGGTGCGCTGCTCGTCGAGATCAAGGTGCAGGTTCCCACGAACCTGTCCGATGACGAGCGCGATGCCATGACCAGGCTGCGCGAGGCCGACACGCGCGATTATCGCGAGAAGGTCAACCGTTACAAGGCGACGTACTAGGGCGGTTGCGGCGCACGCCCGCGCCCGCGGGCTTATGATGGACGATAACGAGACGGAAAGGGGTCAGGTAGCATGGCCGAGGACAATAGGAATAAACCGCTGTACATGATCAGCGTGGCGGCCGAGCTGACCGGCATGCATCCGCAGACTCTGCGCGTCTACGAGTCCAAGGGCCTGGTGAACCCCCAGCGCTCGGGCGGCAACACGCGCCTGTATTCGCGTGCCGATATCGAGCGCCTGGAGCTCATCAACCAACTGACCGACGAGGGCATCAACCTGGCCGGCGTGGTCCGCATCCTCGATATGAAGGAGCGTGCCGAGGAGCGTGAGCGCGAGAACGAAAAGCTCCGCGCCCGCGTGCGCCAGCTCGAGGACGAGCTGCACGAGTACAAGATGCAGAAGAAGATCACCGCCCTGGCCCCGCGCGACGGCTCGGTCAACCCCGAGCAGGTCATGCGCAAGCTTTTGGGCGCCGGCGGGGATCTGTAGTTACGCGGTTTTACCAAACCGCGTAACGGCTCGACGCTGCAAGCCCGCCAGAGCGGCAATCTGCCTTTCAACTTCGGCGGCATGACCAGAAGGTCAATGCCGCCTCGTTTCAAGGCACCTTGCTCGCTCTGGCGGGCTTTCGCTGTCCGCGCCAAAACATCGGCGTTGCCGGAGTAGGGTAGTTTGGCACTTGGGGACGTTCCTTTTGCGCCGGCACTTTGGGACAATCCTTGCGCCAAGTCTGCCGGCCCTCGCCAGGCTCGTCCCTTACTTTACCGAGATAAAGTGAACGTGCAGATTCGTAACCCACTCGCAACCGTTCTATGGCACGATATTGAACGAATGTATGCTATGCGCCCAAATCTTTTGGGCAGAGTGGGAGACAGTATGGTTAAGCTGTACGAGGAGGGCATCTACCTGCGCGGCGGCAGCGAGGTTGTGCCTGCGGCCGAGGCTGCCGAGCGCGGTATTACGCAGACACCCGAGGATGCCAAGCGTGGCACCATCGCGTATTCGATCCTCCAGGCACACAATACGTCCGGAGACCCCGAGGCGCTCAAGATTCGCTTCGATGCCATGGCGAGCCACGACATCACCTTTGTCGGCATCATCCAGACGGCGCGCGCCTCGGGCATGGAGCAGTTCCCGCTGCCCTACGTGCTCACCAACTGCCACAACTCGCTGTGCGCCGTGGGCGGCACCATCAACGAGGACGACCACGTCTTTGGCCTCTCGGCTGCCAAGAAGTACGGCGGTATCTTCGTCCCGCCGCACATCGCAGTCATCCACTCCTTTATGCGCGAGAACTTTGCCGGCTGCGGCAAGATGATCTTGGGCTCCGACTCGCACACCCGCTACGGCGCCCTGGGCACCATGGCCGTGGGCGAGGGCGGCGGCGAGCTGGCCAAGCAGCTGCTGCGCGACACCTACGATGTCGCCTATCCCGGCGTCGTGGCCATCTACCTCACGGGCACCCCGCGCCCCGGCGTCGGCCCGCACGATGTGGCGCTCGCCATCATCCGTGCCGTCTTTGCCAAGGGCTATGTCAAGAACAAGGTCATGGAGTTCGTAGGCCCCGGCATCGCAAGCATGACGACCGACTACCGCAACGGCGTCGACGTCATGACCACCGAGACCACCTGCCTCTCCTCCATTTGGGCAACTGATGAGGACACGCACGCGTTTTTGACCATGCACGGCCGCGGCGACGACTACCGCGAGCTCAAGCCCGCCGATGTTGCCTACTACGACGGCTGCGTCGAGGTCGACCTGTCGAGCATTAAGCCCATGATTGCCCTGCCGTTCCATCCTTCCAACGGCTTTGAGATCGACGAGCTCAACGAGAACCTCGAGGATATCCTGCATGAGGTTGAGCTCGAGGCTGCCAAGATCGGCGAGGGCAAAACGCACTTTAGCCTGCTCGACAAGATCGTCGACGGCAAGCTGCACGTGCAGCAGGGCGTCATCGCCGGCTGCTCGGGCGGCAACTACGACTCCGTGGTGCAGGCGGCTCGCGTGCTCAAGGGCGCCAACACCGGCTGCGGCGAGTTCTCGCTGTCGGTCTATCCCACGAGCCAACCCGTGGCGCTCGAGCTCACGCGCCGCGGCTACATCTACGACCTCATGGAGGCCGGCGCGATCGTGCGTACGGCGTTCTGCGGCCCGTGCTTTGGTGCCGGCGACACGCCTGCCAACAACGGCCTGTCCATCCGCCACACCACGCGCAACTTCCCCAACCGCGAGGGTTCCAAGCCGGGCAATGGTCAGCTGAGCGCCGTGGCCCTGATGGACGCCCGCTCCATCGCGGCGACGGCGGCCAACGGCGGCATCCTGACGCCGGCGACCGACCTGCCCGAGGAGACCTGGGACGAGGCCTGCGAGTACACCTTCGACGACGCGCCGTACAAGAAGCGCGTGTACTGGGGCTTTGGCAAGGCTGAGCCTGCCGACGAGCTGGTCGAGGGCCCCAACATCAAGCCGTGGCCCGCGATGGAGCCGCTCGGCGACGACATCCTGCTCAAGGTATGCTCCAAAATTATGGACCCGGTCACCACAACCGACGAGCTCATTCCCTCGGGCGAGACGAGCTCCTTCCGCTCCAACCCGTTGGGCCTAGCCGAGTTTACGCTCAGCCGTCGCGACCCTGTCTACGTGGGTCGCTCCAAGGAGGTCGACGCCGTGGAGAAGCGCCGTGTTGCCGGTGAGGCCGCGGGAGATCTGGCCGCGCTTGATGCCGAGCTTGCCAGTGTGTTTGAGGCGCTGGCCGGCGCGGGTGTCGCGGCAGATGCCAAAGCTACCGAGTACGGCTCTATGCTCTACGCCAAGAAGCCCGGCGACGGTTCCGCCCGCGAGCAGGCCGCGAGCTGCCAGCGCGTGATCGGCGGCCTGGCCAACATCGTTCACGAGTACGCCACCAAGCGCTATCGCTCTAACGTGATGAACTGGGGCATGGTGCCCTTCCAGATGGAGGCCGAGCCCAACTTTGAGGTGGGCGACTACGTCTTCGTGCCGGGTATCCGCGCCGCGCTCGACGGCGATCTGCAGAACATCGCTGCCTACGTGGTGCGTGTCGACGGCGCGGTCGAGCAGATTGAGCTCTACATCGCCGACATGACGGCCGAGGAGCGCGCCATCGTCAAGGCCGGCTGCCTGATCAACTACAACAAGTTCAAGGCCGCTGCCGAGTAACGTTGCTGTACGCCCCGGACACACCTTTCCCTCGTGCTCACGCGCTTCGCGAGGGTCGCCCGAGGGAAAGGTGTGTCCGGGGCTACCGCGACGTTCTCGTTGGGTCTTGAGGGACGCCAAAAATAGACCTGCTTGATGCCGCCTCTTTTTATTGGGGCGGCTTCTTTTTGTCGAAAACCGCCACAAAGGGGACAGGCACCTTTGTGGCGGTGGGGAACGAGCTCGATGTTGTTGTGATTGTTGAGCGGTATGTTAATGAGCGTCTCTACAGGATTTCATCTGGGCTGGCGGGCTTGATTGTTTTGGGGATGCCGAGTTTGGATGACGCGAAATCGTCAACATTGTCCTTAATTCCGTCTTTGGTGTAGACAGTGACCATATAGGTGCTGTGTCCGAATTCGCCCTTGTCGCGTGTTGCCCAGGCATCCCAGTAGGCGGCCCCGTTTCGCCCTTTGATTTTTCCGACACGGCGGAGTTCTGTTCGCTTTAATTTCCGGTTGCTATAGATGGTTCGACCGGCTTCCGCGGTGAGCCCGCACTGTCCAAGCAGCTTGTCGAGGACTTGGTTCATGTGGCGCTCATCGGTGTTTGGTGCGTAGTCGTAGGCGAGGGTGATGGAGTCGAGGGGCTGGTCGTCAATCAAATAATTCATCGTTTGAGGTTCAAGGCAGAAATAAGGAGACCGTCCGTCGATCTGATTGAGCAGTGGTAACTTTGACCGCCAAATTCCGGTGGGAATTCCATCTTCGTAGAACACGCCGCGACAGATAAAGGAGAGCGAGGTGGCACGCGAGCCGGCGTCGACCATCCCGCACAAATCGAAGGGCGAGGCGATACCGAGAGAAAAGGGCGTGATGACGATAAGGAAGAGCATCACGATGGGTACGGCGAGAATGGCGATGACGTTGCGACCGGTGGAATGAGACGGCTTCATATGATCTCCCCGAAACAAAAAGCTGTTGAGGATAGATAGAAATAGATAAATTCAGATAACAAATTAAGTTTAATCTCATGGCGTGAGATGGTCGACCGTTAGCGTCGAAACCCACCACAAAGGTGCCTGTCTCCTTTGTGGTGGTGGGGAGCGAGCGGCTTCTTTTGGTGATAGTGTTAGCTGACGGTATCATTAGGGCAAATGACGCAGATCTGCATTGCGAGGTGTTTTGCTGTGAGTCGCTCTGCCCGTATTGGATTGATTGCTCTGGCGCTTGCGATCGCCGTGGTTGGTGTGGGCGTTGTCGGTATGGCATTTCTGCCTGCTGCGGTGACGGAGCCGGTGGTTAAGCCTGTGACTCAATCAGTCGAACTTCTGACCGGCGACGAAAAACCCGAGACCATTACTGTTGATTTTGATGAGAAACCGGCAGCGCTGGGCATTAGCAATTATCCGCGCATTCAGCTTGGGGCCATGCGCTACACCATGGACGCGAGCCTAATCAGCAAAGCAACCGAGCTGCTCAAAGGCAAAACCTTTAAGCGTTGGTACGGATATGCGTCCTATCGGGCAAAAGCGAACGACATGGTTGGCGGATGCCACTCTTCCATCGAGCTGGATACCGCGAACGGCGCAAAGCTATGTGATGTCTCGTACGATCCGGGTTACGAGGGCAATGAGGGTCCGGGCATCTACATCATGGACGGCGATGTGGCCTATGTCATGGAGGGCGACCAGACCGAGCTCAACGAGTTTATGGGTCAGTGCATTCAGGATGCCTATGAACAGACCTGCTTGCCCGACCTGCAGGCTGCACGCGATAGTGGGTCTGCTCGTACATGGCTA
Organism: Collinsella sp.; assembly: GCA_048485235.1. Classification (GTDB taxonomy): domain Bacteria; phylum Actinomycetota; class Coriobacteriia; order Coriobacteriales; family Coriobacteriaceae; genus Collinsella. Next base: position 51,305 of record DBFWCI010000003.1, read on the forward strand.
TTCGAGGATGAGATGCCCTGGAACGCCGAATCGGGAAGCACGGGCTCGTCAAAAGAGTAGAGAACGCGACCACCACAAAGGTGCCCCTTTGCGGTGGTTTTCAGTCTGTCTCGATCTGTAACATCTGGGCCGTTAAAAGCGGGCTTGGTGTTGCAGATTTAGATTATCGATTCGGGTGTCTTCTGTTTATCTCGATCTGTAACAGATGGACCCTTATTTGCCGAGTAGTTGTTACAGATTTAGACAAACGGGCGCTGCCGATCATTTCATCTCGATCTGTAACATCTGGACCCAAAAACGGCTGCTAGATGTTACAGATCGAGACGGTTGGTCGTCGGGGATGCAGTGGGTCGGCGTCTCAGTACCCTATCCTTCAATCACTCAGAAAATCTTATATATAGAGACTTAGATTTGTGTATAAGATCGCGCAAAGCTGGCAACAATACTTCTCGAACAACGTGAAGCCGCCCCGTAGGGCGGCCGCCCCAAGAGAGGTGATTCCATGAGAATCGATAAGCTAGCAATGACGTCGCGCGAGGCGCTGCAGACCGCCATGAGCACGGCTGCCGATGCGCAGGCCGGCGCGGTGGAGCCGATTCACCTGCTGTCTGCCCTGCTCGGTGCCGGCGAGCGCAATATCTCCGTGATCATCGAGCGCATCGGCGCTGACCCGGCTCAGCTCGCACGCTCCACACAAGATGCCATCGACCATGCGCCCAAGGTTTCGGGCGAGGGTCAGCAGATGGGCCTGTCCAACGAGCTCGTCCGCGTCATCGAGAAGGCCGAGAAGAAGTCCACCAAGATGGGCGACAGCTTTGTGGTGACCGAGCATCTGCTGATGGCGCTTGCCGAGGACAAGGGCGAGGCTGGTCATGTACTTCGCGACGCCGGCGTCACCAAGGAGCGCATCGAGCAGGTCTACGAGGAGCTGCGCGGCGATGATCGCGTGACGTCTGCCGAGGACAAGACCCAGTTTGAGGCGCTGGAGCAGTACGGACGCAACATCTGCGACCTGGCTCGCGCCGGCAAGCTCGACCCGGTCATCGGCCGTACCGATGAGATTCGTCGTACCATTCAGGTCCTGTCCCGCCGCACCAAGAACAACCCCGTGCTCATTGGCGAGCCGGGCGTCGGTAAAACGGCTATCGTCGAGGGCATCGCCCAGCGTATCGTGGCCGGCGACGTGCCGAGCACCCTGCGCGACCGCGACCTCATCGAGCTCGACATGAGCGCGCTGGTCGCCGGCGCCAAGTACCGCGGCGAGTTCGAGGACCGCTTGAAGGCTGTGCTCAAGGAAGTGCAAAAGTCCGAGGGCAAGGTCATCCTGTTCATCGATGAGCTCCACACCATCGTGGGCGCGGGTGCCACCGAGGGCTCCATGGACGCCGGTAACATCCTCAAGCCGGCGCTCGCCCGTGGCGACCTGCATGCGATCGGCGCGACCACGCTCGACGAATACCGCAAGTACATCGAGAAGGACGCGGCGCTCGCGCGTCGTTTCCAGACCGTTATGGTGAGCGAGCCTACCGTCGAGGACACCATCTCGATCCTGCGTGGCCTCAAGGAGAAGTACGAGATCTTCCACGGCGTGCACATCACCGATAGCGCGCTCGTGGCCGCCGCCGACCTCTCCGATCGCTATATCGCCGACCGCTTCCTGCCCGACAAGGCCATCGACCTGGTCGATGAGGCGGCAAGCCGTCTGCGCATGGAGCTCGACAGCATGCCGGTCGAGATCGACGCCACCACGCGTCAGCTCACCCAGCTGCAGATCGAGGAGCAGGCGCTCATGAAGGAGACCGACGATGCCTCCAAGGAGCGTCTGGAGGCTCTGCGCCAGGAGATCGCCGAGGTCCAGGAAAAACTCAACGTGCAAAAGGCTGGCTGGCTCAACCAGAAGAACGCCATCGACCACGTGCAGGAGCTCAAGGGCCAGCTCGACGAGGCCAGGAGCGAAGAGGAGCGCGCGACGCGCAACGGCGACCTGGGCCGTGCGTCCGAGCTGCGCTACTCCGTGATTCCGGGCCTGCAGCAGCAGATTCAGGATTCTGAGGCCGCGCTCGAGGCACAAAAGCAGCAGGACGGCGAGGGTCTCAACGAGCAGGTGACCTCCGATGAGATCGCCGAGGTCGTGAGCGCCTGGACCGGCGTGCCCGTGTCCAAGATGATGCAGGGCGAGCTCGACAAGCTGAAGGGCCTGGAGGGCGAGCTGCACAAGCGCGTCATCGGCCAAGACGAGGCCGTCTCCGCTGTGGCCGCGGCCGTGCGCCGTAGCCGTGCGGGTCTCTCCGATCCGGACAAGCCCATCGGCAGCTTCTTCTTCCTGGGCCCCACCGGCGTGGGTAAGACCGAGCTCGCCAAGGCGCTTGCCGAGTGCCTGTTCGACGACGAGCGCGCACTCGTGCGTATCGACATGTCCGAGTACATGGAGAAGTTCAGCGTCCAGCGTCTGATCGGTGCGCCCCCGGGATACGTGGGTTACGACGAGGGCGGCCAGCTCACCGAGGCCGTGCGCCGTCGTCCCTACTCCGTGATCTTGCTCGACGAGATGGAGAAGGCCCATCCGGATGTCTTTAACGTGCTGTTGCAGGTGCTCGACGACGGCCGTCTGACCGATGGCCAGGGTCGCCAGGTGTCCTTCAAGAACACGATTATCATCATGACGTCTAACGTGGGCTCCAAGGCTATCGCCGAGCTTTCGGGCAAGGACGAGGAGGAGATGCGCCATCAGGTCGACGCCGCCATGGCTCAGACCTTCCGCCCCGAGTTCCTCAACCGTATCGACGACATCGTGGTGTTCCATCCGCTCGGCATGGCGCAGATCGAGAAGATCGTCGACATCCAGCTTGCCGACGTCCGCGCGCGTCTGGCCAAGGAGCGCATGACGCTTGCCATCACCCCGGCGGCCAAGCAGATGCTCGCCGTGGGCGGCCTGGACCCGGTCTTTGGCGCCCGTCCGCTCAAGCGTCTGGTCCAGCGCGAGGTCGTGGACGCCATCGCCGCCGCCATCATCGACGGCACGGTGCGCGAGGGCGATCAGGTGACGGTCGATGTCGATAAGGACGGCGGCTTTACCGTCGTGTGCGATAACACGCCGGCGGCCACCTACGAGGTCCCCGATGCCGAGTAGATTTTTGGGACATGCCTTAAAATCTGCCAGCCGTTTCTAAACGCCAAGGGCGGCGGATCCAATTGGGTCCGCCGCCCTTTTTCGTGCGACAATCGATGATGTCGAGCACGATTGCATGGCAAGGAGATATGCAGATGATAGACAAGAACAAGACGAACACGTCGGCGACCGATGCTGCACCCGCCGCACCCAAGCCTGCACCTAAGCCGGCGCCCAAGCCGCGCGATCCCTACATTCGCGCCGAGAACGAGGACGATGACGGCTACGATCCCTACAGCGATCGCCGCCCCGAGCGTGAGCCGATGTTCGAAGCCGATCCGTGGCGCTGAGTGCCACCCAAAAGGCCACCAATAAGTTGCGGTGAAATAGGGACTGTTTTGCAGTTGACCAGCAAAAACAGTCCCTATTTCACCGCAACTGCGTTAGGGATTTTTCTACAGGGGGAGGGCAGTCAAAAAAGCCCCGTCCCAAATTGACTGCTCGGGGAGTCGCATTCGAGCTCGGTTGTCCTCTTAGCCACTCGATATCCTTCGGAGCAATAATAGTGAAAAAACTTGCTTAAGTGTTAATCAAGCTACACACAATCTTGCTCTCTAATTAATCAAGAATCAGTATAATTTTGATTAGCTAGAGAGCAAGATTGGAGAATCATGGCATTCAACGACTTGATCGCCCAGAAAATAAAGGACTTTGAACAGCAGGGGGTTCCGCAGGTCTTTGAGCGAGACCTTGATCTGGAAAACCCACAGGAGCCAAAGCGCGACAACATCGTAAATGTGGTTGTGGGGGCCCGCCGTTGTGGAAAGACGTATCGCCTGTATCAGGAGATGCAGCGGCTTCAGGGCCGGGGCGTCGAGCTTGACCGGATGCTTTACTTTAATTTTGAGGACGAGCGCTTGCGCCCGTATGAGTCATCGCTGCTGGCGGACGTGCTCGACACGTTCTATGCGCTGTATCCTGCTGCTCGAACCGAGGGCGCTTACATTTTCTTTGACGAGATCCAGGAAATTCCCGAATGGGGTGCGTTTCTGCGGCGTGTAGTCGATACGGAGAAAGCGACCGTCTATGTGACGGGATCTTCTTCCAAGATGCTGTCCTCAGAGCTTAAGAGCGAGTTCAGGGGTCGTTCTCTTATACGGGAGCTTTTTCCGTTGAGTTTTTCGGAATACGTTCGGTATAAGACGGGGAGCGTTTTCGAGCCAGATGCGACCTTTTCCCCAAGCGATGCAGCGCTGCTTCGACATCATCTGATCGGATATCTTGAACGAGGGGGATTCATCGCGACGCTTGAGCAGACGCCCGCAGACGCGATTCAGCTGCTACAGGAATATGCTTCGCGAACGGTCGCTATGGACGTCATTGAGCGTTACGACGTCAAGAACCCTCGCCTGGCATCGCTGTTCTTGACGCGGTGTATGGCATCTTCGGGACGAGAGCTGTCAGTGAACAAAGTGTACAACGAGTTCAAGAGCAGACAGATACCCGTCAGTCGTAATTCGCTCAGCGATTTACTTGAGTATTATGAGGATGCCTACCTGCTGTTCTCCGTGCCGGAGTTCACGCGTTCATTGGCAAATAACATGCGGTCTGCGTCTAAGGTCTACGCTGTCGACCCTGCGATGTTTGGAGCATTCTCTCCCGCATCGGCATTGGACCAGGGCCAGAGGCTCGAGACCGCAGTGTTCAATGCGCTAAGAAGAAGGACTCCCACGGTGAGGACCGGCTCGGTCTGCCGCCTGCTGATCAAAGAGAAGAGCAAAAGCCATGAGGTGGACTTTGTGGCTGGGGACGCACTTCTCATGCGGGCTTATAGCCTGATTCAGGTGAGTGTGGATATGGCAAGTGAGAAAACGCGCGAGCGCGAAATTGCCGCGCTTGATGCCTCGATGGCCCAGTTCGATCTTGGCGAGTCGGCAATCGTTACCATGGATGAGCAGGCCGATATTCCATGCGAGCACGGTGCGGTACACGTTGTGCCCGCATGGAAGTGGCTCCTTGCCTAATCATCTACGGATCTGTGGGGCCAGGACCTCCTGGCCCCTTTATCACGGTTGGGGAGCACCATGATGCGCCCGGCTAGTCTTGGGCTTTGATGCTCGGCATCAGAATCTGGGCGAGGTAGTCGCATTCGAGCTTGGTGGCGGCGTCGGCCTTGCCGTCTTTGCCGACCAGCACGTTCTTGATCTGGCTATAGGTGTAGCGGTTGCCGGTCGTAAGCTCGACAAGCTCAATGGCCGTGTCCATGGGGTAGGTCGACACGGGGTTCTGCGTGCGTCCGTTGATGGTCTGGGGGATCACATACGGATAAACGGGACCGCTCGCATAGACGGTGTAGCCGTTGCCGAGGTTTGCCGCACCCAAAACCGCGTCGCCCTCATCGGGCGTAAAGCTCTCGCCCTCGCGCACCGCGACGAGCGTCACGAGCGGTGTGTTGGTGTCGCCGTCCAGATAAATGCACAGCGTGCTGCCGTTTTGCCAAGTCGCGACTTTGCCGTACCACTCAACGGGAATATCGAGCTGATACAGGTCCGTTGCCTTATGTCGAGCATCGGCGTCGCGGGCCGCCTGTGCCTCGCGGGAGCTCACGGCGTTGACGGCGGCGTCACGGCGCGCGGTTGCCGCCTGCTGGAGCACCTTTGCGACCGCGGCGGAGTTCACCCCGCCTTCCTCGGCATACTTGGCGGCGGCATCGATCTGGTCGTCAGTCACCGTGTCGGCCGAAGGCACCTTGAGCTTAAAGGTGGCCTGGGCACTCAAATCCTGCCCATCGCTCTTAATGGTGACCTGCGCCTTGGTGGTCGGCACGGTGTAAATGGTACCGTCGGCTGCGATGGGGGACCCAGCGATGGAGAGCGTGTAATCGCCGGGCAGCAGCTTAATGCCGCGACCATGCTCGTCAACGTAGAGCGTTTCGCTCACGGAAGAACCGTCGGAATCCTGCCCGCTCACCTGTACGGGAATCTTGGAGCCAGTTGAGCAGTCGAGGCCCGCGGCATGCACGCCAATCTGCACCGACATCATCGTGTGCGCACTGGCGGCGACAGCGGCAGCCTGCTCTTGCTGATATCCGTTCCAGGCAGCATAGCCTGCGCCGCCGGCGACGAGCGCGACGGCCACAACGCCGGCAACCATCAGGTTGCGGCGCTTGGGCGGCATCTTACGATGACGAACCTCGGCTTCGCGTGCCGAAGGAACGGACGGTAGGGGAATATCGCCCATGGCGATGGTCTCGTCCACGGCAGGCGCGGAGCCCAGGCCGGGAAGCTCGCGGGTCAGCGAATCTTCGGCCGGCAAGCTGTCGAGCAAGATGGTTTCCTCGCTCGTGTCGGATTCGGGCTGGTCGTCGGCCTCGCATTCGGATTCCTCGTGCCCCGCCTCGTCCTCGGTGGGCGCGGCGCCATCGTCTTTTGCATCCTGATCATCGGGCTGCGCCTCGATTTCCGGCTCATCCCGCACATCAACGCTCGAATCGTCAAACGCAATCTCGGCCAGTGCGATCTGGTCTAGGCTCTCCAGGGCCTCGGCACACGCTTCTGCATCTTGGGCCGCATCCTCTTGGCCCATCGTCTCATCTTTCATATATCCCCCAAGCTCAATATCGGGACAACACTGTACCCAAAAACGGGACCCCATAGAGCCGCCGCAGGATTTGAAATCCGATTTTATATATGCGCGTGTTTTTGAATGCAAGCGGGATGAAAAAAGCCCCCGGAAAGCGAGCGAAACGCTTTCCGGGGGCTCTGCGAGACATTGGATTGAAAAGCCTGGCGGGCCTATGACCAAGTGCCAACAGCGATCAGCACGTTACTCGGCGTGCGCGTAATCAACCTTGGCGCGGCGAGCGGTGGCCTTCTCCCAATCGCTGGTGCCCTCAAAGACATCCTGCTTGTAGGGATTGCGGCCGAGCTTCTTGGCACGGTAGGCGATGTAGATGATCGCGGCGACGTTGGCGACCAGCGCGGCGACCGAGACCGCGGTGGCGGCGCCGGGGTCGAGCGTGGAGTGGGTCACAAAGATGGACTCCTCCTGGAAGTACGGGAACACCTGGGCAAACATGCACCAAATAGCAAGCGTAAAGGCGCGGTTCTGAATCCAGCCGCCCTTGTTCCAGATAAAGGCGGCGACGGTGGGCGCCAGCAGCAGCGCAAAGCCGCAGAACCAGGAGTGGGTGGGCAGGCAGTTGTAGGTGTAGCAGAAGTTCCAGATATCGTAGGCGATGATGTAGACCCAAGTCATGTCGGGCCACAACATGTCGGTCTGATCCTCGGAGGCGTAGACGCTCCACCAACCGGTCATGCAGAAGATGTTGATGAGACCGGCGATGCCGTTGAACACGTTGTTCCAGCCGGCCAGCTGCGTAGCACCTTCGGAGGTGACCCAAGTGGACTGGCCCAGGACAAAGAAGTGATAGGCGCTCTCGAAGTCGGACACGACGGCGATCAAGATGTTGATGGCGACGATCACAAACGGCCACGCGCGGAACCAATGCGCCTTGCCGATCTTTCCCCACTGGTACTTAATGGCGATGAAGCCCCAGCAACCGGCCAGCGCCGCGTATACCTTGGCGTAGTGGAACCAGCTGTTTTGGTACACATGGGTGGGGTTGGTGAGCGCCCACTCAGCGCCCTGTGAGACGCCGATGGCGATGGCGACGCAGTAGATGGTCATGGCCAGCGGAGCCACGCCAAAGATGATTGCCGCGCCCAGCTTGGTGCGGCGGCCGACCTCGTTGAGCACGATCAGGCCAATAAAGACCATGGCCCAGCCGGCCCAGTGGATAAGGGTATCGCTACCCCAAACATCGAACAGCATGCTGCTCTCCTTTCACACGCCCGCGGCCCCTCTTCTGATCGCGGGCAGTTTGGCCAAATGTCGTCAGTTCTGGGGCATGCGCTCCGGATACTTGGCGGTATAGCCCTCGATGTGGAGTGTCGAGGCGATGATTTCCTTGACCGTCTCGTCGGGCACATCGGGGTGCGTGCGGATATACATCAAAAGACCCATGATGAGGGTGTAGAACGTTTCGTAGACATGGTCGATGCGCAGCTCGTGATGGGCGACAAAATCCACCACGGTGGTGTCGCAGATGTACTGGGCCACGCGCTGAACCACGTTGTGCAGAAAGCCGCCGTAGAGTGCGCCGCTGTTGGAGGTCAGAGTGTGCGGCAGTTCGTGGCCGCTGGCGACCAGACGCTTAAAGAGCGGGGCGACGGTGTCGAGCGCGCCCTCGATATCACCAACGGTGCGGCCGGCGTTCCACTGCTCGAGCTCGGAGATAAAACCGTCGATTGCCTCGTCCATAACAGCGGTGACGGCGGCGTCCATATCGGCGAAGTAGTGGTAGAACAGCGAGCGCGTGCAGCCGGCTCGCTTGGTCACGGCCGATACCGATAGGTGGGACACGCCCAGCTCGGAGCTTACGGTGCGCACGGCATCGAGGATCTCGCGACGGCGTTCGTCGCCCGTCAAGCGCTTTGCCGCGCTATCGGATGCGGGGACGGCATCGACCACAGAGGTACCTGCTGTGTTGTTGCCCATGATTTGCCGCCTTTCATCCTCTTTTGCCTGACCGTTCGCCTAACAGTCTTGAATATTGTTGACGGTTCGTCAATACTATTTTTGACACAATGTCAACAATGGCGGGTGAACGGCATGGGGGCATGCCCGGCCTGCAAAAAAGAGGGGTGCTGCGGTCTCGCCGGGCTGTGGCAAGAGAAGGGACAACCATGATTCTCAACGGACCGGGAATTAGCTACACCGAGCCCGATATCGGTTCGGAGTTCGTGCCGCCGCTGCCGGAGCATCCGCGCGAGGCCATCGTCAAGCTGTGTGAGCACTGCACCAACCGTCTGCTGCATCGCGATGAGCTGCTGGGCTACGAGTACTGGTCGTTTGCCGAGGCCGCGACCGACGAGCAGGCCGAAGTGCTCTGCAAGATGAAGATGCGCCGTCCCTACACGCTGTCCGAGATGGTCAAGCTCACCGGCATGCCCGAGGCCGATATCGAGAAGATGCTCGACGACATGAGCTACACGGGTCTGCTCGAGTACAACTGGGAAAATCCCGAGCGCGCCAAGCAGTGGGTCCTGCCCATGCTGGTGCCGGGTTCCGCCGAGTTCCTCAACATGCGCGTGGGCCAGCTCGAGGAGCACCCGGTCTACGCCAAGTTCTTTGAACAGGCATCCAAGGGCCCGCTGTCCAAGGCCACGCCGATGGTGCCGCCCGGTGGTGCCGGCATCGGCATGCATGTCATTCCGGTCGAGAAGGCCATCGATGCCGCGAGCACGTCGGTGCCGATCGAGCATATCGAGCACTGGCTCGACAAATACGAGGGTAAGTATGCCGCTAGCACCTGCAGCTGCCGCGCAAGCCGTCGCGTGATGGGCGAGGGCTGCGCCGACGACCCGGCCGATTGGTGCATCGCCGTGGGCGATATGGCTGACTACGTGGTCGAGACCGACCGCGGCCGTTACGTGACGCGCGACGAGGTTTACGACATCCTGCGCCAGGCCGAGGACAACGGCTTTGTGCACCAGATCACCAACATCGACGGCGAGAACAAGATCTTCGCCATCTGCAACTGCAACGTCAACGTGTGCTACGCCCTGCGCACCTCGCAGCTGTTCAACACGCCCAACCTGTCGCGCTCGGCCTATGTCGCCAAGGTCGAGAAGGATAAGTGCGTGGCCTGCGGTCGCTGCGTTGAGGTGTGTCCGGCCGGCGCCGCCAAGCTGGGCCAAAAGCTCTGCAGCAAGAAGGCGGGCGGACAGGTGCCCGAGTATCCGCGCCAGGAGTTGCCCGATGCCACCAAGTGGGATCACACCAAGTGGTCGCCCAACTTCCGCAACGACAACCGCATCGAGACGCATGAGTCCGGCACCGCGCCCTGCAAGACGGCCTGCCCCGCGCACGTTGCCGTTCAGGGCTATTTGAAGCTCGCGGCTCAGGGTCGCTATGACGAGGCCCTAGCACTCATTAAGCGCGAGAACCCTCTGCCCGCTATCTGCGGCCGTGTGTGCAATCGCCGCTGCGAGGATGCCTGCACCCGCGGCCGTGTGGACGCCGCCGTGGCCATCGACGAGGTCAAGAAGTTCATCGCCCAGCGCGATCTGGATGCCGCGACCCGCTATGTCCCGCCCGTGGTGACGCCGACGCGCGCTGGCGGCTTCGACCAGAAGATCGCCATTATCGGTGCCGGTCCGGCCGGCCTGTCCTGCGCTTTCTACCTGGCCGAGAAGGGCTACAAGCCCGTCGTGTTCGAGAAGAACGAGCGCCCGGGCGGCATGCTCACCTACGGCATTCCCAGCTTTAAGCTGCAGAAGGACGTTATCAAGGCCGAGGTCGAGGTTATTCGCCTGATGGGTGCCGAGTTCCGCTATGGCGTGGAGGTCGGTCGCGATGTGACGCTCGATGAGCTGCGCGAGCAGGGCTTTAAGGCCTTCTACGTTGCCATTGGCTGCCAGGGCGGCCGCCTTGCGGGCATTCCGGGCGAGGGTGCCGAGGACGTGACCGTGGCCGTCGACTTCCTTCGCGAGGTTAACAGCGGCAAGATCGATTCCCTGTCCGGCCGCACCATTGTGGTGGGCGGCGGCAACGTGGCTATCGATGTCGCGCGCAACGCCTGCCGTCTGGGTTCCGAGCACGTTGAGATGTTCTGCCTGGAGAGCGATGCCCAGATGCCTGCCAGCGAGGAGGAGCGTCGCGAGGCCATTGAGGATGGCGCGCACATCAGCTGCGGATGGGGCCCCAAGGAGATTCACCTGGACGAGGCCGGTCGCGTGTGCGGCATCACCTTCAAGCGCTGCACGCGTGTCTTTGACGACGAGGGCCGTTTTGCGCCCGAGTACGACGAGAACGATCTGCGCCGTGTCGATGCCGACCGTGTCGTCATGTCGATTGGCCAGTCCATTGTGTGGGGCGACCTGCTGGCTGGCTCCAAGGTGGAGCTCGGCCGCGGCCAGGGCGCCCTGGCCGATCCCCAGACTTACCAGACCGCCGAACCCGACATCTTTGTGGGCGGCGACGTCTACACCGGCCCCAGCTTTGCCATCGATGCCATTGCCGCCGGCCACGAGGCTGCCGTGTCCATCCATCGCTTTGTGCAGCCGGGCTCCACGCTCACCATCGGCCGCAACCAGCGCCGCTACACCGCGCTCGACCGCGACGATGTCGTGATCGAGAGCTACGACAACGCGAGCCGCGAGGTTGCGCATGTGGACCGCGAACGCGAGAAGGCTGCGCCGTTTAGCGAGTATGTTGAGACCTTTACCGAGGAGCAGGTGCGCGCCGAGACCGCCCGCTGCCTGGGCTGCGGCGCCTCGATCGTCGACCCCAACAAGTGCATCGGCTGCGGCCTGTGCACCACCAAGTGCGCGTTCGACGCCATCCATCTGGATCGCGACCGCCCCGAGTGCTCCACGATGGTCAAATACGAGCAAAAGCTTCCAAGCCTGGGCAAGTACGCGCTCAAGCGCGCCATCAAGATTAAATTCGGGAAGAAGTAAGAAACGCAACAAGCAGGAGAACGGCGCAGAGAGCGGTTGGACAGCGAGCGAGTCCCAGGCGTGGCGAGGTGCCTTGAAAGAGGAGGGCATAGGGCTTTTGCCCATGCCCGACGATTGAAAGGCAGATCGCCCGTCTGGGGCTCGCGCAGCGTCAAGCCGACCGCCGTTCGGTAGAACGGCGGAAGGAATTAAAAGTGCACGAGCTCGGAATCGTCTATCACATCATTCGCGATGTTGAGAATGTGGCGCGCGCTCATGGCGTGCGTCGCGTTTCGAGCGTCACGCTGCTGCTGGGCGAGGTCTCGGGCGTCGTCCCCGATCTACTACTCGACGCTTGGCGCTGGGCGGCGGATAAAAAGCCTATCACGCAGGGCGCGGAGCTTATCGTGGAGCCTGTCGAGGCCGTGACGCATTGCGAGGCGTGCGGCCGCGACTACGCGACGGTCGAGCACGGCAAGACTTGCCCCCATTGCGGCAGCGGTGAAACATACCTGCTGCAGGGCCAGGAGGTCATGATCAAACAGATCGAGACCCCCGACGAGGACCCGGCAGACGCTGCTCCTGACGGCCTCTCCGACGCCCCCGATGCCGTCGACGCCGCCAACCCTCTCCACATCGCCTAACATCTAATGTCTACATGGGCTAGAGTTCTAAACATATTTGCTTCGGTTAGTCAAGTCATGTCTGTTTAAACAAAATGGTGGCACGCAGACGCATTGGGATTCACCTAAAAGCGGTCTTAACGAACGGTGCACCTTTATATGTCTTTGAAAACAATCAGCAAATCACATTTTAGCAGGCAATGAGCTATAAGCCAGCAACGTAATCAACTTGTAACAAACTTAGACGTTTAAACAAATAATGCAACCTTTTGCGAATTTAGCTATAATTCCACAATCCAAACAGGTATACTCCTTTCATGTCGTGTAGGAAATACGTAGACAAAAAGGAGGTTATGTGATGGTAAGTATTGTTCTTGCTAGCCACGGGGACTTGGCAGCTGGAATCAAGCAGACGGGCTCGATGGTCTTTGGCGATCAGCCGTCTGTTGCCGTGGTCTCGCTCGAGCCGAGCATGGGCCCCGACGATTTCCGTGCCAAGGTCGAGGAAGCAGTCGCTTCCTTCGAGGACCAGGAGCAGGTGCTCTTCCTCGTTGATCTGTGGGGCGGCACGCCGTTCAACCAGATCAGCGGACTCATCGAGGGCCACGATTCCTGGGCTATCGTCACCGGTGTCAACCTGCCTATGCTCATCGAGGCATATTCGCAGCGCTTTGACGCAAAGAACACTGCACATGCGATCGCAAAACATCTCGTGACTGAGGCTAAGGCTGGCGTGCGCGTCAAGCCCGAGTCTCTGGAGCCCGAGGAGAAGAAGCCGGCTGCGGCCGCCGCTGCTCCTGCAGGCGCTATTCCTCCGGGAACGGTCATCGGCGACGGGCACATCAAGATTGCCCACGTCCGTATCGACACCCGTCTGCTTCATGGTCAGGTGGCCACCACGTGGACCAAGCAGATCAACCCCAACCGCATCATCGTGGTTTCCGACGGCGTTGCTCACGACGAGCTCCGCAAGACCATGATCGAGCAGGCTGCCCCTCCGGGAGTCCATGCCAACGTCGTGCCCATCAAGAAGATGGCCGAGGTCGTCAAGGACACGCGCTTTGGTGACACCAAGGCCATGCTGCTCTTCGAGAACCCGCAGGATCTGCTCAAGGCCATCGAGGCCGGCGTCGACATCAAGGAAGTCAACATCGGTTCCATGGCTCACTCCAAGGGCAAGGTCGTCGTCACCAACGCCGTCGCTATGGGCGATGACGACGTTAAGACTCTCGAGGCCCTCAAGGCCAAGGGCGTCAAGTTCGAGGTCCGCAAGGTTCCTTCGGATTCCTCCGAGGATCTCGACGCCATGTTGAAGAAAGCTAAGGCCGAACTGGCCGCTCAAGCATAGTAAAGGAGGGTCCGATACATGTCTGCAATCACTATTCTGCTTGTTGCGATTGTCGCGTTGCTTGCCGGTATGGAAGGCATTCTGGATGAGTTCCAGTTCCATCAGCCGCTCGTGGCATGCACGCTTATCGGTCTCGTAACCGGTCACCTTCAGGAGGGCATCCTCCTGGGCGGTTCGCTCCAGATGATGGCCCTTGGCTGGGCTAACGTTGGCGCCGCCGTCGCGCCTGATGCCGCTCTGGCCTCGGTCGCTTCTTCGATCATCATGGTGCTCGCCCTCAACGGCGGCGCCACCGATTCGGCCAAGGCTGTTACCGCCGCCATCGCCGTCGCCGTCCCGCTGTCGGTCGCTGGCCTGTTCCTGACCATGATCTGCCGTACCCTGGCCACCGCTATCGCTCACGCCATGGACGGTTGCGCCGAGAAGGGCGACTTCTCCGGCATCGAGCGCTGGCAGTACGCTGCCATCCTCATGCAGGGCCTTCGTATCGCCATCCCGGCAGTACTTCTGTGCATCATCCCGGCCGAGGCTGTTACCAACGCGCTTAACGCTATGCCCGACTGGCTGTCCGGCGGCATGGCTGTCGGCGGCGGCATGGTCGCTTCCGTCGGTTACGCCATGGTCATCAACATGATGGCCACCAAGGAGACCTGGCCGTTCTTCATCCTCGGCTTTGTCCTTGCTGCCATCCCTCAGCTCACGCTGATCGCCCTTGGCCTCATCGGCATCTCCCTTGCCCTCATCTACCTTGGCCTCAAGGATCTGGCCAAGCAGGGTGGCGGCATGGGCGGTGGCTCCGGTGACCCGCTCGGCGACATTCTGAACGATTACGAGTAGGAGGGGAGTGATACATATGGCAGAGAACAAGATTCAGCTCACCAAGGCTGACCGCAAGAAGGTTTGCTTCCGTCATCAGTTCCTTCAGGGCTCGTGGAACTACGAGCGTATGCAGAACGGCGGCTGGTGCTTCGCAATGATCCCTGCGATCAAGAAGCTCTACACCAACAAGGATGACCAGATTGCCGCTCTTAAGCGCCACCTGGAGTTCTATAACACCCACCCCTATGTTTCCGCCCCCGTCATTGGCGTTACCCTCGCTCTCGAGGAGGAGCGCGCCAACGGTGCCCCGATTGACGACGTCGCCATTCAGGGCGTCAAGGTCGGTATGATGGGCCCGCTCGCCGGCGTCGGCGACCCCGCCTTCTGGTTCACCCTTCGCCCGATTCTGGGCGCTCTGGGCGCTTCCCTGGCCCTGTCCGGCAGCATCGCCGGTCCGCTGCTGTTCTTCTTCGCGTGGAACATCATCCGTTACGCCTTCCTGTGGTACACGCAGGAGTTTGGCTACAAGGTCGGCTCTTCCATCGCCAAGGACCTCTCCGGCGGTCTGATGGGCAAGGTCACCGAGGGTGCATCCATCCTGGGTATGTTCATCATCGGCGCCCTGGTCGAGCGCTGGGTGTCCATCTCCTTCACCCCGGTCGTCTCCAAGGTCACGCAGTCTGCTGGCGCCTTTATCGACTGGGCTAACCTGCCCTCCGGTTCTGAGGGTGTCAAGGAAGCACTGACGATGTATAACTCCATCGGTGCTAACGCCCTTGATCAGGTGAAGGTCACCACGCTTCAGGCCAACCTCGATCAGCTCATCCCCGGCCTTGCCGCCGTGTGCCTGACCCTGCTGGTCTGCAAGCTCCTCAAGAAGAAGGTCAGCCCGATCGTCATCATCCTGGCTCTCTTCGCCATCGGCATCATCGGTCGCGTCTGCGGCTTCATGTAAGCACGTTTCGGCTTAAGACCGAGAATTGCTAGGCAAGGGCTTTTGAGCCATTGAAACGGACCGCACCCGGTGGGTACACTGGATGCGGTCCGATTGTTTTATTTGGAGGGCGAGGTGCGCATGGCGCAATCTCAGAACAGCACGGTCGATCTGGCAACGCCGGCAACCTGCCTGATGGGGCTTACCAGCCACGGTAACGTGATGGTGGGCAATAAGGCGTTCGAGTACTATAACGAGCGCAATCCCGAGGATTATATTCAAATCCCGTGGGACGAGGTCGACTATATTGCCGCCGAGGTTTTGCGCGGCACCAAGAAGATTACGCGTTTTGCCATCTTCACCAAGGACAACGGTCACTTTACGTTTTCGACGCGCGACGACAAAGAGACGTTGCGCGCGGTCCGCAAGTACGTCGACGAGGATAAGCTCGTGCGTTCGCCCGACTTTATCGATGTGACGGCCAAGGGCGCCAAGAGCATCCCCTCCGTTATCAAAAACCTTTTCCACAAAGGCAACTAGTCATTAAAGAGCGCCCCCCAAAGTGGGACGCAGTTTCCCATGGGGCTCGATTGGGAAAGTGCATCCCAGTTCGAGCGCCGATTCCGGGACGTAGTTTCCGGAACGGGGTCGTTTGGGAAACCGTGTCCCGTTTCGAGCCGAAATTCTGGGACACAGTTTCCAGCGAGGTCCCATTGGGAAAGTTTGACCCAGAATTTGCCTGGATAGTGGGACACACTTTCCGGAGGGCTGTTCCACCGCAACTTCGAAGAGTGGCTATACGCTGTATTACAACGGCGTAAATCTGCTACACTAGTACAACATGCCTCCGTAGCTCAGGGGATAGAGCACCGCTCTCCTAAAGCGGGTGTCGACGGTTCGAATCCGCCCGGGGGCACCAGAAAAATCGCAGGTCAGGAGTTAATTTTGCTTCTGACCTGTTCTGGTTTTAGGGTTAAGAACTGCTTTTGTTTGTAAATCTGGTAAGTAAATAATTTAACTTACCGAGTTTTCCACTGAAAACAGGAAATCACCATTTTGGGGATAAAAAGTTTTCAACAGCCGTTAGTCGGTTCCATTTTGGTGAAGCGCTTCCTCAATTTGGGTAAAAAATTTCACCATTTTGATGATTCGGCTGCTTTGAGTTTTTGATAAAAATGCCTGTTCAGAAGCTTGCGCTATACCCATTTTGGTGAAACCAATTAATGGAGAAATATACTATAAAGATATAGGGACGGCGATGCCGTCCTCTTCGCTCGCGAAGCTCGCTGCGCGGCCACGTACCGTGTCCTTGCCGCCGGCTAAGCCGTCGATAAAGAATAGGGACAGCGATGCTGTCCCCCTTCGCTCGCGAAGCTCGCTGCGCGGCCACGTACCGTGTCCTTGCCGCCGGCTGTGCCGTCGATTGATTCGCTCACTGCGTTCGCTGATTGATTGATGGACTAATCCGTTTTCTCAGTCACACCAGTCATGAGTGCAGCGATTGTCATGTCGAATCCGTTAGCAATTTTACAGAGGTTAGAAAGACTGACATTTCTTCGTCCGACCTCTATCGAGGCGTAGTAAGACCTGTCCATGCCGATGCGATTCGCAAATTGTACTTGAGAGTAACCAGACTTTGATCTTAATTCTTTGCAGCGTAGACCAAAGGATCGTTGTAGCGGCGAGATATCCATGACAAAAAGAGTCATGGATTGTTGTATAAAAGCCAACGGACTATATACAACAATTCCAGTTAAGGCGCATAATTATCTCTATTGGAAAGCGCTCTGATGCCCAGTCGGATAGGGCACGGAAAAGGAATGGAACAGCACAATGACCCAGGGAAAGCACTTCGCTGCCGGTGGCGATCACTTCGCCGCACTGCCAAGCAAAAAGATTCACGCCCCGAAGGGGATCGCGCGTCTGACCGTCACCGCGGCGACCATGGCCGCCATGACCGGGTCGAGCCTCATCTCACCGTTCGCGGCATTCGCCCAGACCGGTGACGGGGGCACACAGCACCCCGCCGTGATGTCGCCGATCGCCGCCCACGCCGGCGCGGCATCCGGTACCGGTGCGAAATCCGCCGCACAGACCATCGCGGACCTGCAGAAGGCAGTCGACGAGGCGAAGGCGAAGGAGGACGCCGCCAAGGCATCCTACGACGAGGCCGCCGGTCCCTACAACGAGGCGGCTTCCGCCCGCGACCAGGCCAAGGCATCCTACGATTCGGCAGTCAGCGCCGGTACGGCAGCCGACCGAGCGGCAATGGACGAGTACGCCCGTCAGGTCGCGGAGGGCAAGGACGCCGCCGATGCCGCCGGCAAGGACCTCGAGCAGGCGAAGGCGGGTCTCGCAGACGCCAAGGCGGATGCGTCCGAGAAGGACGAAGCGTACCAGTCCGCCATCAAGGCGGCCCATTCTGCCAAGGATGCCCTCGATAAAGCCAAGGCAGATGCCGTAGGCGCCACCCCGGAGGCAATCAGTGCCGCCGAGCAGGCGGTACGCGACGCCCAGGCTGCCGTGGACAGGGCACAGGCCGATCTCGCCAACGCCAACGCTACGCTTGCCGATGCCCAGTCCAAGCTGGTTGCGGTCCAGTCTGCAAAGGATTCCGCCGATTCCGTCCTTGTCGCAGCCAAGCAGAACAAGGACGCGGCGGATGCGAAGGCCGCGGCCGCCAGCGCCGCCTACGAGAAGGCGAAAGCAGACCTCGCCGCAGCGGAGGCAGGCGCCAGCGGTCCGGAGTACGATGCGGCAAAACAGAAGGTCGCGGACGCGGAGGCAGCCCTCGCTGCCGCACGAGAGGCACAGTCCCAGTGCGAGTCCGAGCTCGAGCAGGCGCAGTCCGCCGCGGCAACGGCACAGACCGAGCTGAATGATGCCCAGGCGTCCCTCTCCGCGAAGCAGCAGGCCGCGGCCGATGCCGAATCCAGCGTGAACGCCGCCCAGTCCGCACTCGATGCCGCGAACGCCGACCTCGATGCCGCCAAGCAGGCGAACGTCGACGCCATCGCCAAGCTGGATGCAGCGAAGCAGGCTGTCAAGGACGCCGAGTCCGCCAAGGCAGCCGCCGACGTAGAGCTCGCGAACGCCAAGGCGGTGAAGGATACCGCAGGCGCCGCCGTGACCGCCGCCCAGCAGAAGGTCGACGAGGCACAGGCGAAACTCGATTCCGCCGACGCGCAGCTCAAGCAGGGGGCCATCGGCTTCTTCCGTGCCATGGGTGCCGAAGATGCAGCCAACATCATCCTGAACGCCAAATATGCCGGAAAGACCGAAGTCGGCAACTCCAAGGACGCCACGTCTCTTGACAATATGCTCAATGCGATCAGGTGGATGAAGTCCGTCAACGACTACCGCAAGTCGGTCGGCCTGTCCGGGCTCCATGT
>DBFWCI010000004.1:0-68150 GCA_048485235.1 Collinsella sp.
TAGCCGGTCGAACCTGAGCCCGGCGCCCTTGGGCAGCAGCTTCCTGATCTCGACGTGGTTGCGCTCGCAGGCGCCCTTCTGGTCGCTGCGGCGCGGGTCGCAGTAGAACAGCCTCGTCTCGCCGGGCCCCTCGCCGAGGAGGGCCGCGACCGCGGCCTCGTCGGAGAACTCGGCGCCGTTGTCGGTGAGCACGGCGCGGAACACGCGGCGCGCCCCGTCGGCGCCGAGGACCGCCCGGACGCCCTCCAGGGCGGCCGCGACGCACCCGGCGGTCTTCCCGCCCAGCGGCAGCGCGAGCTGCAGCCTGCTGGGGCGGTGCAGCAGCGTGAGCAGGCACGCGGAGTCCTCCCGGGCGCCCTCGACGGTGTCCATCTCCCAGGCCGCGGCGCACGCGTCCTCCCCGAGGGCGAGGAACGCGGCATGCGACCTGCGGGCGGAGTGGCGCGTGGCCGCCCGCCCGGCGGCGCGCTTCCTCGGCCTGTAGCCGACCTTCCGCCTGAGCTCCATGTTCGTCATGCCGTCGTAGCCCGCCGAGACCCAGCGGTAGATGGTCGAGGGAGACAGGTCCACCGGCCCGCCGTTGCGCGCCGCCATCTGCTCGGGCGACAGCCCCCGGCGCAGGCAGTCCCTGATGGCCTCCAGCCTCGCCGCCGCGGCGGGCTCGTCGGCGTCGATCCCGCGCCTGGACGAGACGAGCACCGAGTCCGCGCACAGCTGCGCGGCGCGGGCGTCGTAGAAGACGTGCGGGCGGCGCTTGCAGCCCAGCGCGCGGTAGCGGCCGCAGCCGTTGCAGCAGCGCGGCCACGCCGCCAGGCGCGGGCAGGCCGCCGACAGGTCGGTGCCGGCGCCCACGCGCTCGCCGCGCCTGGGCTTCGGCGCCGTGACGAACCTGTGCGACGACACCTCGGCGCTCACCGTCGAGGGCGACCTGCCCAGCTCCCTCGCGATCTCCCTGCACGAGGCCCCGCGCTCCAGCATCCTCTGGACCGTGTCCCGCTCGTGCCTCGTGAGCCTGCCGTAGGCCCTCGGGACCGCCCTCGCGGCGCCCTTCCCGCTCTTTCCGCTCTTTCCGGACATGACGTCCTCCGATCTCCCGGGGCCGGCCGATCCGGCCCTCAGGGTATCGGGTTCCCATATTCATCCGTACATGTACGGATGAATATGGGAGGTGTTCGGATGAAGTTGATATTCAAGGCCCGGCGTCTTAATAGAGAGAATCTCGCCGGCGTCGGCTAAGAGATTGAGGTTGCGGTAGACTGTGCCGCGGCTGATCTTGTCATCCTGTTCGCGTACGACATTGTAGATTTCGTCGGCGGTGGGATGGTTATAGCTTTGGCGCACGGCGTCAAGAACCAGCTTTCGCTGCCTGGTATTCCTTCTTTGCACCGCCATGCGCCTCGCCTCTTTTCTATTAACGGTCGTAGGTAAATGATACCGTATTTAGCACACAATACTAATAATGAGGAGTGAAACCGTCTTCATTGGCAAGTGGGGCTCGGACCTGAGCGTCTATGAGGCGAAAACGCGTCCCCATGCGCTCATAGGAGGCATGAAGCGCCTCGAGATGAGATAGGATGTTTGCCGGAGCTCCCTGTATCTCCATCTCGACTGACCCGTCTTCCTTGTTACTCACCCAGCCGGTGAGTGCGCGTGCCTGTGCGAGGTTGGTGTTGGTGAAGCGAAAACCAACGCCTTGGACTTGCCCCTCCCAGCGCAGGAAATAACGCAGGGGAGTGTCTTGAGTGGCCTCGTCGCTTGCGAGCACAGCAAGCCTGCGGCGCAGCTCGAGCTCGACGTTTGATGGTTTTTGAGGCTCTCGACTGCCGCCGGTGACGCTGGAGAAGAACGTATCGAAGAGGCCCATCGCTATGCCTGCTTGCCTGCGTCGGCCGGGAAGGTAATGCCGGCCTGCTGGCGCACGGCATCCATGATGCGCAGTGAGACGAGCGTGACATCGCGGTAGTGGCCGAGCTCGTGGCGTCCCGCCGGGGTCTCCCAAATCTCTTCCTTAACGTTATCGATGCCGCCGATGGCGGTGATAAAGTCTGCGAGTTCGTATTCCATGGTGTTGCTCGATTTGGGCAGGTCGAGCACGCGGCCGTTGTCGCCCTGTTCGCGCGGTGCCTCGGTCGCCGAGCCGCGTACGACGTCGCCGCGATAGTCGATGCGGACGTTGCGGGGCGTGGACAGATGGTCGATCTGGATAGTGCCGTGCTCGCCTTCGATCTGCGAGGGCAGCAGGTCATTCGTAATTTTGGAGTGCGCGAGCTCGACGGAGATACGGCCACCGCCGTAGCTGGCGAGGATGGAACCGCAGCCATCGATGGGGCCGTGCGTGAGCTGTCGCGTGGCGGGGTCGAGCAGAGTAGCCATGCTCGTAAGGCCGGAGGGCATGCCGAAAATCTCGACCATGGGCTCGACGGTGTAGACGCCAATATCCATGAGGGAACCCGATGCCATATTGCAGTCGAAGATATTGGTGGCGCGTCCCGCGAGAATCTCGTTGTAGCGCGAGGAATACTTGCCAAAGCGCAATGAGGCGCGGCGGATGGGGGCGATCTCGCCCAGGGCGTCCTCGATGGCGTGGAAGGCGGGATCGTGGAGGGGGCGCATGGCCTCGAGGGCCACGACACCTGCTGCCTCGGCAGCGCGGAAGACTTCCAGCGCCTGCGCTTCGGTGGCGCAGAAGGGTTTCTCGACGATGACGTGCTTGCCACCGGCGATGCAGGCAAGGGCCTGCTCGTAGTGAAGTGCGTTAGGGCTGCCGATATAGACGGCGTCGACGTCGGCGGCTACCGCAAGCTCATCGAGTGACGTAAAGTTTCGCTCACCACCGCGCTCGGCGGTAAAGGCAGTACCGCGATTGGCGTCGCGTGAAAGCGTGCCCACAAACGCGGCTTGGTCGTTGGCGTTGACGACCTGGATAAAGTCGTCGGTAATCATGGATGTGCCGATGGTTGCGATACCCAACATGTGTCCCCCTTGCGTTGTTTGGCTTACAGGACGAGTGTAGCGCGGGAGGACACAAAAGCGTGCGAAAACGCCGTTACAGGTCGCTCTCGTTAAAGCCGGCGTCGATATCGAGGTTGCTGCCGTCGGCCGCCGTGGTGGCAAGCTCGTCGCAGCGCTCATTGAGCTCGTGGCCGGCATGCCCCTTAACCCAGATGAACTCCACTTTGTGTTTGCTCTTTGCGGTGAGCAGGCGCTCCCACAGATCGCGGTTCTTGACAGGCTGCTTGTTGGCGGTCCTCCAGCCTCGTTTTTTCCAGCCGTCAATCCAGTGTTTGTTGAAGGCGTTAACGACGTACTGCGAATCGGAATGGACCTCGACCTCGCAGGGGCGGTTAAGTGCCTCGAGCGCCACGATGACCGCCATGAGCTCCATGCGGTTGTTGGTGGTCTTGGCGTAACCGCGCGAAAGCTCGGAGGTGAAGGTCTTGCCGGCGGGGTTGGTGTATTTGAGCACGGCGCCGTAGCCGCCGCGTCCCGGATTTGATCGGGCCGAGCCGTCGGTATAGATGATGACCTTCACGGGCTTCCTTTCGTTGGGTACGTTTCGTGTGAGTGACCATTGTAGCGCCATGCCCGCCGGGGGCTAGCAATCTACGATTTCTATCCCGTCTTCCGACAGTTAGTTGGCATGGATGATGCGGTTGAGCTCGTCGAGGTATTGCTGCAAGAGGGGAGAGGGCTTGCGCTCGTCGTGCATGATATAGCCTACGTGCATCGTTGGGGCGTCTGCTAACGGGATCGATGCCATACCCCATTGCATTTCATTGGAGAGGACACCGGTCGACAGGGTGTAACCGTTCGACGTGATAAGTAAGTTAGTAAGTGTTCCGCGGTCCGAGATTCGTATGTTGCGGTCGCAAGGGATATAGCTAAAAGGTTCCTCGGCGTAATAGAAGGAGTTTGAGGTTCCCTGTTCAAAGCTGTAGCGCGTATAGGGTGTGAGGTCGGCAAGGGACAGCTGCGGGCGGCGGGCAAGCGGGTGGCGCTCGCTAACGAAGACGTGGACCGTCGCGTCGAATAGGGGATGGAAGCTCGCGCGCGCATCGGCAAAAGCCTTCTGCAGAACACGGGCGTTAAAGTCATCCAGATACAGAATGCCGATATCGCTGCGAAACGCGCGGACGTCATCGATGATCTGCGATGTGGTAGTCTCGCGCATGATGAACTCGAACTTGCTGTCGCGGCAGCGCTCGACCACGTTGACAAAGGCCTCGACCGAAAAGGCGTAGTGCTGGGCGGAAATGGCGAGGCGGGCTTGCGGGGTGCCGCCGTCCTCGTAGCGCGCCTCGAGCATATCGGCCTGCTCTACGACCTGGCGCGCATAGCCCAAAAGCTCGGTGCCGTCGTTGGTGAGCGTGACGCCGCGGCTGGAGCGCGTAAAGATCTCCAGGTGGAGCTCCTGTTCCAGGCTTTTGACGGCGTTTGAGATGTTGGACTGAGCGGTATAGAGGCGCTGAGCTGCGGCATTGATTGAGCCGGACTCTGCTACGGCGATCAGGAAACGAAGCTGCTGGAGGGTCATCGGCGCCATCCTTTCGAGTGTTATCTATATAACCGATAACAGGTTAGCGCTTTTAAGTGATTGACCGAGGGAAACAATGCTCGTACTATTCAAAACACACAAAGGCGGTAGGTAATTAAACCGACCACGGAACCGGGATGCGAAAGGAGGCCCGCATATGAATTGCTTACCAAGACGAATGCCGGGCTCCTGTTTGCGCCCGTCGGCGTGATCAGGAGACAGCGACTTACTTCTCTCTAATTTATTAACTTTTGTTCGATCAAGGAGATCATCATGAGCCAGTTCATCAACAACCCCGAGCACACCTTTGGTTTCGATACCCTGCAGCTTCACGTTGGCCAGGAGAGCGCCGATCCCGCATCCGACTCCCGCGCCGTGCCTATCTACCAGACCACGAGCTATGTGTTCCGCAACTCCCAGCACGCCGCCGATCGCTTTGGTCTTGCCGACGCCGGTAACATCTACGGCCGTCTGACCAACTCCACCCAGGGCGTCTTCGAGGACCGTATCGCCGCACTCGAGGGTGGTGTGGCAGGTCTTGTCGTCGCCTCCGGTGCTGCTGCCATCACCTATACCCTGCAGGCTCTTGCCCAGGCCGGTGACCACGTGGTGGCTCAGAAGACCATCTACGGTGGCTCCTACAACCTGCTGGAGCATACGCTCTCCCAGTTTGGCGTCGAGACCACCTTCGTCGATGCCCACAACCTGGACGAGGTCGAGGGCACCATCAAGGACAACACCACGGTCATCTACCTCGAGACGCTCGGCAACCCCAACTCCGACATCCCCAACATCGACGCCATCTCCGAGATCGCCAAGAAGCACGGTTTACCGGTTGTCGTCGACAACACCTTCGGCACCCCGTATCTGTTCCGTCCGCTGGAGCATGGTGCCAACATCGTCGTCCACTCCGCAACCAAGTTTATCGGCGGCCACGGCACCTCGCTGGGCGGTGTGATCGTCGACGGCGGTAACTTCGATTGGAAGGCGAGCGGCAAGTATGAGCAGATTGCCGAGCCCAACCCCTCCTACCATGGCGTCTCGTTTGCCGAGGCTGCCGGTCCCGCCGCCTTCGCAACCTATGTCCGCGCCATCCTGCTGCGTGACGAGGGCGCCTGCATCAGCCCGTTCAACGCTTGGATCCTGCTCCAGGGCACCGAGACTCTGTCGCTGCGCGTTGACCGTCATGTCGAGAACACCAAGAAGGTCGTTGAGTTCCTGGCTGGTGATAGCCATGTCGCCAAGGTGAACCACCCGAGCCTGTCTGAGCACCCCGATCACGAGCTCTATCAGAAGTACTTCCCCAACGGCGGTGCCTCGATCTTTACCTTTGAGATTAAGGGTGGCCAGGAGGCAGCTTGGAAGTTCATCGATCATCTGCAGGTCTTCTCGCTGCTCGCCAACGTGGCCGACGTCAAGTCGCTCGTCGTGCACCCGGCTACCACCACGCACTCCCAGCTCTCTGCCGAGGAGCTCGCCGAGCAGAACATCACGCCCTCCACGATCCGTCTTTCCATCGGTACCGAGAACGCCGAGGATATCATTTGGGATCTGAAGCAGGCCTTCGCCGCGCTGGACGAGTAAGGCGACTTGTGCAAGGACCCCTTGCGACTCGATAGGTATAACTGCATAAAATGCCTGCTCAAGGCGCCTGTGCGAACAATGGTTGCACAGGCGCCTTTTTTGCATAGAGCGGGTGCAAAAACAGGGTTTTTGGCATGCTTTATGCAATCGAGATGTGGAAAACTCCTGTTAAGAGGATGTGAGTTTTACGCAATTGACGTGCGCCTTTTGAGTAAAAACGCAGGTCGCGATTTGCTCGGGGTACTATGCAGCGCAATCGAATCACACGCAGCTCAAACGCAGCAAAAACGCACTACGGAGGTTTCCAGCTACATGAGGATCGATTCACGAAAACCGAAAGCCGCCGCCCTTTCCGCCGCTCTGACCGTGGCACTTTTGGCGGGCGCCGGTGCAACTGATGCCCACGCGGCAACACTATCCGATACGGTTGGATCTACGCCGTCCGAGACGACGCTGGTACAGCCCGTTGACTATCGCGGCGATGGTTATGGTTCCATGCAGGAGTGGAACGCCTCGATGGAGGCCAAGCGCGATTCCCTGGAGATGCGCGCTCAGATCATCATGAATATGTATGGCGACTATGCCACCGATGACGAGCGCGCTGTGCTGCAGGGTTGCATCGACGGTGCGGGTAGCCTGTTGACGATGGGGAAGGTCGACGCCAAGTCGACCGAGCTCGATGAGCTGCGCACTGCGCTTGAGGATGCCAAGCGCGAAGCGCTCGAGGCTGCCGCCGAGGCGGAGGCTGCCGAGGTCGCCCAGGCTTCGTACTACAACGCCGGTTACACTCCGTCCTACGCGTCTGCCGCGTCCTACGCGAACGGATCGGGCCTGACGCGCTCTGCGGGTGTCAATAACTACAACGGGCGCCGCGAGACCTATTACAGCAGCAATGTGCTTTATCACTATCGCACGGGCGAATGGACTCAGGATTCTGAGGGCTTTTGGCGCGATTCCGACGGCTATTACGTTGTTGCCGCGGGCGATATGGCCCAGGGCTCGACCTTTACGGGCTCCAAGGGTGATTGCAAGGTCTATGACTCCGGCTGCGCTGCCGGAACCACCGACTACTACACTGGCTGGTAATTTTTCTGCATCACGGATATTTGGCGGACGGGCGTCTTTACCGAGCTTTAGGGCAACGTAAGGACGCCCGTTCTATGTATGCGTTTGAGTTAACAGAGCCCTTACCGTGGCGGTACGCTGGGCGTATGGATGCGGGGCACACTGGTTCTTGAGAAATAAGGTCTTTCTCTTGGAGGAAGTGGTCTTGTGAATGCTCGAGATATTGCCGTTGCCGCCATTGCATTGACGCTTGGTTGCCTTGGTCCTACGGCCGCGCTCGTCGCAGGTGTGCAGGGGTCTTGTGGGGCTGCCTCTATTGTGGTCGGCGCGTTGATCGCGGCCGCGCTGCTGGGAAGTGCGGGTGTAGTCCTTTGTCGCGACGATGAGGGGCAGGCGTCGGAGTCGCAGCTCTAACCGTTGTGAAGCTGATTTTTGGCCAAAGATGAAAAAGGAAGCCGCTGCGAGGGGAGTGCCCCTTGCGGCGGCTTTGCCATTGGATCTGTTGGCTGCAGTATGCCGAGCACTACCAGCTGCTTTCTATTTCGCGAATCCTCTGGTAGAGCCAATCGTTTTGCGGCACTTGGATATCGTGTTTGGCGGCCAGGCGGCAAATGGTGCCCGCGAACTCCTCGACTTCGGTTTTTCGTTGTGCGATGCGGTCCTGCGCCATCGAGGGCATACCGGCGGGGTCGATTCCCTCGATGAGGTGCACCATTTGCGTCAGATCTGCCTCGGTCAGCTCAACGCCCTCGGCGTTGGCGACCGCAAGCGTCTCGCGCATGGCGGAGACAAAACAGCGGCGCTGCTCGGAGCCCGGCTCCGTGGCGCTTCCGTAGGTCCCGCCGTAGGCCATGCAGGTCTGGTTGATGCCGTCGTTGAGCATGAGTTTGGCCCACATGCGGTGCGCAATGTCGCTCTCGACGGTATGGGCGATGCCGCAGCGCGTATAGAGCTCGTCGATAGCGGCGACGGTCGCGGGGTCCGTGCCGGCCGCCGCGCCAAAGCGGATCTCGCCCGCATTGGTAAAGGTGAGCGCGCCGTTGAGGAACACGGCGTCCATGCCCTGGCAGATACCAAGAACGGTATGCTCCCAGCCAAAGCGTTCGGCAATCTTTTGCTCGCTCGTAATGCCGTTGCACAGCGAGGCGATGAGCGTGTTGGGTCCCACGACACGCTCCATAGTCTTGAGTGCTTGGTCGAGACCGGTGGTCTTGACTGTCAGGATGACCAGATCGGCGGGCGTTGCCTCGCTGGCGCGGACGGACGTGAGGTCGCAGGGCTTGCCGTTGACGGTGAGCGCGTCGTTCGCATGACGCTCAAAACGGGCATCATCCATGACGTATTCGACGGCGTCGTTGCCGAGCGCCCGGGCGATCATGCTGCCGTAGAGCAGGCCGACGCCGCCCTTGCCGATAAAGGCGACCTTGTTGATCTGCATGTGAATCATCTCCCCATGTAAAAGGCGCCCGCGTAAGGGGCGCCTGATGGATTGTATGCTGCCAGGGTGATTGGTGGGTGCGCGGGGCGGCTGTTATGAAAAAGAAACTATTGCGCTGTGCGCTTATGCCACGGGGCAGACCGCAAAGACATGCGCGTGGGCATGGGCGACTCCTTTCATCGGGCTTTTTGCTGGTGTTAAAGCGGTGCCGTGACGGCTCGATTTCTGCTACGTTACGATACGTTCTCGATTACGATTCCAATGTGTTTCGACGACGTGACCATTGTGTTTCGCCTCATTAGGGCTTCGAGGGGAGAGGAGGGGCAGTGCAATATCGCGTTGACCCCAAAAGCGGCAACCGTATCTCGGCGCTGGGGCTGGGTTGCATGAGGTTTCCCGGTGCGCCGGGACACCCCGATGCGAAGACGGCCGATGCCATCATTTCCCGTGCGGTGGAGCAAGGAATAACCTATCTGGACACGGCCTATCTCTACCCCGGTAACGAAGCTTGTGTGGGAGCTTCGCTTGAGCGCCTGGGTCTACGCGACCAGATTTTGCTCGCGACCAAGTTGCCGCACGCTTCGTGCAAATGTGCGGAGGATTTCGACCGCTTTTTTGACGAGCAGCTGCACCGTTTGCGGACTGACCATATCGACTACTACCTCATGCACAACATCACCTCGCCCGTGCAGTGGGAGTGCGTGGCAGCGTTGGGTATCGAGGACTGGATTGCGCACCAAAAGGCTGCGGGGCGTATTCGCCAGATAGGTTTTTCGTACCACGGCAGTGCGGCGGACTTCCTTACGATGCTTGACGCGTACGACTGGGACTTTTGCCAGATCCAGTACAACTACGCTGGAGAGCGCTACCAAGCGGGAACGGCGGGACTCATGGCAGCCGCCGAGCGCGGGCTCGCGGTGTTTGTGATGGAACCGCTTTTGGGTGGACGCCTGGCGGGCAAGCTGCCTCCGCGGGCCCGTGCCGTGCTCGATGGCGTACGCGATCCGTACCTGAAGACACCGGCTGCTTGGGGCCTTTCGTGGGTGTGGAATCATCCTCAGGTCACGATGCTGCTATCGGGTATGACCGATACCGCGCAGGTGGACGAGAACGCGGCATTGGCGGATCGCGCACTGCCGGATTCGATGACGACAGAGCAGCTCGATACCATCGCACGTGTGCTGGGAGAGTTTGAGAAATCGAATCGCGTGCCCTGTACGGGGTGCGGCTACTGCATGCCGTGCCCCAAGGGCATCAATATTCCCGGTTGCTTTGGCGCCTACAACGCGAGCTGCGCGCATAGTTGGTTTACGGGGCTGTCTCAATACTTTACGGCGAGCGCGGTGCGGACGAACGAGCCCAAGCTAGTGAGCAATTGCGTCAAGTGCGGTAAATGCGCACGTCACTGCCCGCAGCACATCGATATCCCCGAGCGTCTCGACGATGTGCGCCGACGTTTCCAGCCTGGCCCCGTAACGGCCGCGCTTAAAGCTTTTTGCAAAACGCGCTCCTGATGCCCCTTTTATAAGTTGCGGTGGAATAGTTCCTGTTTGCGGCAAAATAGGGCTTAAACAGGAACTATTCCACCGCAACTGAAGGGGGCTGTCGTGGGCCATCGGGATTCATGTGATGATTTGCGTGAGATTCGTTGGGGCGTTTTGGGCGCTGGGCGCATTTCGCATCGATTTGCATCGTCGCTCAAGGAGGTGGACGGGGCACGGCTTGTGGCTGCCGCCGGTCGCACTCCTTCGCATGTTGAGGAGTTTTGCAGGGCGTTTTCGATTGATGCCGCGCACAGTTATGCCACGGCTGACGATAACGGCGATGCAGCTTATGATGCGTTGATTGCCGACCCCGATGTCGACGCAATCTACTTGGCTCTTCCACATGGCATGCATGCGCATTGGGTCTGTCGGGCACTGCGCGCGGGAAAGGCCGTGCTGTGCGAAAAGCCGGCCGTTTTGAATGAAGAAGAGGCTCTCTCGATTGCCTCCACCTCTCGCGAGCGCGGTGTGCTGTTTATGGAGGCGATGAAAAATCGGTTTTGCCCGATGCGTACTCGCGTGAAGGGCTTGCTTGCGTCGGGCGAGCTCGGCCGTATCGTCTCGATTGAAAGCGTGCAAAAACTCGATTATGGTGAGCCCCCTTCGAGTTATCTGCTCGACCCGTTGCAGGGTGGCTGTCTATATGACATGGGCTGCTATGCGGTCGGGTGGTTTGAGGATCTACTTGCGGGTGCGTGCGATGTTTCGTCTCGTGAAGTTCGCTGGCGTGACGTATCGGGCGGCCGCGTTGATTGGGCCGACGAGATCCGTATGAGCGTCGGCGGCATACCCATTCATATGGCGTGCGACGGCAAGGCAGCATATGAAAGCCGCTTAACGATTGCCTGCGAGCGGGGCTCGTTGGAAATCGAGCGCCTCCATCGCCCCGAGCTCGCCCATGTGAAATACTCCGACGGACGAATGCTCGAAATAAATGCCCCGTTTGAGGTCGATGATTTCTACGGCGAAATCCAGCATGCGACCCAGCTCATCCGGGCGGGGAAACTCGAGAGTCCCGTCATGTCCCTTGCCGCCACACAGCGCTGCGCGCACATTATCGATGCAATCCGTCTAGCCCTCTAGGACTTGGCGCTGACGCGTAGGGAATCATGAGGCTGGCGCCCGTAGCCGCAGTGCTTGGTGGCCCGCATCTCTGATGCCCCTTTTATAAGTTGCGGTGGAATAGTTCCTGTTTGCGGCAGAATAGGGGCCAAACAGGAACTATTTCACCGCAACTGATGAGGGGGAGCTGGGGATGCTGACGATCGGGTGTCACCTATCCACGACGAAGGGCTATCGGGCAATGGGGGAGACGGCGCTATCCATTGGCGCCAATACCTTTGCATTCTTTACGCGCAACCCGCGTGGTGGCAAGGCGAAAGACCTTGACATGGATGACGTGGCGGCCCTGCGCGAGCTTATGGAGCAAAACGACTTCGCCCCACTCGTGGCGCATGCCCCCTATACCTACAACCCCTGTTCTGCCAAAGAGCGGGCGCGTGAGTTTGCCTTGGAGGCAATGGCCGAAGACTTGCAGCGTCTGGAAGCACTGCCCGGCAACTACTACAACTTTCACCCCGGCGCACATGTGGGGCAGGGGACTGATGCCGGCATTCAGATGATCGTCGACACCCTGTGCCAGGTGATGTTTGAGGGCCAGCAGACGACGGTGTTGCTCGAGACCATGGCCGGCAAGGGCACCGAGGTGGGCCGCAGCTTTGAGGAGCTGGCGCTCATCATCGAGGGCGTTGCCGACAAGCGCCCCGAGCTGTCGGCCAAGCTGGGCGTGTGTCTGGACACCTGCCATGTGAATGACGCCGGCTATGACATCGTCTGCGATCTTGACGGTGTGCTTGACGAGTTCGATCGTGTGGTGGGTATCGAGCGCCTGCGCGCCGTGCACATCAATGACTCCAAGAATCCCTGCGGCGCCCATAAGGACCGCCACGAATGCATCGGTAAGGGCTATCTGGGTAGTGAAGAGTTTGGCGGCGGTATGCAGGTTATGCAGAATATTGTATTGAATAGCCGCTTGCGTGCGCTTCCATTCATTTTGGAGACGCCTAACGAACTTGCAGGTTATGCAGCGGAAATTACGCTATTAAGGTCATTGCAGCAGTAATGACTGTCACAAAGTGGAGTGTTCCATTCACGTTATGGGTTTGTTTCAATCAGTTTTCTAATTGCAGTTTCGCATTTACGGGTGCATAATATCCAACAGTTTTTGCAGACCTCTGAATCAAACGGGGTCACCGGAAGGAGACTGATTATGAAGCTGAAGAAGCTTGGCGCATTTGCCGCCACGGGCGCCATGGCGATCGCCCTTGCACTGACGGGCTGCGGCTCGTCCAACGCCACCTCTGGTTCTGATGCCGGTTCCAGCAGCTCTGACGACGCTAAGGTCGAGAAGGTCGACGGCTCCAAGGAGTACGCGCTCGTCAAGAACGGTACGCTGACCGTCGGCACCTCTGCCGAGTACGCTCCGTTTGAGTACAAGGATGACAACGGCGATTATCAGGGCTTTGACCTTGAGCTCATCAAGGCTATCGGCGACAAGCTGGGCCTGGATGTCGAGTACGTCAACAATGACTTCGACACACTCGTACCCGGTGTCGCTTCGGGCGCTAAGTACGACGTCTCCATCGCGGCTATCACCGACACGCCCGAGCGTGAGAAGGAAGTCACTTTCTCCGATTCCTACTACATGGACGATCAGGCTATCGTGACCAAGGTCGATAACACCGACATCGCGGCCGACAACTACAGCGAGAAGCTCAACAACGCCGACGCTACCATCATCGTTCAGTCTGGCTCGACCGCCGAGTCCTTTGCCCAGGAGAACTTCCCCAAGGCCAAGATCGTCCCCTACAAGGACGCTACCGAGTGCTTCAGCGCCCTGCAGTCCGATAAGGGCGACGCCGTAGTCACCAACCGCTCCGTTGCCAGCCAGCTGACCGCCGAGCAGTTCAACACCTGCCAGACCATCAAGCAGATCAGCACCGGCGAGGAGTACGCCATCGCCATCAACCAGGGCAACACCAAGCTCAAGGACGACATCAACCAGGCCATCAAGGACCTGACCGACGACGGTACCGTCGACGCCCTCATGGCTAAGTACAACATCAAGTAAAATAGCTACTTGATTGCGTGTAGGCCCTTTCCGTTTTGCGGAGAGGGCCTTTGCGCTTCTCTTGACGGAGAGTGCTTCCGTCTCGTTTTGCCGGCAACTTCTACGATAGGAGCCACCTTGTCTCGATTGAACGAAGGGGCTGCGGAGCAGCGTTTTCCACTGCCCGCCTTGCTCCAAAAGCTAGCCTGCGCCATGGCCGTGGCGCTCGCGCTGGTGTGCGTGGGGGCATATGCGCCCACGACCGCCCAGGCGCTTGAGACCGCAAAGATTACCGCCCGACCCAACACCGGTTCGGGCAGCGCTGTGGTCGGCGGCACCGAGACGCGCATTACCTGGGAGGTCCAGGCCGATGCCGACGAGGAACTGAGTGGTCTTTCGCTGACGTTTGCCGATGGCACGACCTTTGGTGCGGACGACACACGTCTGACGATGCTCTCGGGCGATGACCTTATGGACCGTACGCCCATGAAGCCTACGTGCAAGGTCGACGGCCAGACGCTCAAGATCGATTTTGGCGAGACGGCGCCTGCCGGCGGCTTTTTCCGTGTCGAGGTTTACGGCGTGACCTTCCCCGTCGAGGGCGGCGATGAGGCCTTTAGCGGCACCTGCACTTTGGCCGATGGCTCGACCAAGAAGATCTCCAAGATTCCGTCGGTGGAGATCAAGTGCGTGACGGCATTCGATAACTTCCTGGCCGATCTTAAGGAGCAGCCGTGGGTCGAGGCCTGGAACTCCAATATGTTCCTGCGCCTGTTCTTAAACCCAGTCATTTTGGTCCAAAGCCTGCCGATCGTCTTTAAGGGCTTCCTTATGTCGCTCTCGATCGTGCTTGTGGCGTTTCCGCTGGCAATTCCCTTTGGCTTTGCCTTGTCGCTCATGCGCATCTCCAAGTCGCGCATCCTGCGCTGCCTCGCCGGCATCTATGTGAATATCATCCGCGGTACGCCGGCGTTCCTGCAGATCTATATCGCGTTCTTCGGTCTGCCGTTGGCCGGCGTTAAGGTTGATGACTACGTGCTTGGCGTTATCGTCATGGCCATGAACTCGTCTGCGTACCTATGCGAGATCTTCCGTGCCGGTATTCAATCGATCCCCAAGGGCCAAAACGAGGCCGCGCGCTCGCTAGGCATGAACGCGTTCCAGACGCTGCTCTATGTCATGATTCCGCAGACGTTCCGTAATGTTTTGCCTACGCTGACCAGCGAGTTTATCTTGCTTTACAAGGATACGTCGCTGCTTGCCGCCGTGGGTGTGGTCGAGATCGTCATGAACGCCCGTACCATCGTGGCCACGACGGGCTCCATTACACCGTACGTGGTTGCCGCCCTGTTCTATCTGGTCATCACCCTGCCGCTCGCTCGCTTGGTGAGCGGTCTTGAGGCGAGGCTTTTGGGCACGGCCGAGACCAAGAAGAAGCGTCCCGCCAAGAGCGCCGGACAGGTTGTCGCGACGCCCGCCGATCACATCGCCGGTCTGTAAGGAGGTCCTATCATGAGCGAAACCAATAACTCGAACGAGGTCGTCGTCAGCATCAAGAACCTCCAGAAGGCCTTTGGGGACAACGTGGTCCTGCGCGATATCGATCTGGATGTGCACAAGGGTGAGGTCGTTGTGGTCTTGGGCCCCTCAGGCTCGGGCAAGTCGACGATGCTTCGCTGCATCAATCGCCTGGAGCATCCCACGAGCGGCTCGATTGTCGTCGAGGGCGTGGATGTGTGTGCCAAGGGCGTCGACCTCAACAAAGTGCGCACGCACCTGGGCATGGTGTTTCAGCAGTTCAACCTGTTCCCGCACCTGTCGGTCAAAAAGAACGTCATGCTTGCGCAGCAAAAGGTGCTCAAGCGCAGCAAGGAAGAGGCCGAGAAGATCGCCGTCGAGGAGCTGACCAAGGTCGGTCTGGCCGAGCGCATCGACTTTATGCCGAGCCAGCTCTCGGGCGGCCAGCAGCAGCGCGTGGCCATCGCCCGCGCCCTGTCGATGAACCCGCACGTGATGCTCTTTGACGAGGCCACCTCGGCGCTCGACCCTGAGCTCGTGCGCGACGTTCTGGGCGTCATGCGCGACCTGGCGCACGACGGTATGACCATGATCGTCGTGACGCACGAGATGGGCTTTGCCCGCGATGTCGCCGACCGCGTCGTCTTTATGGACGGCGGCGTCATTGTGGAAGAGGGTACGCCGAGCGAGGTCTTCGACCACCCCAAGAGCGAGCGCACCAAGGCGTTCTTGGGCAATATCTCGTAGCCGCTTTATATGACTGACATAGCAGAAAACGGGAGCCGGATGTGATCCGGCTCCCGTTTTTGTTGGGACGCGAATGTGTTTTGTTGCAATGCGCGTTGCGGGCGGAGCTCATTGCCGCTAGGCGAGCTCGGCTCCAAGGGCGCGGCAGGCCGCTTCGCTCTCATCATCGGGGGCGTCGTAGCAGATGACGGAATCGACGACGTTGACGCCCTCCTCGTCGGCGTCCGCCTTCCAGTTGTCCATCCATTCGCCCTCGGCCCACGAATAAGAGCCAAAGAGGACGACCTTCTTGTCGCCGAGGGTCTCCTTGACCTCATCCCACATGGGCTGGAACTCATCATATTCAAGCTCCTCGGAACCCATGGCGGGGCAGCCGAAGGCGATAGCGTCATAGCCAGCGGCCTTGTCTGCGGAGAAGTCGGCGCAGGAGATGACCTCTGCCTCGGCGCCGGCATCGGTTGCACCTTCGGCAACGAGGTTTGCCATGGCCTCGGTGTTGCCCGTGCCGCTCCAGTAGACGACGGCGATCTTGCTCATGTTGAGTCCTTTCAGTTGTGCGGCAGGTTGCCACGGCTTCTATGTTCTATCGGGTTGCCTGGGCAAGTTGCGCCAAGCTGTAGCCCTGCTGATAGACAAAGGTGAAGTATTGGGTGCAGGCGCGGTAGGCATCAAACGTCGCAAGTGCCTGCTCGACATTTGCGTAGACCTTCCAGGCCCCAAAGACCTTATAGTTCTCGCCGCGCTGGACGATAAACTCGTGCACGTCGTCGTAGGGATATCCTAGGAAGTAGCCTATTTCGTGCGGAAACTCGCAGGTGCAGTCGTTGCTGCAGCTAGCTTGCTGGGGTAGTGCGCATCGAGTCTGGCTACAGGCGCATTCCGCGACGTTATTACTCGCGAGCGTGATGCGTGATGCCAAATGCACAAGGCATGTCGAAAGGTCTCTCGTGTCGTAGCCTTCCGAGGCGAGCGCCGTTTTGGCGCGAGGGTCCGCGAAATAGGTGGTGAGGCTTTTGGCTCGGTACACGTACACGAGCGCTCCGCAGGGCCGCCAGACCAAAACACTCAGGTGGATGCCAAGCGGGTCAAGCTCGCGGTTGCACTGGGCGATAACGTTGAGCAGGCGTGCTCGGCGTTCTGCGATGGTTTCTGTTGCGGTCGAGCCGTCCCCGTGGGCGTAGGTGCCTGGATAGGTAAAGAGCGATGCCGGCTTGATGCCCGCGAGCGTGGGGGAGCAGTTGCGCACGACTACTGCCTGAAACGTTGGGATGTCTATGGTTCGAGTCACGTCGCTCCTTACGGATCTAAACTGTTAGCCTAGGAAAACTTATACACGAAAGTAAGCCATGGTCAACAAAAAAGTTTGAAGAGGAAAACTAATTGACCGAACGGACATGATTTTGGGTTAAGATGGGGACACCCCATGGGGGTATCTAGATAGTGCTACTGAAAGGGGAACGCATGAGTGACTTGCTCAACCCTGCGAATCTCATCGTGCTGACCGTCATTGCCGTCGGCATGTTTTTTGGACTGCGTCGCATTGCCGCTTCGACACACGGGAAGAGTTGCTGCAGCGATGGTGCGAG
The DNA here is from genome assembly GCA_048485235.1 of Collinsella sp. Lineage (GTDB taxonomy): Bacteria > Actinomycetota > Coriobacteriia > Coriobacteriales > Coriobacteriaceae > Collinsella. The sequence goes on from DBFWCI010000004.1 coordinate 17,126, forward strand.
CGGCAAGAAGGCCAAAAAGGTTGTGGTGGCAGACACCGACGAGTCCCACTACCCCTATCGTGAGGAACTCCTTATCGGCGGCATGAGTTGCGACGGCTGCGCCCGGAATGTGACGAATGCCCTCAATGCGCTTGATGGCGTGTGGGCTACGGTAACGTACGCGGACCACACGGCACGCGTGCGCTCGAAGCGCCCGGTTGATCGCGACACACTCGAGACGGCAGTGAGGGGTGCGGGCTATTACGTTATGAAAATGTAGGCGTTGCCCTCTCCGGTGGGTACCAGCCTCCTGCCCATTGTGACTATCGGCATCCAAAAATTTGCGCAAAAATAACCTTTAGATGCGGCAAAAGTGGAGTACACAGATTATTGCTGTGCTCAGATTGCAATTAACCGTGGACAGAAATGAAGAATGCTAAAACTGGGCTTTAGGACAGGGGAGGCTATAACCTTATGAGACGAGTGGGAACACTTGGCTTGGTGGCAGCGCTTGCCGCTATCTTGGTATCGCCGCTGCCGGCGCACGCCGAAGACGCATCGGGTGCCGTTACCTACAATGCGGGAAATGGGTATTCCTTTGAGAAGCTCTCGCATCCTACGGTAGGAACGTCGCAGCCGGATGGCATCGTCGACTACCAGGGTAACGGTGCCGTTGCCGTTCCGGGCGCCGATGGTAATACGGCCAACAACGAAGGCGATCGCGGCCAGAGCTACACTTGGGCGGCTGCGAGCTATGGTGACTGGCTTTATGTGGGCACCTGCTATGCGGCGATGGGCAACACGCTGACGCTCATGAACAGCACGCTGGGCGATTCCTTTGATGTCGAAACCATGCGCCTGACGCTGGAGGCCATGTTTAACGGTACCTTCTTCTATGGACAGCAGAAGGAGGACGGCACGGCCGACAAGGACAGCGGCGGCATCTTGGTCAAGATCAATACCAAGACCGGTGAGACCAAGCTGCTACTCTCTGAATCGCTCAACGGCGTCGCTCCTTTGTTCCGCAATGCCGTGAGCTATAAGGGTAAGCTCTATTTCTGCGGCAGCGTCAGGACCAATGACGGCAAAGGCGGCCTGCCTGCTGTATACGAGATCGATCCTAAGACGGATGAGTACAAAGTTGTCTATCAGGGCCTTTCGAGCATGCAGGATTACGGTGCTGCCTACAAGCAGGGCATTTCTACCGGTATCCGCGGCATGTGCGTCCATGATGGCCAGCTCGTCATCAGTAATGTGGGTAAAGACGCGAACGGTAATTTTGTGTCGACAATCCTGACGTCGTCTGACCCCTCGAAGGGCCAGGACAGCTTCACCGAGATTGCCAACTCGGAGACGCTGTTTGGCTATCCGGCGATTCGCTATCAGGACAGCATCTACGGCGGCGCCATTTGGGATATGGTCTCGTACAATGGCCATCTCTATGCGACCATCTGCACCGGTACGCCCGAGAACGCTCCCGATGATAATTCCATGCAGTCGTTTGCCATGGTCCGTGGCGACAAGAATGCCGACGGCAGCTATTCGTGGACTCCCATTGTCGGCGATCAGAAGACGGACGGTGCAAAGTACTGCTTTGGCATCGATCCTGCCCGTACCCGTTCTGGCGCTGCCAACCTCATCGTCTACAACGACTACCTCTATATCGGTGAATACAACGACGAGGAGATTGCCCTCGAGCGCATCCTGTTCAACAAATCCAACACCGAAGAGGGCGGCAAGAGCAGCATGGGTGGCGTTGACTGCTCGTTTGTGAATGCCAATCTTGAGCAGTCGGTTAACATCTATCGCATGGACAAGGACGAGAACATGGAGCTCGTCGTTGGCGATCGCACCGACATGTTCCCCGAGGGCGGTATTTCCGGCCTGACTTCGGGCTTTGGCCGAAACGAGAACCAGTACATTTGGCGCATGCAGAAGTTCGACGGCAAGCTGTATATCGGTACCTTTGATACCGCGAGCCTGCTTGAGCCGATCGGCCAGTTCTCCAATGGCGACATTATCGATATGACGCCCGAGGAGTGGGACTCTCAGGTTCAGCGCCTTAGGGACCTGCTCAATCACCTGCTCGACAAGAAATCGCCTGACGACCCCATCGTTCCCGTGAACACGCTTGCGGACGATGATTCAAACGAGGCCGTCGAGGTCGATGATTCGAACGAAGCTGCTGAGGTTGATGATTCAAACAAGGCCGTCGATGTCGATGACGAGAAGACCGAGGTTGCTAAGGGCTTTGGCGATCTGAGCGATGCGCTGGAGGATGCCGCGGGCGGTCTTTGCGATCAGGCCGCGACGATGTCCCAGGACTTTGAGGACGACGCCGCTTATGTCCAGAAGATCGATGGCGAGATCGCGTACTTCAAGTCCTTTGCCGACCAGTATCAGGACATGCTCGATAGCTATGAGAGCCTTAAGCAGCAGTACGAGGATGCCTATGGCACCGAGCTGCCGAGCGATATTCAGGATGCGCTCGATAAGCTGCTGAGCGAGGAGAACCTCAAGAAGTTGCAGAGTGTCCTTACGTGCATGTGTTACCTGCGCGATGCCGAGCGCGGCTTTGATATGTATGTGACCGAGGACGGCGTGAACTTTACGACGCTGACGACCAATGGCTTTAACGATCCGTATAACCATGGTCTGCGCACCTTTGCGGTGACCAACCAGGGTCTGTGCCTTGGTACCGCCAACCCGTTCTATGGTTGCCAGGTCTGGATCCAGCGCAAGGAGAATTCGGAGAATCCGGTTGATCCCGGTACTCCGGATCCGACGGAACCCACCGATCCTTCGCAGCCGGGTGGCGGCGATCAGCCTGGCGGCAGCCAGACGGGTGGCAACGACCAGTCGAGCAGCACCACGACCACCGTCACGACGACCGCTAAGAAGACTCCGAAGGACGGCTCGCTGCCTCGCGCTGGCGACTCGACCCTCACGCTGGTCTTGGGATTGCTGGTTGCAGCTGCCGCAGTGCTTGGCATTGCTCTCGTCTTGCGCAAGCGTTCTCGTCGCTAGGCTCGTCCGCGTAGCTCAATGTCCTGGATATCGTCGAAGTTGATGGCGATATCCCTGAGTTTGAGCAGCTTGAATGCGGGTAACGCTTCGTCGAGAATGCCCGTGCGGCTACGATAGCCGTACGTATCGTAATAGGTGACGCGCACCAAGTCGCCGCGTTTGAGGCCCTCGAGCTTTTGCGAAAGCTCGAGGGCTTTTTCTTCCGTGAGCTCACGTTTTTGCTCGACGGTGATTTCCTGCTTGCGCACGAGTTCGTAGTATCCCGTGAGGGCGGCAAAGGGCATAAACTGTGCGGCGCGGTTGGCGCGCACGGCACCGTTGGCAGTGAGGTTGGGGTCGGCTGCGCGGCGTCTGCCCTCGGGGTCCGCCAGGCGCTCGAAGGCGGTCGGCGGGCGCATGGGCTGTTGTTTGGGTTTAGGCACGGTGTCCTCCAACTTGATCGTTGCGCTCGCGCGCGGTGGCGCCGGCGGTAAAGCTTAATCCCTTGACGAGCGCGTTCTTGCCGTACTTGCCTTTCACGGCCAGGACGGCGCGCGCCAGGTCGCGCTCGCGCTCATCGGCCTCGATATCGCTGAACAGATCGATGGTGGCAAATTCCTCGGGCACAAGATTGCTAAAGCCCAGGTTGATGCGCTTGACCGGTCGTTTGGGATCGACAGTCTGCGCCCAGAGCTCATCGAAATAGCCCATGATCTTCTTAAACGAATTGGTACGCTCGGGCAGCTTGCGCGAGGCGTTGGAGTGCGCAAAGAGCGCGGCATAGCCACCACGCGGTTTGCCACCATGCTCTCCCACAAAGATGCCATCGATTGCCTGCGCTTCGCGCACCAGGCGGCGCCGTTCGTCATCGCGCTGGACGGGCTTGGGAGCACGGGGCGCGAGCTCGGGGCCGGCGGTTGCGGTGGGTTCGATGCTCGACGTACTCGAGCGCAGGTGTCCGCATCCGTCCACATATTGTGCAGTACCGCTGGCATCAAGCCTGCGTATGTCGGCGCGCTCGCTCGCGTAGCCCACAAAGAGCGAGATGCTGTCGCAGACCACGTGCTTATCGATCAAGTCCAACACGGCGTTGTCGACCATCTCGCGCAAGACGGTGTAGGCCTGCTCGTAGGCATAGCCCTTCGAGAGCACCTGTCCTGTGGTGGTCGAAGTTGCTTGCGGGCGATAGGCTTGGATATCGGCGATGGTTGTCGGCTCGCGTCCGAAGGCGTGGTCGATGAGATACTCGGCATTGACGCCGAGCTCGTCGTAAAGCAGGTTTTCGTCGAGCGCCGCGACGCCCATCAGATCGTAGACGCCGTATTTTTCGAGTCGTGCTGCCACGCCGGGGCCGATGCCCCAGATATCGGTGATGGGACGATGGGGCCAGATTTCCTTGCGAAAGGTCTCATCGTCGAGTATGCCGATGCGGCTGGGTACGTGCTTGGCGGTGATATCGAGTGCAACTTTGGCCTGGAATAGGTTGGGGCCGATGCCGACCGTCGCCGTGATGCCGGTGCGCGCCAGGACCTCGTCGCGCAACATGCAGGCGAAGCCTTCCGCATCGGTGTGATAGAGGTCCAGATAGGGTGTCACGTCGATAAAGCACTCGTCAATTGAGTAGACGTGAACGTCTTGCGGACTGACGTATTCCAGGTAGATACCGTAGATCTGCGCCGACACCTCCATGTAGTGCTGCATGCGCGGTACGGCCTTGATGTAGTCGATGCCGTCGGGAATCTCGAATAGGCGGCAGCGGTTGTGAATACCTAAGTCCTTCATGGCCTGCGTGATGGCGAGGCAGATGGTCGTGCGTCCGCGCGATTCGTCGGCAACGACTAGGTTGGTGGTGAGCGGATCGAGCCCACGGTCGACGCACTCGACGCTGGCATAAAACGTCTTGAGGTCGATGCAGATATAGGTGTGCTGCTCGTGCGCCATCCGTGTCCCTCCATCAAACACATGTTCTTATCGAATACTTGTTCGATAATACCCGCTCGTCCGAACATCGTCAAAACCTGTCAAAAAGGGACTGGTTTGTTTTGGTAGGTATGATCGTGCGGTTGGATCGGGTTTTTAACGCAGCTCTAAAGAGTGCGAAACAGCTCGGAAAACCTCGCCTCGTAGCATGAGCCTAACGATTGATACCGCCTATGCGCACGGAAGGGTTGTGGGAAAGATGGTCAATTATGGGTTTGGTATGCCGACGCGCCTTGTTGCGGATGGAGACGTGGCTCGCTGGTGCGGACGATTGGTCGCTCACTACGGTGGCACCAAGGCACTGGTCGTGCTGGGCGGTGACAAGCATACGCGCGATGAGCTTGTCTCGGCGGCACTTGGCTCGCTTGATCGAGCTCTGCTCGAGCGCGTGCTTTTTCGCTGCGGCTCGGTTGAGGGTGACGGGGGAGACGAACTGATCGACGAAGCCGTGGCCCTGGCGACCGACGAAGGCATGGACTTTGTCCTGGCGATTGGCGATGTCGATACTGCTGGCTTTGCACGCGAGCTCGCGCGGCGCATGGCGGCGCTCGATGCCGGCGAAGACGGCTTTGTGCCTTATGGATGCATTCTCTCGGAGGGCAAGGCGCCTGCTGTCGTGGGCACCGGTGAGGTTCCCGTTTTTGCCATTATCGCGCCCGAACTGCTGGAGGGCATCGGGTCTCCTCTGCGTGAGTTGCTCGGTAGCATCTGCGCCGCGGCCTAATATTTGCCATAAAAGGACGGGTTATTTTTGGTTGGTAAAGCGTTTGACCTGCCAAAATAAGCCTGTCCCTTTTTAATCGGTTGCCGTTTGGAGGCCGATTGGCAACGCTCGCTGATTGTAGTCTTGACCTGCGCTAGAATAGTGGCATCTGAATGTCCGGGCGCATGGAGGCGTGCGCCCGTATGCTGAGGAGGACTCTATGGCAACTGTTGCCGCACCTATCGATGCTACGTCGACTGCCGCTTGGAAGGCACTCGAGGCTCATCAGGAGAAGCTTGAGGCCGATGGCATCGACCTCAAGGCCTGGTTCGCCGCCGATGCCGAGCGCGTGAACAAGCTGAGCTTTGACGCCGGTGACCTGCACTTCGATCTGTCGAAGAACCTGGTGACCGATGAGACCGTCAAGCTGCTGTGCGATCTTGCCCGCGAGGTGAAGCTCGAGGAGCGCCGCGACGCCATGTTCTCCGGCGAGCACATCAACACCACCGAGGACCGCGCCGTCCTGCACACCGCGCTTCGCCGCCCGGCAACCGAGAAGGGCCAGCTCATCGTCGACGGCCAGGACGTCGTCGCCGACGTGCACGAGGTCCTCGATCGCATGTATGCCTTCGCCGAGCGCGTGCGCTCCGGTGAGTGGAAGGGCGTTACCGGCAAGAAGATCGAGCACCTGGTGTCCATCGGCATCGGTGGCTCCGATCTGGGCCCGGTCATGGCCTACGAGGCCCTGCGTCCCTATGCCGACGCCGGTATCGACTGCCGCTACATCTCCAACATCGACCCCAACGACCAGGCCGAGAAGCTCAAGGGCCTGGATCCCGAGACCACGCTCGTGATCATCGTCTCCAAGACCTTCACCACGCTCGAGACCCTCACCAACGCCCGCGAGGTCAAGACCTGGATGCTCGAGCAGCTCAAGGCTCAGGGCGCCATCGACGGCTCCGATGAGCAGAACGCCGAGGCCGTGGCAAAGCACTTCGTCGCCGTTTCCACCGCACTCGAGAAGGTCGAGGCCTTCGGTATCGACCCCGCCAACGCCTTCGGTTTCTGGAACTGGGTCGGCGGCCGCTATTCCGTTGACTCCGCCGTGGGCCTGTCGCTGATCGTCGTGCTCGGCCCCGAGCGCTTCCAGCAGTTCCTCGAAGGCTTCCACGCCATCGACGAGTACTTCTGCAACACCCCGCTCGAGAACAACGCCGTCGCGCTGATGGGCCTGCTCAATGTCTGGTACGTCAACTTCTTCGGTTCCAAGAGCCACGCCGTGCTTCCGTACTGCCAGTATCTGCACCGCTTCCCGGCCTACCTGCAGCAGCTCACCATGGAGTCCAACGGCAAGCACGTCCGCTGGGACGGCAGCGCTGTGACCTCCGATACCGGTGAGATCTTCTGGGGCGAGCCCGGCACCAACGGCCAGCATGCCTTCTATCAGCTGCTGCACCAGGGCACTGTGGTGGTCCCGGCCGACTTTATCGCTTTCGCCAACACTGCCAACCCTGCGACCGACAGCGGCCAGGATGTCCACGAGCTGTTCCTGGGCAACTTCCTGGCCCAGACCAAGGCGCTCGCCTTTGGTAAGACGGCCGATGAGGTGCGCGCCGAGGGCACACCCGAGCAGATCGTCCCGGCCCGTTGCTTTGAGGGCAACCGTCCGACGACTTCGATCTTCGGCGACACGCTGACCCCGTTCGCGCTCGGCGAGCTCATCGCCCTGTACGAGCACATCACGTTTGTCGAGGGCACGGTCTGGGGCATCGACTCCTACGACCAGTGGGGCGTTGAGCTGGGCAAGCAGCTTGCCAAGCAGATTACCCCTGCCTTACACGATGACGCCGCCAAGGCCGAGCAGGACGCTTCGACCCAGGCGCTTATCGAGTTCTACCGCGCTCACCGTAAGTAGTCGCTGCTGTTAACGCATCGCGCCTTATAGTCAGGGGCCCGTATCCTATTGGATGCGGGCCCCTTTGCTTTGCCGTAGTCCCGGGGCGCACGGCCTTTGTGGAACATCGCCGGGGCGCCGCGCGCCGCGAGAACCCTGCGCCTAGATCTCGGCCTCCGCATGGCCTCGCTGCGCCTCGGGCAGCTCCCCGTAGAGCGGATGGTCTTCGAGCCTAAAGCGCTCGACCTGTTCGGGAGTGCGACCGCGTACAAAGAGCCACGAGCGATCAATCGGCGTCGCCATGAGCGTGCTGGGCAGCGCGTCAGCGCGGTCGGAAAACACCCGGGCACTCTCGGGATCCTGGAACGCCAGCACCAGATGCGTGTCGCAGTTGCCCATGATGGAGCGTGCGCGTGCCTCGCCATAGAGCGCATCGAGCTGGTTGGTCGACTGCAGCAGCAGCGTTGCCCAGATGTTGCGGCTTCGGATAATCGAGAGCACGTTGTCGATCTGGGGGATCTGCAGATTTGCGAAGTCATCGAGCATAAAGCGCACGGGCACGGGCAGGCTGCCGTCGGGCTGCCTATCGGCTTCGCGAATGAGGCCCATAAACGCCTGCGTAATAAAGAGGCCGGTCAGCGGATCGAGATTGCGGTCAATATCGCTCACGGTTACAAACAGGGCGCAGGGGGTGTGTCCCATGGAAGCGAAGTCCACCTGATGGCACTCACGATAGAGCTGTGCCACACCGTCGAATCCCAGACACATGACCTTTTCGGCAAGGATGCCGACGATGCTCGCGTGCATGCGCTCGGCATTTTGCGTAATGGCGTAGCGCCGCCATAGCGAGAGGGCATAGCTTTGGGGGTCGGTCGTGATCAGGTCGTCAAACAATCGACCCGTGGCACCGTCTTGCAGGTGCTCGATCAGCTTGATGACCGAGCTGATCGTCTGCTCGCCGGCGGGTAGCTGTTCGGTGACGTAGGCGATAAGACACGACAGCAGGTTTGCCGCGGCATGATCCCAAAAAGGCTGGTTGTTGTCCTCGATGGGGCAGATGGCCTTTGCCACCGAGAGGATGTCCTGCTGGTTGGGCCTGCCGTCCGCCTTGCGGCGAATGTGCCTCAGGGGGTTGTAGCCGCAGCGCTCGATGCCGGACGCAAGGGCCGGGACGGTGTTGAGGTCGGCGAAGTTGAGACATTGCACGCGGTAGCCGTGGGCTGCCAGCACGGGTCCCACTTCGTGACAGAGCGTGCCTTTGGTGTCGAGCACGATGTAGCTTGCGTTCATTTGCAGCAGGTTGGGCTTGAGGACGTTTCGGGTCTTGCCGGCTCCCGAGGGGCCGATCACAAGTGCGTTGTTGTTGAGTCCCGTTTGGCGGGTGTTGCAGGAAAGCGTTCGATCCTTGGCAAGGATGGTGGACGATGCGGACTCAGATGCGGCGAGGCGGCTGGCGAGGTTAGACATGGGCGACCTCCTTGGTGGCCGAGAGGATTTCGTGGGCAAAGCCGAGCTCGACGGCGCGCTCGGCCGAAAGGTAGGTGTCTTTTGCAGTGAGGGACTGGATGCGCTTGGGCGTGAGGCCGCTGCGGTCCGAGAGGATTTGCGTGAGGATCTTGCGGGTCTGCATGAGACGCCGGCTGGTTTCCTGCAGCGCAAGTGCCGAGCCGCCTGCCCCCTGGGGGATCAGCGGGTCGTGAATCATGAGCTCTGCATGGGGCGCCATACGGCGATCGTCGCCGCCCATAAAGATCACGGCGCCCATGGACGCGGCGAATTCCAGGCAGACGGTGCGGATGGGGCACGATGCGAGACGCATGGCGTCATAGATCGCAAGACCCGATCGCACGCTTCCGCCGGCGCTGGCGACAAATATGGTGATGGGGCGGCTGGGGTCGGTGGCATCGAGCAGGCGAATCTGCTGGCATAGGTCGTGGGCCATCGGGGTTTCGATGTTTCCCATGACGGAGAGCTCGCGACGGGCGAGCATCTCATCGTAAATGCTGGTGAGCGTGATACCTCGGGCGGATTCACGCATGGTGAGGGGGCTGATGATGGGGGAATGATTGGTGTCCATGAGGACTCCTTTCTGTTGGTGGTGTTGTGGAATAGAGTCGCTGCCCGCGGAGGGGCTGGCGGGCTACAGGGTTCGTCCGAGCCTGAGATCGAGCTCGGTTGTGGGGCAGGCTGCCTGTCCGTGCGGCTCGCAAGCGCCAAGGGCTCCAAAGCGATGGAGCGTTGCGACGGGCGTGGTGTAGGCGAGCCGCAGCTGATGCTCGATAGGGGCACATCCGTCATTTTTGTAATGAGCCGCGTAGTACTGCGCGATGCTGGCGTTCATCTCGCTGCCATTGCGATGGCGCTCAAACTGGCGTCTGCAGGTCTCGATGATCTTTGCTACCGACTTGGGTGCCGTCGCGGGAACAAGGGCGAGATAGCCCTCAAATAGCTCGTTGATGTTCAGGAGGCACAGCAGGTCGATCAGCGTCCTTATGGCTGCTCCCTCGGCGGAAAAGTGCGCGGTCATGCGGTTATATCGGTTGCGGTCGACGATGGCCGCATGGGGTCTTGGAGTTTTCTGCCCCGTGGTCCCGGGCTTTTGCAGCACCTGTGTATTGAGCTCGACGTTGCAGCGCTTGAGGCCGTCCAACGGAAGGAGCAGTGCGGTGCGCAGGGTGTTCCGCTTGCTTTCGAGTTCATGACGCTCGTCGGGTTCCCATTCGAGCTTGAGTTTCGTGTCGAGCGCCGTAAGCATATGGGCTAGGCAGCCTACGGTAAGAACGTACGAATCGTTGTCGCGTTTTGGGGCATAGGGGTCTGTCAGCTTGCGAATGTCGGGGTCGCCCATGATCTTTGTGCAGCGCTTCAGCAGTTGAGGGTGGTCGGCCAAGATCGTCGCGAGCGGTAGCGACGCGTAGTTCTTGATGGTCGCGGCGGCAAAGGCGGCGTCATATTCGTTTGCATATGCTCGCTCAATGCGGGCATCCAGAATGCTTTTCTGATCGCCGTCTTCAGCGTGGTGGTTTGTCATAGCTTCTCCAATCGGTTGATGTTCGTGCTGTTTGTTGATGTGTTGGTTGTCGTGAGTGATGTGCTTGCCGTGGGTGATGTGCTGACGTTGGGGTGCTATGCGGTTTTCAATGAGCCCGTGAGACAGTTGCTGCAGGGGCGGGATGGAACGGCCCATGCAAGGCGGAAGGCATCGTGCTCAAAATCGAGACAGCAATGCCCTGGGTGCCTCACATGTGGCAGTTACCTCATTAAGTTGTCATTGCGTTTGGGGTTGTACTTTGCCGATCTTCCTTCTCTTACACGCTGAAAACTGAAACTGAATATGCTCGATCAAACGATGACCACCGGAGCGGTCATCTTTAAAGTACGTTCGTTTTGCTGATTTGACAAGAACTAATTTTGAAATTTATTTCTCCGGGATGAAATGAGGTCGGTGGGGCGGCCGCGTTTAGCGTCGTTAGCTTTGCATGTGGTGGCTCGGCGTTTGGGCTGGAACGACTGAGCCCCGAGATGGCGTCCCGTCCATGTTTGAGACAATATATGACTTTTTGCCCGTTGCAAACGGAGTCGCGGTGGGTGTTCTGTATGATGGCTCAGACAAGGTTGTTCAATGACATGGAGGCATATATGGCAATCAAAGCCATCGCGATGGATATCGACGGTACGCTCACCAACGATCAGAAAGTGATTAGCCCGCGTACGCGCGAGAAGCTGCTCGCGGCGCAGGAGTCGGGCATTAAGCTCATTTTGGCTTCGGGCCGTCCCGCATGGGGGCTGCACGCGTTGGCACAGGAGCTCGACCTTCAAAACCATGACGGTCTGCTGGTGGCCTTTAACGGCGCTCACGTCGTCGATGCCCAGACCGACGAGGTGCTGTTCGATCAAGCTATGCCTGTCGACGAATTGCATCGCCTGATTGATCACCTGCGTAATTTTGACGTGATCCCTATGATTTCGCTTGGTCGCGATCTGCACGTCGAGGACTCGTACCATTGCATGATCACGCTGCCTGACGGCTCGCAGAAGAATATCGTCAAGTATGAGCGCGACGCGTGCGATCTTAAGATTCGCGAGGTGGAGAGTCTGCATGAGGTCGCTGATGCTTATCCCGTGGACAAGCTACTCACTGCGGGCGACCCGGCCTATTTGCAAGCGCATCACGAGGAGATGTACGCGCCCTTTACTCAGACGCTTTCGGGTATGTTTACGGCCGACTGGTACTTCGAGTTTACGGCGCCCGGTATCGACAAGGCCCGTGCGCTCGAGGGTGCCCTGCCCAAGCTCGGCATCGATGCCAGCGAGGTCGTATCGTTTGGCGACGGCCAGAACGACAAGTCCATGATTGAGTGGGCCGGCACCGGTGTTGCCATGGGCAACGCGGTCGATGAGGTTAAGGCCGTGGCCCAGATGGTGACCGCCAATAACAACGAAGACGGCATTGCGGTGGCGCTGGATAAGCTGCTGGGTTAGAATCGCCGATAATGCATGGTTCGGGCGCCTGCTTACAGGCGCCCTTTTGTTAGGGAGGGTGCCGTGTCCGCATTTCCGTTCGACGCCGTTATCTTTGACATGGACGGCGTGATTGTCGATACCGAGTATTACTACCTGGGCGAGACTGCCGCGTTTGCCAAGGAGCTTGGGCTTAATCTGACTCAAGAGGAGTTGAATGGGCAGGTCGGTACCTCGCATCAGTTCTTCCTGCATTTGCTGGTCGATTGGTTTGAGCGCGCCGGTAAGGGGCATTTCACTGGCGAGGAAGCGTTGACCCGTTGGGACGAGTGGGCGCATAAGCGTCCGCGCGACTATCAGGCTTTGATTAACCCAGGCGCCGTGGATACGATTCGAGAGCTGCCGCGCCGTGGCGTTCGCGTGGCGCTTGCCAGCTCGTCTCCCATGGTTAGCATCGAGGAAGTGCTCAATGCGTGCGGGCTGTCGGATGCCTTTGAGTATGTGGTGAGCGGCGAGCAGTTTAAGGAGAGCAAGCCCGAGCCCGACATCTACCTGCATGCGCTGGATCTCCTGGGGCTGCCCGCGAATCGCTGCTGCTGCGTTGAGGATTCGGTGCCTGGCATCACTGCCGGCAAGCGAGCCGGCCTGACAGTCATTGCCAAGCGCGAGGAGCGCTTTGGATTTAGCCAAGATGCCGCGGACAAGATTATCGACCAGCTGCCCGATTTGCTGAAGCTTGCGTAGGGCCAGGGCGGCACGGCGGCCATTACGGCGATCTCGTTAGGACGAGAAAGGGACGGCGCTATGACATTCAACGTTAACGCTCTTGGGTTTGGCGACAACGTCGTCGACCGCTACGAGCATATCAACACAATGTATCCGGGTGGCAATGCGGTGAACTTTGCCGTGTATGCCAAGAAGTGCGGTGCCGCGCGCTCCGCGTATATGGGCATCTTTGGTAATGACGCTGCTGCCGAGCATGTGATTGCGAGTCTTGAGGATGAGGGCGTTGAGCTAGCCAAATGCAAGCAGCTCAACGGCGAGAACGGTGCGGCTCGCGTTACTGTGGTTGATGGTGACCGTGTATTTCTGGGGTCTAACGAGGGCGGCATCCGTGGTGATGCACGCTATGTGCTCGATCGTTTTGATCTGGCGTATATGAAACAGTTTGATGTGGTCCATTCGGGCAACTACTGCTTTACCGAGCGCGAGCTGCCCAAGCTGAAGGCAGCGGGTATTACCGTTTCGTTTGACTTCTCGGATGATTCGACCGACGAGTACTACGAGCAGATTGCTCCCTACGTTGACTTCGCGTTCTTTAGCGCGGCAGACGCTGCGAGCGAGGATGAGATTCGCGAGCGTCTTGCCTGGGTGAAGGGCTTGGGCCCATGTTTTGTGTCCGCAACGGCTGGCGCTGAGGGCTGCATTGCCTATGACGGCGAGCGTTACTATCGACAGCATGCCAAGCCCGTGACAGACATGAAGGACACCATGGGTGCGGGTGACTCGTTCCTGACTTCGTTTCTGATGTGCTATCTCGATTCCGCCAAGCGTGGCAAGGATGGTGCCGAGGCCATCGAGCGCGCACTCGACTTTGCGGCGGGGTTTGCTTCGACCGTATGCGGTATGGAAGGCTCCTGGGGCCATGGGGCACCGATTTCCGAATAGGTGAGCAGTCCCGGGGAGCTGTATTGGTGCCTTCCCGTGACTCGGTGGTCAAAAAAAGCCAAATATGAGTACTGTGACTAATTTAGTCGCAGCAAAATCGACCCCTTCAGACGTGATTTGAGCGTTTGGAGGGGTTTAAGATTGCGAAAATACAGGATGAGTGACTGTGAAAGTGTTAGTTAATGGACAATCGTAGATTAATCTGGTGGCCGGAAAGCTCAAAGTAATGTATCCATTTCGCTAGCAGTACTCATATTTGACGTTTTTTGACCACAGGGGTCAGCGAAGGCTAAAAACAGAGCGTGCATTTGCTAAAACCGCTGACTCAATATGCTTTGCGTCACAGTTTTTGAGTGAGGCGATGCGTTCTGAGGTCCATGCAAGCGATCTGATGAGCGACTGCGCGCTTGTTTCTGTGTTTGGCTCGGTCGGCGCATCGGTCTCGAGCAGTAAACGGTCGAGTGGAATCTGTCGTGCGTATTCGCGTCCTCGTTTGGACGCGAGCATGCGTTCGTTGACAGAAAAATAGCAGCCCGCATTACGCGCGCGGACGAGCTCGTCTGAGGTGCCGCTAAACCAGTGGAAGATGATAGCGGGGGAGTCGGGGTTTGGGATGAGTAGCCCGTGCGATTCTAGGGCGTCCAGCGCAGTTCCTGCCGAACGAACGGCGTGAATTGATATCACGCGCCCGGTAAGAGGATGCTGCGCGAGTGTATCGCAGAGCCGATCAAGTGCCTGTATTTGTAGCGGCTCGCTTCCTGCAAAGCGCGCGGAAAAGTCGAGTCCGACTTCGCCGATGTAGCGCTCTTGGGCAGCAGCTTCGCAAAGCAGATCGACTTCGGTAGAACCACAGCGGCCGTCGGCGAGCCACCAGGGGTGAAGCCCAATGCCGGCGATGATGTCTGGTTGGCGACGGGCGCGCTCGTTTGCGGCCGAAAAGTCACGTGGATCGACGCCGCAATCAAATAGACCCAAGCCCAGCGCCGTTGCCTCATCGGCAACGGCGTCGGGGTGAGCCATTAAATCAAGATGGCAGTGTGCATCAAATAACCGGGGCTCCATCTCGGCGCGCTCCGCTAGTCTAGGCGCTGGCCATCGGCGCGCACGCGTTCGGTACCACGCCCACTGATCTGGCGGATAACCTCGCCGGCAATCATCTGACCCATGATGGGCGGCATAAAGCTGGCGGTTCCGAGCTCGGTACGCTCGTGGATATTGGAAGGGTCGCGGGGCTGTGTCTTAACCGATTCCTCACAGCTAAACAGTACATGCAGGCTCTTGATTCCGCGCTTCTTGCATTCTTTGCGCATGATGCGGCTCATGGGGTCACGTACCGTATCGAAGATGTCGGCAAAGCGGAGGCACTCGGGATGGAGCTTGTTGGCCCCGCCCATGGAGCTAACCAAACGGATGTCGTGGTCCTGAGCATATTTGGCAATGGTGAGCTTGGCCGAGATGGTGTCGATGGCGTCGACGACGTAGTCGAGCTTGCCGTCCGTCTGCTCCAAAACGCTCGCAAAGAACTCGTCGATGTTATCGCTCAACAGGCATTCAGTTCGCTTGATGACGGTGGCGGCAGGATTGATATCGTGGATCATGGCCTCCATCACGTCAACCTTGCGCTTGCCGACGGTGCTGTGAAAGGCGATGGCCTGGCGATTGATATTGCTGGGCGCGATGATGTCCTTATCCAGAATGACGAAATGTCCGATGCCGCCGCGGGCGAGTGCCTCGCAGCAGTTGGAGCCCACGCCTCCGCAGCCGAGCACCAGTACCGTAGCATCGGCGAGCTTGTCGAGTGCCTCGCGGCCCATGATGATTTCGAGCTTGGTATCGCGCGTCTCGACGAGAGCAGTAGCGTTTTCGGTCATAGACATCCTCCGATGGGGAAGCGAATCGTGTTTTAGCTATCGTCATTATAGGTATTATCGCGATTTCATTTGAGCCCTTGGGGTTTGTTGAAATGGGATCGGGATTCGCATAAGATTGAAGCAGATGGCACCCGTTGCAGCGGGTTGGCCAACTCCGAAACACGTTTATGGCGTGAGAAGTGGCCGTCTTCGCATTACGCGGGGGCGGCTATTTCATTCGACCTCCAATGTGGATGCCGAGCTCCACAGCCGCGATTACAAGCAATAACAACGTCAGGACATCGTCAATACTCATAGTCCATCTCCTTCTTGGGTAGAGGGAGCTGGCCCATCTGCTTCAACTTCCATTGTAACTAAACACGAACGAATGTTCTATAGATGTTACTGTATTAGACAGTTAGACAAACATCTAAATATCGAGTATAGTGTGCACGTCATGAGAGATGATGAGAGGAGGTCTTATGCCGGGAGAGGGTTTTAAGGCGCTTGCCGATCCAACGCGACGGCGCATTTTGGAGTTGCTGCGCGAGGGCAATTGCACGGCGGGGGAGCTTGCCGAGCATTTCGATATCAGTAAGCCGTCGCTGAGCCATCACTTGGCGACGCTCAAAAACGCCGGGTTGGTGACCGACGAGCGCCATGGCCAAAACATCGTATACAGCTTAAACACCACCGTCATGCAGGATTTAATTGGCTGGTTTATGGGCTTTACAAACACTGAAGGTGATAAGGATGAATAACGAAAACAAGGGCATTCACCCCACGGGGGTATCGTCGCGCGTGTGGATTGCGCTGGTCGCTCTGTGCGTCGCCAATGTCGTAGCGCACCTCATGGTGATGCCGAGCTTGCCTGCGCAGATTCCCACGCACTGGGGCGCGAACGGCGCCGTCGACGGTTGGGGTCCTAGCTGGATGGCCTCCGCGCTCGGCGTGCTGCCTCTGGCGCTTCTCGCAATGTTCTGCGTGGTGCCGCGCATCGACCCCAAAGGTGAGGCATATCGAACCTCGGGCAAGTTCTACCAGGGCTTCGTAATCGCCTTCACCTTGTTCATGTGCGCCATAAGCTGGCTGGGAGAGCTTACGGTCTGGGGCGTGGTGCCGGCGGTCGGTTCGGTTAACGTGCTGATTTCCGGTGTTGTCGGTTTGCTGTTCATCGGCGTAGGCAACTACTTGCCGCGTGTGAAGCAGAACTATACGCTCGGTATCAAGACACCTTGGGCGCTTGCCGATCCCGAGAACTGGCGCCGTACGCAGCGTTTTGGCGGCGCCTGCTTTATGGTGCTGGGTATTGGCCTGATTGTGATGGGCGTGGCAGGTAGCGTGCTTTCGAGTGAAGTCGTCGCCGCGGTGATTGCGGTTCTGGCGTTTGGTTCGGTTGGAGCCGTCTACGTCTACTCGTATCTGCTGTGGCGCAAATCGCAGCGAGCCGCTCGCTAAGGTTGCGGAAAACTAGCGTACGCAGTTCATAGTATGTTCCGGGGGAACTTTTCCCAGGTAGTATTAGGGGGTATGGGCAACCATGCCCCTATTTCGTTACGTTTCAGAGCTGGTTTTTCCATTTCGTTTCCACTAAAGCGAAACAAGAATAGGAAAACAGCAGGTAGAAAGGATAAAACAGGCATATGGCGGAGTTTATCTACCAGATGTATCAGGCTCGCAAGGCCCATGGCGACAAGGTGATCCTTGACGACGTGACCCTGAGCTTCTACCCCGGTGCCAAGATCGGAGTTGTGGGTCCCAACGGCATGGGCAAGTCGACCCTGCTCAAGATCATGGCCGGCATCGAGGAGGTCTCCAACGGCGATGCCAGGCTCACCCCCGGCTACACTGTGGGCATCCTGCAGCAGGAGCCGCCGCTCGATGACGACAAGACCGTCATCGAGAACGTGCGCATGGCGTTTGGCGATATGATCGCCAAGGTCGATCGCTTCAATAAGATCGGCGAGGAGATGTGCGACCCGGACTGTGACATGGACGCACTCATGGCCGAGATGGGAAAGCTCCAGGACGAGATCGATGCCGCCGACGGCTGGGATATCGATTCCAAGCTCGGTCAGGCCATGGACGCCCTGCAGCTGCCCGATTCTGACATGCCGGTCAACGTGCTTTCCGGCGGCGAGTGCCGCCGCGTGGCCCTGTGCAAGCTGCTGCTCGAAGCTCCCGACCTGCTGCTACTCGACGAGCCCACGAACCACCTGGACGCCGAGTCGATCCTGTGGCTCGAGCACTTCCTGCACAACTACCAGGGTGCCGTTCTGGCCGTCACGCACGATCGCTACTTCCTGGATAACGTTGCCGAGTGGATCTGCGAGGTCGACCGCGGTCACCTTTATCCCTACAAGGGCAACTACTCCACGTATCTGGAGACCAAGGCCGCCCGTATCGAGGCGCAGAGCAACCGCGACGCCAAGCTCGCCAAGCGCATGGAGGCCGAGCTCGAGTGGGTGCGCAGCTCGCCCAAGGCCCGTCAGGCCAAGAACAAGGCCCGTCTGGCTCGCTACGAGGAGATGGAGGCCGAGGCCCGCGCAAGCCAGAAACTCGACTGGACCGACATCCGCATCCCTGTGGGCCCGCGTCTGGGCAACAAGGTGCTTGAGGCCCATCACCTGCACAAGGAGTTCGACGGCCGCGTGCTCATCGATGACCTTTCGTTCACCCTGCCGCGCAACGGCATCGTGGGCGTCATCGGCCCCAACGGTGTCGGTAAGACCACGCTGTTCAAGACGATTGTGGGTCTGGAGCCGCTGACTTCGGGCGAGCTCGAGGTGGGCGAGACCGTCAAGATTTCTTACGTCGACCAGAACCGTTCCGGCATCGATCCCGATAAGAACCTGTGGGAGGTCGTCTCGGACGGCCTGGACCACATGATGGTCGGCGAGACCGAGGTTCCGAGCCGCGCTTATGTGGCGAGCTTTGGCTTTAAGGGCCAGGACCAGCAGAAGCGCGCTGGCGTGCTCTCCGGCGGCGAGCGCAACCGTCTGAACTTGGCGCTTACGCTCAAGCAGGGCGGCAACCTGCTGCTTCTCGACGAGCCCACGAACGACCTCGACGTCGAGACGCTGTCCTCGCTCGAAGCGGCGCTGCTCGAGTTCCCGGGCTGCTCGGTGGTCATTAGCCACGATCGTATGTTCCTGGACCGCGTCGCCACGCACATCCTGGCGTGGGAGGGCACCGACGAGAATCCGGGCAACTGGTATTGGTTCGAGGGCAACTTCGAGGCCTATCAGGCCAACCGTATCGAGCGCCTGGGCGAGGACGCAGCCCAGCCTCATCGTATCCACCGCAAGCTCACGCGTGACTAGATCGTTACGCGGTTTTCCAAACCGCGTAACTGCTCGACGCTGCGCGGGCCGCAAGCACCCCATCTTGCCGTTCAAGCCGTCGCTCGCGTACCGTAGTACGCGTCGCTCCTCTTTCACGGCAACCTGGGGCACTTGCGGCCCGCTCGCTGTTGGTTGCGCAACATCAACAAATAAAAACGGCTCAAATCCTGATTTGGATTTGAGCCGTTTGTCGTTACTGCTCGGGTTCTTCGACTTTATCGATGGTCCAGGCGGCTCCGAGGCCGCCGGTGGTGCTGCGGCGGATACGCACGGTAACCTCGCGGCGCTCGCCGGCCTGCGTGTAGCGCAGGGGGAAGCTTGCGCGGTTTCGCGCGGCCTCGATGGTACCGCGCTCGCGGGCGATCCAGTAGTACTCGCCGACGATGCCGAGCGTGTCGGCGCCGTAGGGGAGATAGGTCGACAACTGGTGCAGAAGCGGGCCGGGGCAGAAGACCTCGGTTGCGAAATCGACGGGGAAGTCCTCGGGGATGGCGGGCGCTACGGGTGCGGGGACCGGTACTGCAGCGGGAGCCGAAGCCGGTGCTGGTGCGGGAATTTGGTCGCAAGCAGCGGTGGGCACGGATTCGATGACGGGTGCGGGCTCCAGCGTCGCTTCCGGCTTGATCGTGGAATCTGCGGGCTCCAGCGTCGTCTTCGGCTTGGTTGTGGAATCTGCGGGCTTCACGGTGACGGGCGCGTCTGCAGCTGCAGTTTCAACCTCAACCTGCGTCGCGCTCTCATTCTCGACGCTCGACTTTGCCTCGATGGGCGTGGATGCCATGGTGGTGATGCCGGCGTTGGCATTCTCGGGGTCATAGACGACCGTGAGCGAGATGGCGGGCTGCGGCGTCTCGGGCTCCGGTGTCGACTCGGTGGCGTCTTGATCGTCGGGCTCGTCGGGTTGATCGTCCTCGGGCTCGTCGCCAAAGACATCGCTGTTTTGGAACGCAGACGTCTCGGGTTGGTTGGCGGCTTCTTCGGTTGTCGACTTGGGAGCTTCGTTGAGCTCCGCAGTGGCTTCCTGCTCGGATATGACTTCGGGATCGGTCGTAGCGGTGATTTCGGTTTCGGCTTCTGCCGTTACCTCAATAGCGACTTCGATCTCGGGCTCGGGCTCGGATTCTGGCACGGCTTCAACCATGGCTTCAGGCTCGGGACGCTTAACGTGCTTGGGGCGCACGGCCTTGAGGTCCTTCTCGCCGCGTTTTTTCTTTTTGTAGGACTGCTTGGCTCCCTTGGCAGCCTTGGGCTTGTCCTCGCCCTTGGCAAGGGCGGCATCCCAGGCCTCGTTGGCGATGACCGTGGCATACAGGCGACCGCCCTTAAAGACGGTCAGCTTAATGCAGTCGTCGAGCTCCTCGAGCAGCTCGCGCGTGGACTCGAAGCCCAGGTCATAAGCGGCCATGTCACCAGCGGCGAGTGCCTCCTCGACCTGCGTCATAAACGTTTGCTTGCCGCATCCAATCGCATCGCGCAGCAGGCGATACAGATAGATGTGGTTGCCCAGCGAAAGCGTGGGCGTAACTATTGTCTTGCTCATGGCAAATCTCCTCTTTACACACCAAAGCATCTTACCATCGCGCGGGGCTTGCCATCTCGTCGCCCAAGGCAAACGGGCGCGAACCGCTATCGATTCGCGCCCGTTGTACAGGTTGCCTATCTGGGGATGCAGCGCCTAGTTGTCCGATGTCGTGCCTTGGCTTGAACTGTCAGATGCCGTGCCCGATGTGGTGCCACTCGAATTGCTGTTGTTGCTGTCTGCTGTGCCCGTTCCCGACGTGGTGTCGCTCGTCTGGCCTCCCGTGTTCGGCTGCGAACCGTCAGTCGTTTGGCTTGAGTCGGTCGTGCCGGATTGCGCGCCGCTGTTGTTCACAGAAGAATCGGCGCCCTGCGATTGGTTTTGGGTATTCGAGGACGAATCGGTAGAGGTGGAACTGTCTTGCGTGCCGTCCGTCTGTGCCTGCTGGTCTTGCGACTGGGTGTTGCCATTTGCATCGCTTTCCGTCGTGCGCGACGAAAGGATTGGCTCGGGGCGCTCGCCCAGACCCTCACCGGCGGTGGTGATAAGGATGGCGCCGGCGCAGGCGATGACCGCGACGATGGCGATGGCGATCGAGAAGATGATGACCTTCTTTTGCGTCTGGCTGCGCTCTGCCGCCGCCTTGGCGCGCAGGCTGTCGGGGGCGACGCGCGCCGTGGTCGCGCGCCCTTCAATCTGGCGCATCTCCTGGGTAGTCGCGGCGCCGCCTAAGTGCTCCTCGGCATTTAATTCAACGGGTTCATAGGCGCCGGCGGGGTAGTCGACGGTGGCGTGCGTACCTTTGAGGGCTTCGGCGCTGGCAGAGATAAAGTGGCGGTAGACCTGCGAGGACACAACGGTGATGACCGAGCTCACAGCGGCACCGATCACCGATCCGGCGATACCGATCTTGGAGGCAAGCGCGACGCTCGTAGCGGCAGCTGCGGCGCCGGCGATGATCTGGGGAATGGAAATGTCGTCAAACAGGCCCTTTTTGGGCGCGATGGCCATGGTCTGGCCGATGGAATGGTTTTCGTGAACGCCGTTGTTGAGCGATGCCGGCGTCATGACACGTGTGCGCGGCGCGTCGGTGTACTTGGTTGTCATACGGGGTCCTCCCGGTGTAAATCTGCTTCGTTTCGTGTAGCCATCAGGGTACCCACCAGATGTGAATCGTACGTGACATTTAACAGATACCATCAACTCATCAAGGGGGCTTGCTGTCTTTGGTGCAATAGCTTGATGCTAAACTGGATTAACGATTGCGAGGTGGTTTACGTGATGTACCCGTATATGACATTCGAAGACGGTACCGAGGTCGTTCATTCTGACCTGATAACAGATGGGGATATCGAAAAGGTTATCGTGCATTTTGAACGACCGACGGTAGAGGGCTTCGACTCCGCTCGCTGTGAGTTGCCTTCCTGTTCGTGGACTGACTGGGAAGGGCATTTTACTCAGAGTGAAAAACGAGCTTTCGAAGAGTGTTTGAGCAAATAATTTAGATTAGTTCGAGTTTAGTTCGAATAAAGAAGCCGAATACGATGACCTAAAGCGTATGCATTTTTAGTATTAGATGCGTATGAAATGGAGGATGTGAATGGATGAGCTAATAGACTTTAAAAAACGATTTCTCAAGAATGGCGAGCTGGTTTCAATTCCAAAAAAGGAAAGCTATAAAAGAATCATGCTGCTATGGGCCGTCTCTTTCTTTGAATTAAATACAAGTTATACGGAGCTTCAGGTTAATCGTGTGCTGTCACAGCTCTATCCTGATTATGCCGTGTTGAGGCGGTACTTGGTTGATTATGGATTCCTATTAAGGGATGAGCGAGGCCTGAAATACGAGGTTAATCCTGATGTTCACGGTATTGAGAGCTAGCCGTC
Organism: Collinsella sp.; assembly: GCA_048485235.1. GTDB lineage: Bacteria > Actinomycetota > Coriobacteriia > Coriobacteriales > Coriobacteriaceae > Collinsella. Next base: position 39,417 of record DBFWCI010000004.1, read on the forward strand.
CGGTTCGGGTCCTATATATTGCTAGAGGGATAAGCGAAATAGGCAATTGGTGTGCGAATATTGCTTTGCCAATGCTGATTTACGAGGTAACTCACGATGTTTCTGCAACTGCTTTGATGGTCTGCTGCAGATTTGCCCCCTCTCTGTTTTCAGTTGCGCTCGCGCAGCTGCCTCAGAAGATGGGTATCGGGACACTGCAGGCCATGAGATTGGCAGACTTAATTCGCGCGGGATTATTCGTTTGCTATATTTTTGTTGATAGTAAATGGAGTATGTTTGCTATTACGTGCGCGGTATCGCTTTGCCGAACGGTTGAAATGCCCTGCTTTTACTCGTTGTTAAGAGCCAATACGAATAGTATCAATCGCGACGTAATTAATAATTCGTTTGGGTTTCTGCAGAATTTGATGATGGTTCTGGGGCCAGTTGCCGGCGGTTTTGTTGTCGCTCAATTTGGGGCGGAGGCTGTTCTTGCATTAGACGCGCTTTCTTTTGCCGCGTCGTTCTGGTTGCTGCGAGATGTTCCGTCGGTTATCGAGGTTAATGATAAAGAGGGGATAAGCAAAAATGAAAAAAACAGGACTGCATTTAGTGATCTTAGCGCGAAGCACTTGGCAATTGGTTTCCTATTAATCGATATTTCTAGTGGCGTGGCATTCGGCTCTCTGAATTCTCTTTTGCCAGCTATAGCGCAATTGCAATTTGACTCGTCATCGATACAATACGGATTCCTTCAGAGTAGTCTTACAATCGGACTGTTGTTCGGAAATACAATATATGGTCGTTTAATCAGTGGTTCCGATTGCGTTAAATCATATTGTTTTGTGACGTATCTTGCGCTCGGTGCGTATCTGGCGTTTGGCTATCGCTATGCGTCTGGGATATCGTTTATTTTCCTTTTTATTGTCGGTGCCGGAAACGCCATTCAAGATGTGCTTCTCATAACATCGCTGCAGGATTTGGCGAGAGACGGATCTGAATCGATAAGCCTGTTTTCAATTAGGGAGTCTTTGCAATCGGTTGCTGTTGTTATTTCAACACTCCTTGTTTCGCTGTTCACGAGCATCGCGATGTTCTCAATTCTCGTTACAGGACTTGGTGTATTTTCAATTATGATGGTAGTTGTGTTTCAATTGAATTATTTGCGAAAGATGTGACGTTGATATGCCTAAAACGCTTTTAGTATTTCCCCCAGGATGGAGTCCAGTGGGGCCGTATCTTGCCTTGCCTGTTTTTGAAGTCATATCTTCAAGAGGTTGAACAATACAAAGTTGACATTGTTGACTTAAACGTGGAATTTTACGATGACCTCCTATCTTTTAGACATGTCGAAGAGTGCTGTAAAAGGTATCGGGAATCAAAGGATTCGTTTAGTTCGAATGTTCAATTAACAATCGAGTTGATACAAAAGTCAGCACTTAATGTTGACGAAGCAAAAGATATTTTCAGATCAAAGAGATACTTTAATCTAAAAGAAAGACAATATGCTGAAAACATTTTTAGAAATGCACTCTATATCATAAATCACGTCTCATATGGAGTTAAATACACGTTCAACTCCATAGATCTGCCCTATGATTATTATTCGACACCAGAAATAATGAAATCGCTTGCGGATACCTTGCATAATCCGTTTATTTCCTTCTATGAAACTGCCTTTCTTAAGCGTATTCAGAGGGAAAAAATCGAGTTTATTGGGATTTCGGTGAGCGGCTGTTTCCAATTGATTTCCGCAGTTACGTTAGCGAAACTGATTAAAGAAGAATGTCCATCTGTTAAACACGTCTCATTGGGCGGCAATTACATTACTCGTTTAGCAGATGACTGCATGAAAGAATGGCATCCCTTTTTTGAATACATTGATTCGATAATGATGTATGACGGCGAAGAGCCGCTTGCACGTCTTCTTGAGGCTCTTGACTCTGGTGATGACAATCTCGACTGTGTTCCAAACCTTTGCCATGCTAAAGGTGGAAAGATATATAAAAACCATCGGATTGAGCAAACATTTATCAACGATACAGTTCCCGATTTCGATGGCTTCGCCCTTTCTAAATACTTCATGCCTGAGTTAATATTGCCGGTTTATTCCTCTAGGCAGTGTTTTAATCATTGCGCCTTCTGCACCATTCCCGGTGCTACTGGTGGTTGTTACCGAAAGATGCCCATATCGAGAGTATTTGAAATAATGTGTCGGTTAAATGAAAAATACGGCACGAGAGTTTTCTCTTTTGTGGATGAAACATTCGAAGGCAAAAGAATGGAGCAACTCGCGGATGAAATAAACGCATCGGGAAAAACGTTTTTCTGGCATGGAGAAACGAGGTTCTCTCCAACCCTAAGTACAGACGTTTTCAACAAGATATACCAAAGTGGATGTAGGCAGATTCAGTTTGGCCTCGAGTCATACAACCAAAGAGTTCTTGATCTAATGAAGAAGAACACGAGAGTTGATTGGATTGATCGCAATATCCATGATTGTCTCAATGCGGGTATTCCTGTTCATCTATTCTTTATGATTGGCTTTCCGACCGAAACTAAAGAAGAGGCTCTGAACACCTTAGCTTATACAGAGAATGTTTTGAATTATTCAAAACAGGTATGTGGTGTTCCATATTCCACGAGAGGATTTACGAATTTTGGTCTCGTTATGGGGTCGGATGTTTGGAATCATCCCGATAAGTATGGTGTCTCTGTAATGCCGAAGTCCCAATATGAGGATTTGCGCCTCGAAGTGGATTATGTTTCAGGCACTGGTTTAACTTTAAATGAAGCAAAATCCTTATCTGATGAGCATCATATTGATTTTTATATGCAAGAGGTCATAAACGGTAGCGACACAATTGATTTGCCCCAGCGGCTTCATATTTCAGAGGTGACCTGGATCCTAGATTCTATTCACGCTGTCAGGTATAAGGGACATTTGACCAAAGTAAAGCGACGGCTAACTAGTCTAAATCCAGCTGATCGAATCTGGCTGGATTCCAAGACCTCTGTCGTGCTCGTTGAGCCATTTGCCTACTTCTATAATTCTGAATACCATCATGTCTATGCTGTTTCCCAGTTGGTATACCTTAAGTTGGCCCGTTTATTGGAGGCTGATTGTAGCATTTCTCTTATCCTTGATCAGGGCGATCTCGAGCTGACAAGGGCGATAGAAGAACTGTTGCATTATGGATTGCTGAATACAAATATCGATGCCGATTATGTAATGCACGATAATGGTTTTCAATTGGTTAAAAGTTCGTTTGTGAAAGAAGTCGGACGCTCAAAAGAGGGGTTAAGAGTACTGCTGAGTTGTGCCACCCATAGAATGTGTGCGGTTAATGATTTTTCGTTCGCTTTGCTTTCGTTGTTTGAAAAGCCGATTACTAAGAACGAGGTGCGCGACATTTTGAAAAAAGAGGGACTATCGGCAAACGAGGAGCAATTAAACAAGTTGGTTGATAATTGCATGAAAGCAGATATACTACAATTGATTAGATAGAGGAGGTTTCTGCATGGACGTTATTAACAAAGATCTCTTGGAGCAACTGAAAGAGTTTCAGGAAGAGGGCGTCGTGGTAGAAGTGTTCGACTTTGAGGACTACATGGATAAATTCTGCCATTAGTTTCGGAATTTACTCGCCTCGCTTAAAGGAGAAGTCGATTATCGATTTCTCCTTTTTTAATTAAAGATTTTTTTGAAATACATGCTCTTAGCACAGGTTGGCCTCTCAGTAAACTGGGAGGTTGCTTTGGCTAGTTAGAGGTATGTGAACGTTCGTTAGACTGAATCTCAGGGTAGAAGGGGCCTCCAGTGTCCAGATCAACAAGGCAATGCTGCGTTTCGGCTAATAAGAACGATGGCTTTTTGCGTGTGGCGGCGGCGTCGCCGCAGATTCGCGTTGCCGATGTCGAGGGCAATGCCGAGGTTGCGTTGGCGGCTGTTCGCGAGGCTGCCGAGCGCGGCGTTCGTGCTCTGGTGCTGCCCGAGCTTAACTTGTGCGGCTATACCGCGGCCGATCTGTTCCATAACCGCACATTACTGCATGCCTGCGAGGCTGCTTTGGTGCATATCCTCGATGAGACTCGTGAGCTGCCGATTGTCTTTACCATCGGTCTTCCCGTTGCAGTTGCCGAGAATATCTACAACTGCGCCGCCGTGTGCTGCGCGGGTGAGCTTTTGGGCCTCACGGCCAAGAAGTATCTGCCCAACTATGGCGAGTTCTACGAGCGCCGCTGGTTTGCTCCGGCGCCCACAGATCCCGTGTGGGTTGAATTTGCCGGTCAGGGTCCGGTTCCGCTGGGTTCGGGGCTTGTCTACCGCTGCTGTGATGAGGGCGCCGAGGACCTGGTGCTGGGCGTTGAGGTCTGCGAGGACCTGTGGGTGCCGGCGCCCCCTTCGACCGAGATGGCGCTTGCCGGTGCGACGGTGATCCTCAACCCGTCGGCCTCGGACGAGATTATCGGTAAGGCAGACTATCGCCGCAGCCTCATCTCCAATCAGAGTGCGCGCCTGTACTGTGCCTATGCCTATGCGGACGCGAGCGAGGGCGAGTCCACGACCGATATGGTCTTTGCGGGCGAGAACCTCGTCTACGAAAACGGCTCTAAGCTGGCGGCGACGAAGCTCCTTACCTGCGATATGGCGGTTGCCGATGTTGACCTCGACCGTCTGGTTGCCGAGCGCCGTCGCTCGACGACGTGGACGCGCGCGGACGATGCGCCGGAGGCCACAACCGTTGAATTTTCGTTTGAGGGCGTGCTGGCAGACGAGCCTGTCCTGCGCGATGCACTCGACATTTACCGTGTCTTCCCCCGCGCGCCCTTTGTGCCGGCTGACCATGGCGACCTGGCCGAGCGTTGCGAGACGATCCTCAATCTGCAGACTGCGGGCCTCAAGACCCGCCTTGCCCATACGGGTACCAAGGCTGCGGTCATCGGCCTTTCGGGTGGCTTGGACTCCACGCTGGCGCTGCTTGTGACCGTGCGTGCCTTCGATGCTCTGGGGCTTCCGCGCACGGGTATCACGGCGGTCTCCATGCCCGGCTTTGGCACGACGCATCGCACCAAGTCGAATGCCGAGTCGCTCGCTCGCGACCTTGGCGTGAGCTTCCGTGAGGTTTCGATCCACGCGGCTGTGGAACAGCACTTCAAGGACATTGAGCACGATTCGGCCGTGCAGGACGTGACCTACGAGAACAGCCAGGCCCGCGAGCGTACGCAGATTCTGATGGACCTGGCCAACCAGGCTGGTGGTTTTGTCATTGGCACGGGCGACCTGTCGGAGCTGGCGCTCGGCTGGGCTACCTATAACGGCGACCACATGAGTATGTATGCCGTCAATGCGAGCGTGCCCAAGACGCTTGTGCGCCATCTGGTGCGCTATGCCGCCGATGTCTTTGGCGGGCGCATTGCCGAGGTCTTGCTCGACATCCTCGATACGCCGGTGTCCCCTGAGCTTCTGCCGCCCACGGGCGACGGCGAGATTGCGCAGAAGACTGAGGATTTGGTGGGCCCGTACGAGTTGCACGACTACTTCCTCTACTACCTGCTGCGTTTTGGCTTTGAGCCGGGCAAGATCTACCGCATGGCGCTCAAGAGCTTCGAGGGCGTCTACGACGCCAAGACCGTCCACACGTGGCTACGTACGTTCTACCGTCGCTTCTTTGCCCAGCAGTTTAAGCGCAGCTGCCTGCCCGATGGCCCCAAGGTGGGCTCGGTGACGCTCAGCCCGCGCGGCGATTGGCGTATGCCGAGTGACGCTAGCTCGCGTCTGTGGCTTTCGCAGATCGACGCGCTCAATCCAGTTGACTAAGGTTGGCTAAATTGAACCAATACGGGGGTTGCAAGCGTTACACTTTTGCAATCTGATGGCCCGTATCGCGCGGCGCTCTTGTCGGAGCGCCGCGTTTTTCATATCGAAAGGTGGCACCATGCAGGCATCGCAGCGTCTCGACCGCTTTGGCGCGGAGGTCTTCGCCTCGCTCAACAACAAGCTTCTCGCGTTGAAGGCTCAGGGCAAGACCATTTACAACATGAGCGTGGGCACGCCCGACTTTAAGCCGTACGACCACGTGGTCGAGGCGCTCACGCAGGCAGCCCAAGATCCCGAGATGTGGAAGTATGCCCTGCGCGACCTGCCCGAACTCAAGCAAGCCGTGTGCGATTACTATGAGCGTCGCTTTGGCGTTTCGGGCATTACGCCGTCCATGGTGCAGTCGTGCAACGGCACGCAGGAGGGCGTGGGCCATTTGGGCCTGGCTCTGCTCGATCCGGGTGACACTATTTTGGTTCCCGATCCGTGCTATCCGGTCTTTGAGGCGGGCGCCAAGATCGCTAATGCCAAGCTCGAGTACTATCCGCTGGTTGCCGAGCACAATTACCTGCCCTATGTGGCGGGCATCGATCCCGAGGTGGCCGACCGTGCCAAGTACATGATCGTGTCGCTGCCCGCCAACCCGGTGGGCTCGGTGGGCACGCCCGAGATCTACGAGGAGATCATCGCTTTTGCCCGCGAGCACGACCTGCTGATCGTTCACGACAACGCATACTCCGACATTGTGTTCGACGGCGAGCCGGGCGGCAGCTTCTTGCAGTATCCCGGCGCGCTCGAGGTGGGCGTCGAGTTTTTCTCGCTCTCCAAGTCGTTTAACGTCACCGGTGCCCGCATCGGCTTTTTGGTCGGCCGAGAGGACGTGGTCTCTGCCTTTGCCAAGCTGCGCAGCCAGATTGACTTTGGTATGTTCTTCCCGATCCAGAAGGCCGCCATCGCGTGCCTTAATGGCCCGCGCGATGAGGTCGAGGCGCAGCGTCTGAAGTACCAGGAGCGCCGCGATGCCCTGTGCGACGGTCTTGAGGGTCTGGGCTGGGAGCGTCCCAACGCGCATGGCTCTATGTTTGTGTGGGCCAAGCTTCCCGGTGGTCGCACCGATTCCATGGCGTTTTGCGAGGAGCTCATGGAGAAGGCCGGCGTTGTGGTGACGCCGGGCGCGAGCTTTGGTCCTTCGGGCGAGGGGCACGTGCGCATGGCGCTGGTCTTGCCGCCCGACCAGATCGCTTTGGCTGTCGAGGCCATTCGCGAGGCGGGCCTGTATTAGAAAGCCATTTCGCCTCGTCAATATATCGAAACCGATTTCGTGCAGTTATTTTACGAATCCTGCAAACAATTTCGGTAAACGGTCGATTTTTGGCTGCGAATAGGAGCATAATCAAAGTCCCGATTGGATGTATTGGGATTACGACAAGCCGCTCGGGTCGTTCCCAGGCGGCTTGTTTGTGGAGTGAGATGGGAGTTTCTAATGGTTAACGAGAAGAAGGTCGCTATTGTCGGCTGCGGTTTCGTCGGTTCGTCTTCGGCGTTCGCGCTGATGCAGAGCGGTCTGTTCTCCGAGATGGTCCTCATCGACGTGGACAAGAACCGCGCCGAGGGTGAGGCCCTGGATATCGCGCACGGCATGACGTTTGCCGAGCCGATGAAGATCTACGCCGGCGATTATTCCGATGTCGCCGACGCCGCCATGATCGTCGTCACCGCCGGCGCTGCCCAGAAGCCCGGTGAGACCCGCCTGGACCTGGTCAACAAGAACGTCAGCATCTTTAAGTCCATTATCCCCGAGATTAAGAAGTCCGGCTTCGACGGCATTCTGCTCATCGTCTCCAACCCGGTCGATGTTCTGACCTACGCCGCCATCAGGATGTCCGGCCTGCCCGAGGGCCACGTCATCGGTTCCGGCACTGTGCTCGACACCGGCCGCCTGCAGCAGATGCTTGGTGCCCACGTCGAGGTTGACCCGCGCGATGTCCAGGCCTATGTCATGGGCGAGCACGGCGACTCCGAGTTTGTCGCTTGGTCCAGCGCTCAGGTTGCCGGCGTTCCGCTGAACACCTTCTGTGAGCTTCACGGCCACCTGGAGCATGAGGCTGCCGAGAAGCGCATTGCCGAGGACGTCAAGAACTCCGCCTACACCATCATCGAGAAAAAGCACGCCACCTACTATGGCGTCGCCATGGCCGTCAAGCGCATCTGCACCGCCGTCATGCGCGATGAGCAGACCGTTCTGCCTGTCTCCTCGCTCATGGTGGGCGAGTATGGCCTGTCCGATCTTGCCATCTCCATGCCGACCGTCGTTGGCCGCGACGGCGTTGTCTGCCGCGTCCCCGTGCCGCTGAACGATGACGAGCAGCATGAGCTCACCGTCTCCGCCAAGGCCCTCAAGGACATCATCGACAGCGTTGATTTCTCCTGCTAAATCAAGCTCGCTAGAGCGAAAAGCTACAATGAAGGCGTCCGGGTCCACACGGCCCGGGCGCCTTTTTGGTGCAAAGTAACCTGACCCCAATGCACCATAGTTGATGGGAGGGCCATGTCGGATTCGCCTATTTTTTTGACCTATGCCCAGACAGCGTTTGATCCGTTTGAGGAGCGGCCGTTCTGCGCGGTGGATAGCCTGGTCTTTGCGTGGTTGTCCTATTTGCGTTTGCCGGGTGATATGGCGGAACTGACGAACTGGCAGGGCCTAGACGTACGCGAGCTGCTGCGTGCCGAGTGCTACCGGGACATGATTGACGACTTGTGGGATCCGGAGGGGAGCAGGGCCTTGTTGGAGGCCGTGGCAGCAAGCCCTCGCTACCGTGGCGTGCACGTTTGCGGCTATCGTGCCGTGAGCGATGTGGTGGCGACAGAGCAGTTTGCAGCCATGGCGTTCCGGTTTCCTGCGGGGTTTAGTTATCTTTCCTTCCGGGGGACCGACAGCACGATTGTGGGCTGGAAAGAGGACTTTAACATGGCGTTCCGGTGTCCTGTGCCGGCCCAGGAATCCGCGGCGCGTTATGTGGACGAGGCGGCGGTTGCGATTGACGGGCCGCTTTTGTGCGGGGGTCATTCCAAGGGTGGAAACCTTGCGGTGTACGGTGCGGCGATGTGCTCCGATGTCGCCCGTGAGCGAATCGAACGGGCGTATTCCCATGATGGTCCGGGCTTCGTCGAGGAGTTTCTGAACGGCAACGCCTTTGCCGATCTTTCCGGTCGAATCGACAAGACGCTACCTCGGTCGTCGATCTTTGGCATGATGTTCGAGACACAGGAGGACTATGCCATCGTTGAGAGCACCGAGTTCAGCCTGCTGCAGCACAATCCCTTTAGCTGGGTGGTTGATGGTCGCGACTTCGTGTACTGTGAGCGCCTGTCTGCCGGTGCTCGATACGTTGATGGCTCCATTCGCGAGATGCTGCTTGCAGTGTCGCCTAGCGAGCGCGAGCGTTTTATAGATGCGTTGTTCTCCGTGTTTGAGGCTACGGGTGCTGAGCGGTTTGCGGATATCGCTGGGAATCTGCGCGAGAGCCTGCCCGTGATGCTCCAGGCTGCGCAAGGCTTTGACAAGGATACGCGTCGTTTTGTCTCGCAGACCATTGCGGCAATCCTTAAATGTGCGCTGCTGCCCAAACGCCCTCAGATCGACATGCCCGCTGCCGGCAAGAGTTTGGCAGAACAGCTCGAGGCTTGGCAGTCCGAGCTCCTGCGCTAGCCATTGGTGCAAAGCAACCTGTCCCCGATGCGCCAACCTTTGATGCACGTGGGGTGAGCTCGACCGCTATACTGGTTCGTGCCGAAATCGATCTAGAACGGAATGCCGTATATGAAAATCAATCATGCGATTCTGCATATCCTGGACTTTGACTCTGCCGTCAATGTTATGAGCCAGCGCGAGTTGGATATCGAAAGCCGTACCGTGCGCAACTTCGTGACCACGCATCTGCGCCGCGCACGTACCTCGGCCGACAATAAACGCGCCACGTTTGCCGAGAACTCTGCGTTTGGCGGCGAGCTCAAGGGCTATTTCTTTGGCGAGCGCGAGTTCGTGGACCTGTCGCAGCAGATTGCGGAGTTTATCTCCTCCGAGCTCACCAAGGCAGAGAAAGCCGAGTCCACCGACGTGCTCGTGGCCGATTTTGACGATGATGAGGATGCCCGCTGGTTTGCCGTGATGCTGCTGGGCTCCAAGCAGGCTTTTATGCACGAAGTGGGCCGCGAGGAGGGGGAGGTGCGCAACGACATCGCACGCCACTACGCCATTCTGCCGAACCCCTCGCAAAAGGTGCCGAGCTATGCCATCGTGCGTGCGAGCACCATGGAGATCGGCTACGTGGACAAGAAGCGCAAGATTGCCGGCGAGGACCGTATGCTTATCCCCGATGGCTTGCTGCAGTGCGACACGGGCGTATCGGGCAAGGAGGTTATCGACACCGTGACGCGTGTGGTCGAGGAAGTCGCCGAGGAGCACGGTGCCAACACGGCTGTAGCGCTCGCTAAGGTTAAGGCTGCCGTTGCCGAGAAGGTTGAGGATGACGAGGAGCTGCCGCCTTGGGATATCGTCGATGAGGTCTTTGAGGACGAACCGGTTATCAAGGAGAGCGTGCGCGCGGCACTGACCGAGGAGAAGGTGCCTGAGCGTGTGCCCGTGGAGCGCAAGCAGGTCGAACGTGCGGCGGTGCGCAATCACAAGATCCGTACCGACACGGGTATCGAAATCAGCTTCCCGGCCGAGATGGGTTCGAACTCCGAGTACATCGAGTTTGTCAACGAACCCAACGGCCTTATCTCCATCGAGCTCAAAAACATCGGCAGCATCGAGAACCGATAAGGCTTTTTGCTTTTGAATAAAAGTCTGGATTATATTTTGAAGTATACTTTGAAATATAATCCAGATTATTTTTTGGAGGCCAAAATGTCCCCACTTGTTCTGGAAAAACCGGTGTTTACAAAAGACCAGGTTGTTTCTGCTACCGAAGCAAGCAAGTCCTTATCCGCCATTCGTAAACGCGCAAAACGCGCGCCTCAGTTCATTGCTGATCATAATGATATCGATACCGTGATTATCGACTATGCTGCCTATGAGGAAATGTACGGCGCGCTGCAGTATCTGCGTGAACTTGAGATAAATCGCATCGCTGCGGATCGAGTCAAGCATGGTCCGCATGAGTTTGTTCCGTTTGAGGATGCCTTAACTGCCGAGGAGCTCGCGGAGCTTGAGTCGATGGATCCGGACGCGATTCCCGACGAGGATCTTTTCGAATGAGCGGGCATTTTGTTGTCGGCTTTTTGAATCGAGACGTCGAGAAGGAATATCAAAAACTAGATGGATCCCAGCGCAGGCTCGTCCGTATTGCCGTCGCAAAATTAAAGACGCGCGCTGATGAAATCGGAACGCCGCTTCACGGCGAGCTCGCCGGCTGCAAAAAGATTAAATGGCGGAATGCGGGACTCAGAATGGTTTTCCGAATCCGAGAGGACGGAATGGTTGAGATTGCCGAGATCGTGGCAATAGGGCGGCGCGATCGTTCCGAGGTCTATAAGACGGCCGTAGGGCGCCTGTCAAAGCAATCCGCCATGGTTGAATACGACGGAACCCTGAGATGATGAAGGCCGAAGCCTCGGACGAGGGCTTCGGCCTTTTTACTTGGGGCTTAATTACGCTACTGGTTGAGCATACGTCAGCGAAAACGCCCCTAAGCGAGCAAGGTGACGTGAAAGAGGAGGGAAGCGTACTTCGGTACGCGACCGACGATTGAACGTCAGATTGCCGCTCTGGGTCGTTTGTAGCGTCGACTAGTTACGCGGTTTGGTAAAACCGCGTAACCCTACAGCTGGCGCAGGCCTTCCTCGAGACCGGTCTTGCTGTCGGTCTTCTCATCGCGCATCTTGATGACGCGGGCGGGGACACCGGCCACGACGGCACCGGCGGGGACGTCCTCGACGCACACGGCACCGGCAGCCACGACGGCGCCCTTGCCCACGCGCACGCCCTCCAGGACCACGGCGTTGGCGCCAATCATGACATCATCCTCGATGATGACGGGCGTGGCACTCGCGGGCTCAACGACGCCTGCCAGTACGGTGCCGGCGCCGATGTGGCAGTTCCTGCCCACGGTGGCGCGGCCGCCCAGGACGGCGCCCATATCAATCATAGAGCCCTCGCCGATAACGGAGCCGATGTTGATGATAGCGCCCATCATAATGACGGCGCGGTAGCCGATCTCGACGCGGTCGCGGATGATCGCACCCGGCTCAATGCGGGCGTTGATGCCCTTAAGGTCTAGCATGGGGACGGCGGAATTGCGGCAGTCATTTTCGACGTCGTAGTAGTCGATGGAGTCGGCATTGGCATCGAGGATGGCTTTGAGCTCATCCCAGTCGCCAAAGACGGTCTTGCCGCGACGACCGCCGTAGACGTGCGCATTGCCCCACTGGACCTTCATGCCGGGCTTTTCACGCACGTACAGCTTGACGGGCGTCTTTTTGGGCGCGGTGGCGATGTAGTTGATAATCTCCTGTGCATCCATCTCGGCTGCGCTGCTCATTTGCTATCTCTCCTTTGGGTGGATTCGGTTGATACCTGGTTAGGCAAACATGACCTGATCAAACGTATAGAAGCCGTGCTCACGGGTGACGAGCTTCTGCGCGGCTGCCAGGGCGCCGTTGACGAAGATCTGACGGCTCGTGGCGCGATGCGTGAGCGTGACTTCCTCGTCCTGGCCAAAGAAACTCACTTCGTGCACGCCGGCGACAGTGCCACCGCGCAGCGAGTGCATGCCGATCTCCTTGGGGTCGCGCGCTCCGCACATGCCCTCGCGGCCATAGACGGGGCGGTAGCCTGCCTCGGGCTCGGCTTCGACGACGGCATCGAGCAGCAACTTGGCTGTGCCGCTGGGGGCATCGACCTTTTGGTTATGGTGCGTCTCGACGATTTCGCAGTCAAAGCCGGGCAGTTCGCGCGTGGCCTGGGCAACCAGATGGCGCAGGGCGGCGATGCCGATAGAGTAGTTGCCCGAGTGCATGACGCGGGCGTTCTGACCCAGCTCGCGCAGGCGGTCCATCTGATCGGGTGTGTAGCCCGTGGTGCCCGAGACCAACGCGGCGCCCGTGCGCTCGACATAGGCGACGACGGCATCGAAGGTAACGACGTTCGAGAAGTCGATGATGACGTCGGCTGCCGGGGCGCTCTCGAGCTCGGACAGATCAAAACCGATCTGGGCGACGATATCAAAAACGGGCTGACCGGCGGCGTCGACAATGCCCTCGGCGGTAGTGCGGATGAGCGAGCCCATGCGGCCCGTTCCCATAATGACGGTCTTAATCAAGTAGACCAGCTCCCTTCAGAGCATCGGTAAGTGCGGCTCGCGTGTCGTTGGCCATGGGGCACAGCGGCATGCGGTAGTTTGCCTCGATCATACCCATCTGGGCGAGCGCCTCTTTGACGGGGATGGGGTTGACCTCACTAAAGAGGGCATTGATGAGCGGCTGGCCGGCAATTTGGATATCGCGGGCACGTGCCACGTCACCGTCCAAATAGGCGCGGCACATGTCATGCACGAGCTGCGGCTGAACGTCTGCCCACACGCTGATGGTGCCCGAGGCGCCCAGGCTCATGAGCGGCACGGTAAGCGCGTCCTCGCCCGAGTACATGCGGAAGTCGTCTGACAGCAGGTGGGCGATCTTGGCCGCGTAGGCGACGTTGCCCGAGGCCTCCTTGATGCCCATGATGTTGGGGTGCGCGGCCAAGCGCTCTACGTTGCGCTCGCTGATACCGCAGCCGCAGCGGCCGGGAATGTTGTACAGGATGCAGGGGATGTCCACGGCATCGGCGACGGTCTTAAAGTGCTGATAGATACCCTCTTCATTGGACTTGTTGTAGTAGGGGGTAATGAGCAGCAGGCCGTCAGCTCCCAAGCCCTGGTAGGTGAGCGACTTGGTGAGCATGGTTTGCGTGGAGTTGGAGCCCGAGCCGGCGATGACGGGGACGCGTCCTGCAACATGCTTGACCACGGCGGCGACGACGGAGTTGTCCTCGTCGTCGGTCATCGTAGCGCTCTCGCCGGTGGTGCCCAGAGTGAGGATGGCGTCGGTGCCGTTTTGCAGGTGGAAATCGATAAGGCGCTCGAGTGCGTCAAAGTCGACGCTGCCGTCCTTTTTAAACGGCGTAACAAGGGCGACGATTGAGCCCTCGAGATTGCGGATATCCATGTTCTTCTCCTTCGCTTCCGCGATCTGGATGCGCTTATTCCATTGGGCGGCGACGGCCAGGCGCTCGTCCTGAGCGCGACGACGAGCGCTTTCGGCACGCGATTTGGCCAGCAGCTCTCGGCCGCACGGCAGCACGTCGAGCGTGGCAAAATAGTCGCCCGGGCGCTCGGCGCGGCGGATAAGGTCGGCCGAGCCGTCGGGACGCAGCAGCACCTCGGCGGAGCGCAGGCGGCCGTTGTAGTTGTAGCCCATGGAGTAGCCATGCGCGCCGGTATCGTGAATCACGAGCAGGTCGCCCATGTCGATCTGCGGCAGCTCGCGATCGATGGCGAACTTGTCGTTGTTTTCGCACAGATTGCCCGTAATGTCGTACGTGTTTGTGACAGGAGCCGCGGTCTTGTCGGAGCCACCCGGCTGGCCCATCACCGTAATGTGGTGGTAGGCGCCATACATGGCAGGGCGGATCAGATCGACGGCGCTTGCGTCGACACCGATATAGTCCTTGTAGATTTGCTTCTCGTGGATGGCCTTGGTGACCAGGCAGCCGTAGGGGCCCATCATAAAGCGGCCCATCTCGGTGCAGATGGCCACATCGCCCATGCCGGCGGGAACCAGGATCTCGTCGTAGGCCGCGTGCACTCCCTCGCCGATGGCGTGAATGTCGTTGGCCTGCTGCTCGGGCAGATAGGGGATGCCGACGCCGCCGGATAGATTGATGAAGGCGACATGTGCGCCGGTCTCGCGCTCCAGGCGCACGGCAAGCTCAAAGAGGATGCGCGCAAGCTTGGGGTAGTAGTCGTTGGTGACGGTGTTGCTGGCAAGGAATGCGTGGATGCCAAAGTCCTCGGCGCCCTTGGCCTTGAGCATGCGGAAGGCCTCGAAGAGCTGCTTGGTGGTCATGCCGTACTTGGAGTCGCCGGGGTTATCCATGATGCCGTTGGAGAGTTGGAACATGCCGCCCGGATTAAAGCGGCAGCTGACCGTCTTGGGGATGGGTCCCGCAACGCGCTCAAAGAACTCGATGTGGCTGATGTCGTCAAAGTTGACGATGGCGCCCAGCTTGTCGGCGAGCTCAAAGTCCGCCGCCGGCGTGTCGTTGGACGAGAACATGATGTCGTGTCCCGTGATGCCCAGCGAACGGGCGATCATGAGCTCGGTATAGCTCGAGCAATCGCAGCCGCAGCCGTATTCGTTGAGAATGGAGATGAGCGCCGGGTTGGGGTTGGCCTTGACGGCAAAGTATTCCTTAAAGCCCGGGTTCCATGCAAAGGCGTCGCGCACTTCTTGCATGTTGCGGCGGATGCCCGCCTCGTCGTATAGATGAAACGGCGTGGGGAACTGCTCGACGATATGCTCGAGTGTCTCTTTGTCCACAAACGGCTGCTTGGCCGCATATGCCTCGTTGGGGGTCAATGCCATGTCCCGTAAACCTCGCTATCCAGACGGCGCCATCTGCGCATCGAATCCGCATAACGTGGACCCAATGTCCGGATAGCGCTCCCGCATTGCTGCAGACAGTCCTGTGGGTGTTTCCCACAGGCCCACCAGGTTGTTCGTGCCCGTAAAACCCAGTTCGGCGGGTTTCGCCTCCCCACGGGGTCAAAGCCTGCCGGCTCGCCCGCGGCTCTTCGTGCCCGCGCCTCTATCAAGTGGTAAAGACCCTATCACGTTGCACTTTACCAAACAAGAGTATTCGTATATAACGTTTAAAAAATGCAGGGATATGCTGGAAACATGTGCGCCACAATCCTGTATCACAATAAGTTGCAACAGATGTGCCTCACGAAGGGATCCTCTATGACCGAGCTCCAAGAACTCCGTCGCTATCGCCGCGATCTCCATCGCATTCCGGAGCTCGATTTCGATCTTCCGCAAACCATTGCCTATATCGAGGGCGTGCTGGCACCGCTCACCTGCGAAGTGACCCATCCGTGCCCCAGCTGCGTCTGCGCTTTCTTCGACGCCGGCGTTGATGCCGCGCATGCCACGGCGATTCGCGCCGATATGGATGCGCTGCCCATCGCGGAAGCGACGGGAGCGGCCTTTGCCTCAACCCATCCCGGCAAGATGCACGCTTGCGGACATGACGGACACATGGCCATGGCGCTTGCCGCCGCGACGTATGTCGACCGTACGATTCGCGAGCATCCGGGCGCCATTAGGCGCAATGTTCTCTTTGTGTTCCAGCCGGCCGAGGAAACGACCGGTGGTGCCAAGACGGTATGCGAGAGCGGTGTGTTCGAGCGCTATGGGGCCGACCGCATTTTTGGCTTCCATGTGTGGCCCGATCTGCCCGCCGGCACGTTGGCGAGCTGCCCCGGTCCGCTGCTAGCGCGTTCGAGCGAGACGCATGTGCACATTCACGGGACGAGCATCCATATCGCCAAGACCTACGGCGTTCCCGTTGGCGAATCGCACGATGCGGCATTGGCGGCTGCCAAGTTCTTGGTTTCCGAGCGCGAACTCATGGACAAGCTGGGTGCCGACGAGCCCTGCATTGGTAAGTTCGGCTTGCTGCAGGCCGGTACCGTCTGCAATGCGGTGGCAGGGGAGGCCCATGTTGCCGGCAGCCTGCGTGTGTTTACGGACGACATGTTCGACCGTGCGCGCGAGGGCGTACGCCGTGTACTCGACGAGGCGTGCACCGCAACGGGCTGCACGTATGATCTCGACTTTGCCGAGGGCTATCCACCGGTCGATAACGACCCCGAGCTGTTTGCCAACATCACGCCTGCCTTGCCCGGGCTGCAGCTTGTAGAGGAGCCGCTGTTAATTGCCGAGGACTTTGCTTTCTATCAGCGCCATCTGCCGGGCGTGTTCTTCTTGCTGGGCACGGGTATGCCAGAGGACCAAGACAACCCGAGTGATTCGGATGGCTGCCCCGCCTATGCCACAAGCGCTCTGCATACCGATAGCATGCTCTTCGACGAGGAAATCCTACTCAAAAGCCTCGATGTCTACAAACGATTACTTTCGCTTGACTAAGGCGTGAAGGACTATTTGTTCTAGAAAACACGAACAAACGTACGATATAATAGAGATGTAAGTCTATAGAAACGTTTGACGTTACTAACGTAAGGCGATACTATGATTGCATCGTAATGAGCGCTATCGGGTCTGTTTTGAGTGGAGACAGGAGATGGCTTGGAATGTCGAAATCGTCGATTATCACAAGTGATGAGACCTCGGCCGATTTGCTGTCGCCGGTGACTCCTGGTGAGCTTCTCAAAGAGGAGTTTCTTGTTCCCATGGGCATTTCTCAATATCGCCTTGCGAAAGAGACCGGGATTCCGGCTCAGCGTATCGGGCAGATTGTCTTGGGAAAACGTCGCGTGACGGCCGACACCGACCTCCGTCTTTGCCGTTATTTTGGCCTGACGGATGGTTATTGGCTGCGCGCTCAGGTGGCGTTTGACCTTGAGGCCGAGAAAAGGCGGATCGAACCGGAACTCGACAAGATCGTTCCTGTTCAGCAGGCTATCGCACTGTAGTGCTCAAAGATGATGGGGGTGGCGCGGCGATGAGGCGACGCCGACAGTCTGCCGTATATAGTCCGGGTGGATGCGGGTGCGGTTTGCTGCTGCTTCCGGTCATCGCTGTGGGCATTGGCGTGATGTTTGTGCTTGCTGGGCTGGCTACGGCGGCACTCGTACTGTTTATCACTGCTATCGGCGTGACGATTTGGCTTTATCGCAGTCGTGAGCAGCGCCGCGCCGACGGTAAGACCAATGTAGGATGGATTGCCTTTTTGGTCATCGCCTACCTGCTGAGCATCAGCTATTTGGCCTTCTTTATCCTGTTGCTTGTGAGCACCTTTACCGGGGAATCCGTCACGGTGGGTTGATGCACTGCCAGCAGACGGTTGCGCAAAGTGCGTTTGCTCGGCGTTTGGATAACTGCATTGGCCGTTTACCGCAGCCTTAGCTCTCAGCTAATGAATTCAAGTTTAATCCTTCCTACGATGTGCTGTGTGCCGGCACGGTAGCCGGATCGTAGGAAGGATGCATGATGAAAAAGCTCGAAAACGAAGTGCTGCTGAGCCGTCGCGCTGCACTGGGCGCATTCGCCACCGTCGCCTTGGGGACTGCCGGTCTTCTTACCGGTTGTGGTAGCGATAAGGCGACCGTCACCGAGGACGCTGGCGATGGCGACAAGAAGGAAGAGGCGAAGAAGGAAGAGCAGTCTACGACTGACCTGGCGGTTGGTGCGACGGTGACCACGGCTGCCGGTCTTTCCGTCGTTGTCGATTCCGTCCAGCCCGGCCTCACAAATTATGACGGTTCGACCATGACGGGTATTCACGTCACGTACGTCAACAATGGTGATGAGGGCGCAGATTACAACATCTACGACTGGAAGGGCGAGGACGCCAACGGCGCTCAGCAGAATCAGGGTTACTACAGCGAGGGCTCCGATGAGCTGCAGTCTGGTACCCTTGCCGCTGGTGGCTCTGTGGCGGGCAATATCTACTTTGATGGCGATATCAAGAAGGCACTGTATTTTGCCAACATGTTTGATAAGTCTGCCACTGCAAGCTGGGTGTTGGCCTAGCATGTCGCTACCGTTGCGCCGTATGGGAGGTGAAGTCGTATGCCCGATAAAAAGCTGACTGACGAGTTACTCAATGAGCTTCTCGACGCGCCAAACATCGATGGCTATATCAAAGAACACGACTTTACCGCCCCGTCGCTTTCGAACTACCTGAAGCAGCTACTGCAGGAAAAGGGCTTGGAGCGCTCGCGCGTGGTTCGTATGGCCGATCTCAATGAGACCTTTGGCTATCAGATTTTTACCGGTGCGCGGCATCCGAGCCGCAATAAGGTGCTGCAGATTGCCTTTGCGATGGCGCTGACGCTCAAAGAGACTAACCGTGCGCTGACGGCTGCCGGGGTAAGCGTCCTTAACTGCAAGGACCGCCGCGATGCGATTATCATCTTTTGCATCGATCGCGGGTGCAGCCTCCAAAAGGTCAACGAGGAGCTGTATCGCTTTGGCGAGGAGACGGTGAGTTAGCGGCTGATATCTGAGCCGGCGGAGCTGCCGAACAACGATGCAAACGAACGGGGCGCGGATGCCATGGGGTGTCTGCGCCCTGCGCTATGATGGAGGCTATGGATACTCAGACTCCAACATATTCCGATGACGAGCTGACCGCAGCGCTTGCCGAGCACCTGGCGTCGCTCGATTGCGACGACAGCTATCGCGTGGAGCGTGTACTTAAGCGCTCGACCGTTGAAACAACCGAGCTCGTGTACTTTGAAGGAACCGGCGGTGGCTCGCTCGGCCCCTTTGTCCGTAAACGCATCGATGCTTCGGCTCAAATCGGCGGGGCATACGAGCGTCTGTTTGCCGTTCAGCGGGCAGGCAGGCGTTTTGAGCACCTGCCCAGAATCGTCGATTGTCGTCGTGTGGGCGACGAGCTCAACGTGGTTATGGAATACATCGAAGGGGAGACGCTCGGGGCGCTGGTGGACCGTCTGGGAGCCACCCCCGATTATGCGCGTGAATTGTATCCTGCCCTATGCGATGCCGTGGGCGAGCTCCATGCCGGTTTTGCAATGGTGGGGGAGACGTCGGCGCCGGTGATCCATCGCGACCTCAAGCCGTCGAATATCATCGTGACAGGTGCCAACTATACGCCTGATGACGGCCTGACATTTTCATCGCTGGTGATTATCGACCTGGGGATCGCGCGCGTATGGCGCGATGGCGCCGATGCCGACACCGTCAAGTTTGGCACGCGACCCTATGCGCCGCCTGAGCAGTATGGGTTTGGGCAGACGAGTGTGCGCAGCGACGTCTACGCACTTGGCGCCCTGTTGTTCTTCTGCTTGACGGGAGTCGACCCTAAACCAGGGCTTGACATGCGAGAGCAATGCGAGGCGCGCGGCATTCCCTCTCCACTTGCCGATGCCGTCTGCATGTCGATGGCGCTCGACCCGGCCAAGCGTTTTGCGAGCGCGGAAGCGTTGGGACGGGCGACGCGCGCGGCATACGATCTAAGTCGCCCCGTACGGCCTCCTGCGCCTGTGCTTGTCCGTACTCCGGCCTCGGAGACGGTGTTGACGCCCCAAGGGCTCCAGAACCCCACAGGGCTTCCTAGGCCTGCCGCCTTCGCTGCATGCGGTCTGCTCTCTCGCGTTCCGGAGTCTCTGGGGCGTATTTGGAATACGCTCGTCTGCTTCTCGCTGCTTGTGTTCTTTGCCGGAAGTCACTTTGCCGTCTTTCACCCCACCGGAGCAAACCAAAGCTACCCGACGTGGCTTCTCATAATCGAGTATTTTTTCTTTGTCGATGGCCTTATGGTGCTTATGCATTTTGCGCTGCTCGATAAGCGCCGTCTTCGTCGGCGATTCGCACTGCTCGACAGCTATCGCGGCAAGAAACTCGCGAAACTCTGGTTCAAGGCATTGGGTGTGCTTCTCCTATGCATGATCGTCATAGTCGCGGTTGCCAATGCGACCGGCGTCGTTGATACCTCCGCTACCTAAAAGAAAAGGGCCCCATTGGGGCCCTTTGCAGTTGCACTTAGATGCGGTTCATCTGAGCGGCGACTTTGTTGTACCAGTCCTGCCATGTGGGCGGGCAGTACTTTTTGGCTGCAGCCGGGGTAAGGGTGGAGCCGTAGTTGGCGCCCAGATAGGCAACGTGAGCGGAGATGCCCTCGCTCCAGCTGCCAAAGCTGCGCCAACCGCCGCCACGTGCACTCCAGCCCCAGGCGTTGTAAGAATTGGCGCAATAAGCACCCTTGGTGCTCTCGATACAGGCGATGGCGGGGGACCAACGGGGGTCGACACCGGTATTCCAAGCGGCGACGGCAAAGTTATAGCCCTGGCCTGCCATGGGGGAGCCGGCGAGATAATTGTCGATGCGGCTCGTCCACTCATTAATGAACGAATCGTAATCGGAGCTACCGGTATTGGCGTTGTTCACCGTGGTGTCGATGGTGGTGTTGGTGTTGGTGGCCTGGCTGCTGGAATTGCTGCCGCTCACGCCCTCGCCCGAGAGCTTCTCGGCGGCAGCGGCCTTATCGGCCTCAAGCTTGGCAAGCTCGGCGGCATTTTCCTGCTCGGCTTTTGCCTGTGCCTCGCTGCGAAGCTGCTGGGCCTGCGCCAGCGCATCCTCGGCGTTTTTCTGCTCTGCCTCAAGCTGAGACTTGGCCTGCTGGAGCTCGGCCTTGTTCTGCTCGAGTTCGGTTTGCATGTTATTGAGCTGTTCGATCTCGTCGACGCTCGAGCTCGTGATCTGGTTGGTGTATTTGCAGGTCGTGATGAACTCACCCAGGCTCTGTGCGTTGACCAGGAAGCTCACGATGGGATTGGTGCCCTTCTGATACTTGTACAGATCGCGCATGGCGGAGCTTGCCTTGGCCTGCTGCTCGGGAAGCTTGGCCTCGATTTCCTCGATGCTTGCCTCATTGGAGTCAATCTGCTTTTGCAGGTCATCGAGTTTGGTGCGGGCGTCGTTGTAGGCGCTCGTGGCGGCTTCGATCTTCTGCTGGGCTGCGGAAAGCTGGTCCTGCGTTGCCTGCGAGGCGGCATACGCCGCAACGGGGGAGAGCATCGGCGTGGCCGTCAGCGCAACGGCGAGCACGGCGCTCGTGATGATACGAGCCGGCTTCGACGCAATGAACGCTGCGGTGCGATGATTCGAATGCTGCATCCAGTCCCTCTGCAATCAATCGTAGGTTATGGTTCGAACGGTATTCTACTACTGCTTTCGACCTCAACTTGAACCTTAAAGGTTCCAAAGGGTCAAGTTGAACTTGAGGCTTTGGCTTTGACCTGCAGTTATGATGAATTGTTGAGAAACCATAGAGTTCAACTTTAACGTTACAGAGCTCTGTTTGAGAGGAGTTTTGGGCTGTAAAAGCCATCTCAACGTGGGGTTTTATAACTACAGCGTGCCCTTCTGGCGAGCCTGCTCAATCTCTTCGAGGGCCTCGGCGGGGGTGAACGAACAGGTGCCGTCGCCGAGCTTGACTACCTGGATTTCGTCACCGGCGTTGACCTCTCCGCCCTTTAGTACCACGCCGAAAACGCCCTCGTGGGGAAAGATGCAGTCGCCGGCGAGATAGTAGATGGCGCAACGGGTGTGGCAGACCTTGCCGATTTGGCTGATTTCGACGAGCACGTCGCTTCCAAGCTTGAGCTGTGTGCCCAAAGGGAGCGAGAGCAGGTTGATGCCCCGGGTTGTGAAGTTCTCCCCAAAGTCACCCTCGTGTACGTCGAGCCCGCGTGCCTGCGCCGTCTGGATGGACTCCGCGGCTAAAAAGGAAACCTGACGGTGCCAATGTCCGGCGTGCGCATCGGTGGCGAGGCCAAATTGCTCTATAACGGTGTCGCGTCCATCGGCGACGGGCGACTTGCGAGTGCCCTTGTGTACCGACGTGTTGATCGAGACGATGTGGGCGGGTCCGTTGTAGGCGTCGTTTGCCGTGCACAGGGGAGCGGTCGCTTTCGCACGTTTCGCCAGCTCGCGCCTCGCGGCATTGAGGATGGGATTATCGGTCGGATGGTCTTGGGGCACGTGCGCGCCTTTCGCTCGAGGATGTCAATACACTGAATCCTACAACAATGGTAGGTTCATTGCCCGTTGTCATACAACGGTGAGCGCCGTCTTCGTGCTGGCCTTCGTGCTGGACGATTACGTCGATTGCCATAGATACGGTGGAGCTTTGGGCGCCGGCGGCTTGGCACGCTAGAATAAATCAGTTGCGCAAAGACCGCCCGTTGTGTGGGCAGTTCATGATAGGAAGTTTCCATGGCATTGCAATTTACAGAGCGCGAGTTCATTCCCGTGCTGCTTGGTGGCGACATCAACGCCTATTCGGTGGCGCGCGCCTTCTACGAGGAGTACCAGGTCAAGAGTCTGGTCTTTGGCAAGTATCAGACGGGTCCCGCGTACCGCAGCCAGATTATCGACTACACGCCCAACGTGGATATCGACACCATGCCCGTGATGCTCAAAACCGTCAACGGCATTGCCCAAGCGCATGCCGACAAGACTATTGTCCTTGTGGGCTGCGGCGACAACTATGTCGCTCTCGTGGCTCAAGCCAAGGATGCTCATGAGCTGGCGGATAACATCGTCGCTCCCTACGCGCCCTACAGCATGCTCGAGCAGTGCCAGAAGAAGGAGATCTTCTACGAGCTGTGCGAGAAGCATGGCGTGCCCTATCCACACACGTTTACCTTTACCAAGGCGATGCTCAATGCTCAGGGTGAGGCGCCTGCCGAAGTGCTCGACCAGATCGATTTTCCTTACCCGATGATTCTGAAGCCTTCTGACGGCATCATGTGGTGGCAGCATGAGTTCGAGGGCCAGAAGAAGGCCTATGAGATTGCCGACCGCGCCGAGCTGGAACAGGTCATTCGCGATTCGTATGCCAGCGGCTACACCGACGATCTGATCTTGCAGGATCGCGTGCCCGGCAACGACGAGTACATGCGCGTGCTCACCAGCTATTCCGACCGCAACGGTAAGGTCCGCATGATGTGCCTGGGCCATGTGCTGCTCGAGGAGCATCAGCCCCACGGTGTCGGCAACCATGCCTGTATCATTACCGAGCCTAACGACGAACTCATGGGCGGCGTGCGCAAGTTGCTCGAGGACCTTCACTTTGTGGGCTATTCCAACTTTGACGTTAAGTACGACGAGCGCGATGGCTCGTTTAAGTTCTTCGATTTCAACACGCGCCAGGGCCGCAGCAACTACTACGTCACCAACAGCGGCTTTAACGTTGCCAAGTATGTGGTGGACGAGTATGTGTTCAACCGCCCGTTTGAGCCGGAGTTTGTGACGGCGCAGGACGAGGCCCTGTGGATGGTCGTTCCCATGGGCGTCGTCGACAAGTACGTCAAGGATCCCGAGCTGCGCGCTAAGGTGCATCGCCTGGACAAGGAAGGCAAGGGCGCCGACCCTTCGTTTATGAAGGGCGACTTTGTCTTTAACCGCTGGCTGCGCATGTGGCACACCAAGCTGCGCCACTTTAAGCTGTTCAAGACGTATTACAAGTAGATGAGCGCGGCGCCCGTCCGGTTTGCATCGGGCGGGCGCGGGTATGATACGCGCAATTGCGCAAGCGTCACCAAGGAGGCGGCGATGGAAAAGCTGGGAGTTATCGGCGGCATGGGCGCCGAGGCCACGTCGTATTACTACGACCAGGTGGTGCGTCATACGGCTGCTGCCTGCGATCAGGAACATATCGACATGGTGGTGCTCTCCAAGTCGACCATGCCCGACCGCACGTTGGCCATTAAGACCGGCGAGCATGCCAAGCTGCTGGCGACCATGAAAGAGTGTGCCCAGGCACTCGAGTCGCTGGGCTGTGCGCACATTGCCATTCCCTGCAACACGTCGCACTACTTCTACGACCAGATCCAGTCGTTTACGAAGGTGCCGATTATCCACATGCCGCGTGAGTCGGTGCGCTATGCCCTTGCGGGTGCGGTGATGGGGGAGTGCGAGTTCGACCCCAACCTGAGTATGCCGGCCGAGCCGGTGCACAAGATTGGCATTATGGGAACCGATGGAACCGTGGGCGCGGGCGTCTACGGACGCGAATGTAAGGCTGCGGGTGTTGAGGTTGTCTATCCCAGCGAGAAACGTCAGAACGATGTGATGTCGCTTATCTACGATGACGTGAAGGCCGGACGTGAGCCCGATATGGATAAGTTCGACCGCGTGATGTGGGAGTTCGCCCGTAGCGGCTGCGACCGCGTCATTCTGGCCTGCACCGAGCTCTCGGTGCTGCAGAAGTACCGAGAGATGCCCGAGGTCACCCTCGACGCCATGGACGTCCTGGTGCGCGAATCCATCATCCGCAGCGGCGCCCCCTACCGCCTCTAGCTTCCGACCTGCCAAAAAGGGACAGGTTTATTTTGGTAGGTTTTATCTGGTGAAACAGTAAAGGCTTCGGCTCGTTTGGTGCGAGCCGAAGCCTTTTGCGTTGGGTGGTTGCTGTCGGTGGCGAACTAGAACAGGAAGCCGATGGCGATGAGGGCGATGCTGACGATGAGCACGGCGATGTCCAGACCCTTGATGGGATAGCGCTTGTACGAGCTGGCGCGCGTACGCAGATAGAAGCCGCGCTGCTCTGCCGCCAAGGCTGTGGCATCGGTCTTGCCCACGCTCGAGATGAGCAGTGGCACACACAGTGGCAGCATGAGCTTAAGCTTCTTGATGGGGTTCTTGGTGTCGTACTCGACGCCGCGTGCGGTCTGCGCCTCCATGATGGCGTTCATCTCCTGACCAAACACCGGCACAAAGCGCAACGCCGTGGTAAAGGTGAAGGCATAGCGATACGGCACGTGCAGCACCTCGACGCAGGCGTTGGCAAGGTCGTTGAGTTTGGTC
Source organism: Collinsella sp. (assembly GCA_048485235.1). GTDB lineage: Bacteria > Actinomycetota > Coriobacteriia > Coriobacteriales > Coriobacteriaceae > Collinsella. The sequence goes on from DBFWCI010000004.1 coordinate 64,780, forward strand.
ACCATGAGCATGAGGATGAGTGGTAACGCCACGCCCAGTAGGCGCAGACAGGCCTTCGATCCTGTGATGAGGCCCGTGTCGGTGATAAAGCCCCACACCACGTTGCCATCGCGCATAAAGGCCAGCTGGAGCACCAGCATGATAAGCGCGAGTGGGATCAGCAACTTGAGCAGCGAGAACAGACGGTCGACGACGCCGGCATAGGCACCCAGCGCAAGGGTGAGTGCCAAAAAGCCCAGCAGCGCCACGTAGGTGTCGGACAAGAAGATGCCGACGATGATGGCGGCGGCGAGGCCCAGTTTGACGACGGGGTTCAGGCGATGCAGCAGCGTGTCACCCGGCATGTAGTCGATGACGTTAACCACGGTGGACCATCTCCTTGGTAATTCGAACGACATCGGAGACCTCGCTCACCTGTGTAAAGGCGGGTGAGACGTTGGATGCCAGACGGCGCGAGAGTTCGATGACCTGGGGCGGCTCAACGTAGGCACGCCGCATGAGATCGATGTTCGAGAACAGCTCGTGCGTGCGGCCGCGGTCGAGGATGCGACCGTCGGCCATTACCACAATGCGCTCGGCAAAATCCGAGACGACTTCCATATCGTGGCAGACCATGATTACGGCGCAGCCACGCTCGGCCATGGTACGCACCGTTTCCATGACGGTCATGCACTCGCGGTAATCAAGGCCGCTCGTGGGCTCGTCGAGCACCACGATTTTGGGCTCTACGACCACGACGGAGGCGAGTGCCACCATTTGTCGCTGGCCGCGCGAAAGCGAGAAAGGCGCCTCGTCGGCCGGCAAGCCAAAGCGGTCGATGACGAGTTGGGCACGACGCAGAGCCTCGGCGCGGTCCATGCCGCCAAGCTCCAAGCCAAAGGCGACCTCGTCGAGCACGGTGTCCTTGCAGATTTGACGGTCAGGGTTTTGGAAGAGGGTTGCGACCTCGCGGGCAATGCGGCTCGTGGGGACGGTTGCAGTATCCAGTCCCGTGACGCGCACGCTGCCCGAGGCGGGCTTGAGCAGACCCGTGAGCAGCTTGGTGAGCGTGGTCTTGCCGGCACCGTTCTGGCCGACGATGCCCACGAGCTCGCCGGGATAGAGCGTCAGGCTAAGGTCGTGTACGGCGGCGCCGCCATTGGGATAGGCAAACTCAACATGGTCGAAGGTGAGTACGGGTTCTGCGTCCTTGGCATGAGGGCGCAACGACGGTGCATGCGGGGAACCGGCGGGCGCCTGGGCTTCGATGGCCGCGTGTGCGGGGTCGACGATGCCCGAAATCAGGCGCTCGGCCTCATCGACATCCAAGCAAGGGGTACCACTTGCCAGACCATCGGCCTCGAGGCTATTGAAGATGCGCGTGACGCGAGGGCAGTCGACGCCGATGACACGGAGCTCGTCGGTATGCGCAAAGACCTCGTGTGGCTCGCCCTGCAGCGCGATTTCGCCATGGTTGAGCACGAGCACGCGGTTGCAGTACTCCGAGAGCAGGGCGACCTTTTGCTCAACGACGACGATGGTGATTCCAAGTGCGCGGTTTGCCTCACGCAGCGTCTCGAAAACCAACGTGGAGCTGGCGGGGTCGAGTGCCGCGGTGGGCTCGTCGAGAACCAAGACGCGCGGACGCATGGCGAGGATGGCGGCGATGGCTACCTTTTGCTTCTGTCCGCCCGAGAGGGTGGCGATCTCGCGGTCGCGCAGGTCGCTGATGCCGACGGTCTCGAGCGTTTCGCTCACGCGCTGCTCGATCTGGTCGTGGGGAACGCCAAAGTTCTCGAGGCCAAAGAGCATCTCGTCCTCGACGACCGAGGCGACCATCTGCGTGTCGATGTCCTGCAACACGCTGCCGACGATCTGCGACACATCGGTGAGCGAGACTTCGCAGGTGTCGTGGTCGTCAACCATGACGGACCCAAAGAACGTGCCGGTGTAGTGGTGGGGCACGGCACCCGACAGGCAGGCGGCAAGCGTGGACTTGCCGGCGCCCGAGGGCCCGATGATACCGATGAAATCTCCCTTGTTCACGCCGAGCGAGATGTGGCTGAGCGCCTGTTCGGTCTGCGTGCCGTAGGAGAACGAGACATCGTCGACGTTGATGATCGTTTCCATGGATACCTTTCATAGTCATTGGGGACAGTCTTAAATGACCAGTCGTTTAAGAACGTCCCCAAAAGCTCGTTGTTTGGGACAGTCTTTGGTGGTGAAGTACGGAGACGGCTTTACGAGGTGCCCCAGGTTGGCGCGAAAGAGGAACGAAGCGTACTTGGGTACGCGAGCGACGAATGAACGCCAAGATGGGGTGGCTCGTAAAGCCGAGCAGGTTAGTTGAGCTTAAGGGCCTTCTGGATGGGCATGTAGAGGGCGCCGACCAGAATGGCGTCAAAGACGGCGGTCATGGCGACGACGGGCAACATGGCGGCGGCGAGCTCGCCTACCACGCCGAGCATGGCCATCTTGATGACCATGAAGATGACGCCGGAGACAAAGGTGGTCAGGAAGGTTGCAACAATGGCGATGGCGGGCTTGACCTGACCGTTCTTGCCGGCGGCGTTGACGATGCCGGCCATGAGCATGGCGGCGATGCCCTCGGCGGCAAAATCGACGAACGGCGAAGTAGTGGTGATCTGGATCACGGCAGCCGAGATGAGGCCAATGACGAGCGCCTGACCGATGTTGGGGCGAACAACCAGGATGGTGAGGCAAAAGGCCGAGATGATGAACTCGGGGCTGATCATGCCGCCCGAGATGCCCGAGATGGCCTTGCCGACGGTGAAGTTGAGGATGAAGCCGGCAGCGAGCAGGATGGCGAGCAGGACGAGGGCACGGACGTCGAGTTTGCCGCGGTCGGCGGTCTGGACGGTGCGGGGCTGGGCGGCGGTGGTGTTCTGAGACATGGTGAAAAGCCTTTCGGAATGGGGGTGCAAGAGAAAAGCGGAGGCGCGTGATGCGAATGCGATCGGGCTCGAGATAGAAAAAGGCCCCCGGTCGAAACCGGAGGCCTTCCAATCACCTAGAGCGCAAAAACAGGCGTGAGGGACTCACTGTCGACCGATCGTATTCGCATCACGCCACCACCAGTTGTTGAGAGACTTCATCGTGTTCTTCATGTTGGTGGCTCCTTTCGTGATGCCGTGGCGCGGTCGCACCTAGTTGCTGTTGCGCTGCACTATAGCACAGCGAAGTGTGTGCGGGGAAATCTTTTTTGAAAAGATTTCAGGCGGGTTTCCCACCCCTTGATTATCGACTTCATCCGAACACCTCCCACATTCATCCGTACATGTACGGATGAATGTGGGAACCCGATACCCTGAGGGCCGGACCGGCCGGCCCCGGAAGATCGGAGGACGGCATGTCCGGAAAGAGGAAGAAGG
>DBFWCI010000005.1:0-5695 GCA_048485235.1 Collinsella sp.
CCTTCTTCCTCTTTCCGGACATGCCGTCCTCCGATCTTCCGGGGCCGGCCGGTCCGGCCCTCAGGGTATCGGGTTCCCACATTCATCCGTACATGTACGGATGAATGTGGGAGGTGTTCGGATGAAGTCGATAATCAAGGACCCGTAAGTAAGAGATTCAACCCAAAATAGTCCTTGCATCAAAGAAAGTCTTCCCCTATAGTATCTCCACGTCACGGGGGCGTAGCTCAGCTGGGAGAGCGCTTGACTGGCAGTCAAGAGGTCAGGGGTTCGATCCCCCTCGTCTCCACCATCGTGAATGCAAAGGTCTTCGGAATTCCGAAGGCCTTTTTTCATGCCAAAAAACCACGCGCCACAAACCCTACCTACGCCAACAAAAAGTTGCACAATTTATTTCCCATGTCTGTACTTAGTTTGTTTGACATACGCGATTATCAGCGTAGTTCGCCGCTTCATTTAGGCGTTCAGTAACGCCCCTAATCACCGCCAGTACGTCAATAACCTGCATCAATGTGAACAATTTCCCAAAACCACCCCCTTGAACACGTCAAATGAACGAAATGTTGTCCGGCACAACCAAAATCAGTTTCGCCATCAGCTTGTGCTAGGATACCTAGCGTTACATGAGTTCAACTGTGCTCGCGGCTCCAGCAAGCCATAAAGCGCAGGGTTGATCAGCATCCGGCCGTAACGGCGGTGCCAGAAACACCACGAGCTCCAATAAAGAAGTCATGCGACGTTATTTATTTGCATTGATGTAATTCCAAGGTGCATTTAATAGCTTGCGTGTCAAAGCGTAGTAGTCCTACAGCTGTTTGCGTGCGGTCCAGTTTTGTTCCCGCTTGACTGGCTCGCACGCAGCCAGCTGGGGTCGCGGTCATTTTTGCGATACACGTCCGCGACTCTAGCAACTGCTTCTATACATACCGTTCACGGTGGGGCAGAGCCACGTGCTTGTCTAACTGGGCTCAGGGTTTGAATATGGAGCGCCTTCGCGCACAAGCGCCCTGGCGAAGCCATACCCAAACCCCGTGAGCCACACGTAAGACAGCAAGGGGGTGGTGCTCGTGTGGTATGTGATCCAAGTCATTAACGGCCGCGAAGACGCAATGCGCGAGCGCATCGAGCGCGTGGTGCCGGCTGGTGCCATGCAGGAGCTCTTTTATCCCCAATTTCAAACCGAGATTAAAGTACACGGCGAATGGGTCAATACGACCAAGCCGCTCGTTCCCGGTTATCTTATCTGCGACACGGCAGATCCCCGCACCGTGCAACAGTATCTGCTGCGCATGGATGACTTTGCCCGGGTGCTATCCCAGGACGGTCAATTTGTGCCGCTGGCAAAAGAAGAGGTCCAGCTTATTGGCAGTTTTACGCATAAGGGAGACCGCGTAGTTCCCATGAGCGAGGCCTTAAAAGACGGCGACCAGGTCGTAGTGACGGCAGGCCCGCTGCTGGGCCACGAAGGCCTTATCAAAACCATTAATAGACGCAAGAGCACTGCTTATTTGGAGCTCGACTTGTGCGGCCGACGCGTAACCACGCGTGTTGGCCTTGCCGTGCTTTCAGCCGAGCAGCGTGTAATGCGAAACCTTAAAAAGGCAATCGCCTAGCTGCGGGCGATTGCCACACAGAACAGGGAGGATCCCCGACCTGTGGACAAACTTCTGGAAGAGAACGTGTCGGATAAAACTCAATTAGCAACGGATGCGCCTGCGGGAGCGGCGCTCATTGCTCAGGCCATGGACCGGCGCGAAGGCGCTGGCCGCTACAAGGCCATGCAATCCATCATGGACTGGGACCGCTCGCGCCTGGCCTACCGCGCCGTTAAGCGCGCCTTTGATGTCGTGTTCAGTGGCTGCGTGCTTGCCGTCATCGCTGTACCCAGCCTTGTGCTTGCCGCGGCCATCCGCCTAGAGAGCGAGGGCAACCCCTTCTACAGCCAGATCCGAGTGGGACAGACGCGCCCCGACGGAAGCCTGACCACGTTCCGCATGTGGAAGTTCCGCTCCATGTACAGGGACGCCGACGAGCGCCTAGCCGAGCTCAAGGAGCAGAACGAGATCGCCGGCGCCATGTTCAAGATGAAGGAGGACCCCCGCGTCACCAGGATCGGGAAGTTCATCCGCAAGCATTCCATCGACGAGTTCCCGCAGTTCCTCAACGTGTTCCTGGGGCAGATGTCCGTCGTTGGCCCGCGGCCGCCGCTGCCCAACGAGGTCGCTGAGTACACGGAGTACGACCTGCAACGGCTCGCCGTGAAGCCAGGCATCACCGGACTCTGGCAGGTTACGGAGCGCAACTCCACCGGTTTCGACGGCATGGTCCGCCGGGACCTCGAGTACATAGCCAAGCGCGGAATTGTCACTGACCTCAAGATCGTCTTCCTCACGGTTCTGGAGGTCTTCAACGGGAGCGATGCGTACTAATGCAGCATGTTTTCATCATCGGGTCCAAGGGGATTCCGGCAAACTACGGCGGCTACGAGACATTCGTGGAGAAGCTGACCGAGAATCAGGTATCGCACGACATCAAGTACCACGTGGCATGCGCCGTGGACTCCGCCGAGCAAGTCGGCGAGTTCGAGCACAACGGGGCGCACTGCTTCAACGTGCTGCGCAGGCCCGTCGGCGCCGCGAGGGCCATCTTCTACGACATCGATGCCCTCAAGTGGTGCATCGCCTATATCGAGGAGAACCGGATCGAACACCCCATCGTCTACGTGCTGGCCTGTCGCATCGGGCCGTTCTTCGGCAGGTACGTGAACAGGATCCACGCCCTTGGCGGCAAGGTCCTCGTGAACCCCGACGGGCACGAGTGGAAGCGCGCCAAGTGGAGCGCACCCGTCCGCAGGTACTGGAAGCTCTCGGAGCGCGGAATGGTCAAGCACGCCGACCTGATGGTGTGCGACTCCAAGAACATCGAGAAGTACATCCGCGGGGAGTATTCCGACCTGCACCCAGAGACGACCTTCATCGCCTACGGGGCCGACATCAGGCGCTCCGCGCTCGCTGACGACGACCCCAAGTTCACGGGATGGCTCTCCGAGAAGGGCCTCGAGCCCTTCGGCTACTACCTGGTTGTGGGACGTTTCGTGCCTGAGAACAACTACGAGACCATGATCCGGGAGTTCATGGCTTCCGAATCCAAGCGGAATTTCGCGCTCGTGACGGGAGTGGACGACTCCTTCCTCGCAGAGCTCGAGCGGAAGACGCACTTCAAGTCCGATCCTCGCATCAAGTTCGTCGGGACCGTCTACAACCAGGAGCTTCTGAAGAAGATCCGTGAGCAGGCTTACGGCTACTTCCACGGTCACGAGGTCGGGGGCACCAACCCGAGCCTCCTGGAGGCCTTGGCTTCCACCCGGCTGAATCTTCTTTTAGACGTGGGCTTCAACCGTGAGGTCGCCGAGGACTCGGCCCTGTATTGGAGCAAGGAATCCGGAGACTTGGCTGAACTTATCAATAGCGCCGACGTGATGGATTGGAAGTCGATCGAGGAGCTCGATACGGCATCGACCTCTGTTATCCGCGACCGGTATTCGTGGCGGTCCATCACTGACAGCTACGAAGACCTTTTCCTCGGAAGGAGATAACCAGTGAAAGGCATCATCCTCGCCGGCGGGTCCGGCACCCGCCTGTACCCGCTCACGCTCGTGACCTCCAAGCAGCTGCTGCCGGTCTACGACAAGCCCATGATCTACTACCCGCTGTCCACCCTCATGCTGGCGGGCATCCGGGACATCCTGGTCATCTCCACGCCGACCGACCTGCCCAACTTCGAGCGCCTGCTCGGGGACGGCTCGCGCTACGGCGTGAACCTGTCCTACGCCGAGCAGCCGAGCCCCGACGGTCTGGCGCAGGCCTTCACCATCGGCGAGGAGTTCATCGCCGGCGAGCCGTGCGCGCTCGTGCTCGGCGACAACATCTTCTACGGCAACGGCCTGTCGCGCCACCTGACGCGCGCCGTCCAGAACGCCGAGTCCGGTAGGGCCACGGTCTTCGGCTACCACGTGGACGACCCCGAGCGCTTCGGCGTCGTGGAGTTCGACGGCGAGGGGAGGGCCGTCTCCATCGAGGAGAAGCCCGCTGAGCCCAAGAGCTCCTACGCCGTCACCGGCCTGTACTTCTACCCGGGCGACGTCGCCGCCAAGGCCCATAAGGTCGAGCCCTCGGCCCGCGGCGAGCTGGAGATCACCACGCTCAACCAGATGTACCTGGAGGAGGGGACGCTGTCCGTCGTGACGCTGGGCCGCGGCTACGCGTGGCTCGACACCGGCACCATGGAGAGCCTGCACGAGGCCGCGGAGTTCGTCCGCGCCGTCGAGCACTCCCAGGACCTGCCGGTCTCGGTCCCCGAGGAGATCGCCTGGGAGAACGGCTGGATCACGACCGCCGAGCTGGAGGAGGCCGCGAAGGCCTACGGCAAGTCGGTCTACGGCCGGCACCTCAAGAAGGTCGCCGCCGGCGAGATCGTCAACAGCCCGCGCGAGTACTAGGAACCGAGGAGATACGAACATGGCAGAGGAGACCTTCTCCCCCAGGAACATCATCGTCACGGGCGGCTGCGGCTTCATCGGCAGCAACTTCGTGCACTACGTCGTGGACAACCACCCCGAGGTGCACATCACCGTCCTGGACAAGCTGACCTACGCCGGCAACCCCGAGAACATCGCCGGGCTGCCCTCGGACCGCGTGGAGCTCGTCGTGGGCGACATCTGCGACGCCGGGCTGCTCGATGAGTTGGTCCCCGGCCACGACGCCATCGTGCACTACGCCGCAGAGAGCCACAACGACAACTCCATCGCCGACCCCGAGCCCTTCCTGCGCACCAACGTGGAGGGCACCTTCCGCCTGCTGGAGGCCGTCCGCAAATACGGCGTCCGCTACCACCACGTCTCCACCGACGAGGTCTACGGCGACCTGGCGCTCGACGATCCCGCCAAGTTCACCGAGGAGACTCCGTACAAGCCGTCCTCGCCGTACTCGAGCACCAAGGCGAGTTCCGACATGCTCGTGCGCGCATGGACCCGCACCTACGGCCTGCACACCACGATCTCCAACTGCTCCAACAACTACGGCCCCTACCAGCACGTGGAGAAGTTCATCCCCAGGCAGATCACGAACATCGTCGACGGCGTCCGTCCCAAGCTCTACGGCCGCGGCGAGAACGTCCGCGACTGGATCCACACCGAGGACCACTCCTCGGCCGTCTGGGACATCCTCACCAGGGGCCGGATGGGGGAGACCTACCTCATCGGCGCCGATGGCGAGAGGAACAACATCACCGTCCTGCGCATGATCCTCGAGGCCATGGGGCGCGACCCCGAGGACTTCGACTGGGTCGCCGACCGCCCCGGCCACGACCGCCGCTACGCCATCGACAGCACGAAGCTCCAGCGCGAGCTCGGCTGGAGGCCGGCGCACACCGACTTCGCCGAGGGGCTCAAGGCCACCATCGACTGGTACGTGGCCAACGAGTCCTGGTGGCGCCCCGCCAAGGAGGCCACCGAGGCCAGGTACAGGGCCCAGGGCCAGTAGGAGGGGATAGATCTATGGCAGACATCGCATTCGAGAAGGACCTCTCCGTCACCGAGACCGGCATCGGGGGCCTGAGGGTCGTCGACCTCGCCGTCCACGGCGACTCGCGCGGCTGGTTCAAGGAGAACTGGCAGCGCGCCAAGATGACCGCCCTG
>DBFWCI010000006.1:0-2283 GCA_048485235.1 Collinsella sp.
TATCGAGCAGACCAAGGATATCTGGAAGGACATGCTCGATATCCGCAAGCGCTTCGAGCCGCGCGCCGAGGAGCTCGCCAAGAAGTACGCCCTGGCCCCCTACACCATGTTCATCGGCTCCGGCGCCCTGTGGGGCGAGACCATCCTGTTCTCGATGTGCATCCTCGAGGAGATGCAGTGGAAGCGCACCCGCTACATCACCTCGGCCGACTTCTTCCACGGCACCCTCGAGCTCGTGGAGCCCGGCGTCCCGGTCTTCCTGTTCATGGGCGAGGACGAGAACCGCAAGCTCGACGAGCGCGTCCGCGCGTTCCTGACCCGCGGCGTGACCGGCGACACCGACATCAACATCATCGACACCGCCGAGTTCGCGATCCCCGGCCTTGACGACGAGTTCCGCGTCATCGTCTCCCCGTGGATTCTGACGGTGCTCGTGACCGACCGCCTGGCTCGCTACTACGAGACGGTCACCAAGCACAACCTCAAGTATCGTCGCTACTATCACCAGTTCGACTACTAAAGAAAACGGGTGCGGGAACGTGCCGGGCTATTGAGAGGAACACAGAATGAGACAGTACATCATCGCCAGCCATGCGCACTTCGCTACCGGCATCAAGGAGAGCGTCGAGCTGCTCTCGGGCGCTCGCGACAACGTCCACGATCTTTCGATGTTCGTCGATGGCCGCATGGACGTGGCCGAGGAGGCCCAAAAACTGCTGGCAGGCATGTCTGCTGACGATGATGTCGTTGTCTGCACCGACCTCTTTGGCGGCAGCGTCAACAACGAGTTCACCAAGATTGTCCAGACGCGTCCCCGCACGTACCTCGTTACCAACATGAACCTTCCTCTCCTCATCCAGTTGCTGTTCTCTGACGAGTCGGCGCCGGTTGAGGAGACGATTCGCGCCATCGTCGCTGCGGACGATACGCGCGTGAAGTTTGTCAACGATCTTTTGGTCGATGACGACGAGGAAGAAGAGTTCTAATCCGCAGCACCTACTGACACGCCGTAAGACGGCACAAGACCTTTGGGGGGTCACATTATGATTCAGCTACTTCGCGTTGACCATCGCCTGCTTCATGGCCAGGTCGCAGTTTCCTGGGTTCAGGGCCTTGGCTCCAACTGCATCTTCTGCGTGGGCGATAAGGTCGCTAACGACCCGGTGTGGAAGACGACGCTCAAGATGGGCAAGCCTGCCGGCTGCAAGCTCGTCATCAAAGATATGGAGCATGCAATCGAAGCTATCAACTCGGGCGTGACCGACAAGTACAAGATGATCATCTGCGTCGCCACTATCGCTGAGGCAAAGCAGCTTGTTGAGGGCTGCCCGCAGATCAAGTCGGTCAACCTGGGCAACACCAAGCCCAAGGACGAGAAGCGTCCCGATGCTCGTCAGGTCTCTCGTCAGATCTTCCTGACCGCGGCCGAGGAAGCCGATGTGCGCGAGATGCTGGATCGTGGCGTTGAGGTCGAGATTCGACCCCTGGCCGATGACCCCAAGGTTGACTGCGCCAGCGTGCTCTAGGCGTTCAATTTCGAAGAGTCTGAGCTCTTCGTAGTGTCCTATTAGGAAAGGGGGATATATGCTTACCCAAGCAATCCTCATCGGACTTATCGCCGCATTTGGTAAGTTCGACTCCCAGCTCGGTACGCTCTACGCGTTCCGCCCCATCGTCCTGTGCCCGCTCGTGGGCCTGGTGCTGGGGGACCTGCAGTCCGGCCTCGCGATCGGTGCGAGTCTGGAGCTGCTGTTCATGGGCTCGATCTCCATCGGCGCCTACGTGCCGCCTGATGAGACGATCGGCGGCGTGCTCGCCTGCGCCTTCGCTATCCAGCTGAGCCAGAGCACCGAGGCAGCCATTGCGCTTGCCATGCCCATCGCCACGCTGTGCCTTGCCATCAAGAACATCCTCAACGCCGCCCTGCCGATCCTGGTTGACCGCGCTGATGTCTTCTCCGGCCAGGGCAACCTTAAGGGTGTCTATGCGATGCACTTCCTGATCGGTTTGACCGGTATCATCATGGCGTTCCTGCTGTGCTCGGTGTCGTTCTATCTGGGTGCTGACGCCATCCAGGGCCTGCTCGACTTCATCCCGCCCTTTGTCCTTGCTGGCTTTGGCGTTGCCGCCAACATCCTGCCTGCCATGGGCTTCGCCATGCTCGGCCGCCTGGTGCTCACCAAGCAGCTCGTGCCCTTCTACTTCCTGGGCTTCCTGCTGTGCTCCTACGCCAACGTGCCCGTCCTGGGCGTCGCCCTGATCGCCATCATCATCGGCATCGAC
>DBFWCI010000007.1:0-117850 GCA_048485235.1 Collinsella sp.
CCCATCGAAACACATCTCCACCGTTCCTTCAACTGGGAAAACGGCGCCCCCGGGGCCCGGATGGGGCCTCGGGGGCGTTCGGCTAGCTGCGGGAACGGCCTGTCCGCCTAATGTGTTCGGCTGAGATCGGAAATCAACCCACGTGTCGCAGCGGAGCTGATTCAGTTGAGATTGCCTGAACATTCCGCCCCTCTTTACGCCCTCGGGTATACTCAAAAGCTACTGATTCGATTTGATGCCCAGCAACAGCAGAGGGGATAGCATATGTGCGGTTTTGTCGGTTTTGTCGGTGGGACGGATAACCAATCCGAGGTGCTCACCAAGATGATGGACCGCATCGTCCATCGCGGTCCCGACATGGGCGGTCAGTTTATCGACGGCCGCGTTGCCCTCGGCTTCCGCCGCCTGTCGATCCTCGACCTGACCGAGGCTGGCGCCCAACCCATGGCTAACGAGGACGGTAGCGTCGTTATCGTCTTTAACGGCGAGATCTACAACTTCCAAGAACTCCGTTCCGAGCTCGAAGCCAAGGGCTACAAGTTCCATTGCGGCGCCGACACCGAGAGCCTCCTGCACGGCTACGAGGAGTGGGGCGAGGCCGTCCTCGATCGCCTGCGCGGTATGTACGCCTTCGTCATCTGGGACAAAAAGAAGAACAAGCTTTTTGGCGCCCGTGACATCTTTGGCATCAAGCCGCTTTACTACTATCCCATGGCCGATGCGGGCGACGGCGCTCCGGGCGTGCTCTTTGGCTCCGAGATCAAGAGCTTCCTGGACTACCCGCACTTCCACAAGGCGGTCAACAAAAAGGCTCTGCGTCCGTACATGACGCTGCAGTATTCGGCGACTGAGGAGACCTTCTTCGAGGGTGTCTACAAGCTGCCGCCGGCGCACTACTTTACCGTCGATATCCCGACCGGCAAGATGAACATCGAGCGCTACTGGGATTGCGATTACTCTGCCGTCGAGAAGCCGTTCGAAGAGTATGTCGATGAGCTGGACGAGGTCGTGCACGAGAGCGTCGAGGCCCATCGCATCGCCGACGTCAAGGTCGCGTCGTTCCTCTCCGGTGGCGTCGACTCCAGCTACATCGCCGCTTGCCTCATGCCCGACAAGACCTTCTCGGTGGGCTTTGACTACAAGAACTTCAACGAGACCAACTACGCCAAGGAGCTTTCCGATAAGCTCGGCGTCGAGAACGTTCGCAAGATGATTACCGCCGACGAGTTCTTCGGTGCGCTCGAGGACATCCAGTATCACATGGACGAGCCGCAGTCCAACTTGTCTTCCGTGCCGCTGTGGTTCTTGGCCGAGATGGCCCGCAAGGACGTCACCGTCGTGCTTTCGGGCGAAGGTGCCGACGAGCTCTTTGGCGGCTACGCCTACTACGAGGACACGGTCCCGGTGCGCAAGTACAAAAAGATGGTGCCGCTGCCCATCCGTCGCGCGCTCGGTAACCTGGCGCTGCATATGCCGTACTTCAAGGGACATAACTTCCTGGTCAAGGGTGCCGAGATCCCCGAGAAGTCGTTCCTGGGACAGGCTCTGGTATGGCCGGAGCGCGAGGTCGACGGCGTGCTCAAGCCCGAGTACAACACCGGCGACGGCGCCTTTGAGCTCGCTGCACCCATCTACGCACGCGTGAAGGGTCAGCCCGAACTGGTCAAGAAGCAGTACCTGGACATGAACATGTGGCTCCCGGGCGACATTCTGCTCAAGGCCGACAAGATGTGCATGGCGCACTCGCTGGAGCTGCGCGTGCCCTTCCTGGACCGCAAAGTCATGGAGTTCGCCGAGCACATTCCCGATCGCTACCGCATCAACGAGAACGGCAACAAGCAGGTACTCCGCCACGCTGCCAACAAGTCGCTGCCCGATGAGTGGGCCACCCGTCCCAAGGTGGGCTTCCCGGTGCCGATTGTCTACTGGCTGCGCGAGCAAAAGTGGTACGACTATGTCAAGGAGTACTTCACCGCGCCGTGGGCAAGCGAGTTCTTCAATACCGACGAGCTCATGCACCTGCTCGATCTGCACTTTGCGGGCAAGGGCGATTTCCAGCGCAAGATCTATACGCCGCTCGTGTTCCTAGTGTGGTACAAGCGCTTCTTTATCGACGAGGACCAGCCCGCTGTTCAGGCTGCCTAGCCTCGGCTTACGAACGCCTGCGCGTAACGGCTCCTCCGGGAGCCGTTTTTGCGTGGGTGCGTTTCAGTTACTATAAAACCGTCCCTGCCAAATGGCTGAGAAAGGTGAAAGATGCACCATTCGGATTCCGCGACCGTGACCACGGTCGATACGCTTGCCAAGCTTCTCGATGTGTGCGGCGAGCTGCGCGCATCAGAGCAGGTTGACGAGCGCGCCGTGACCGGCTGCTCGTTTGATTCGCGCGCGGTCTCGGCAGGTGACGTATTCTTTTGCAAAGGTGCTGCCTTTAAGCCCGCGTTTTTGAGCATGGCGCTCGATGCGGGCGCCGTCGCATTTGTGTGCGAGGAGTCGCTGGTCGAGTCTCTGGAGCCGCTGGCGCAGGAGAGCGGTGCTGCGATGCTGGTTGTTGATAGTGTTCGCACGGCCATGGCCCTGTTGCCGCCGGAGGTCTACGACCGTCCCGACCACGACGTCAAGATCGTGGGCATCACCGGCACCAAGGGAAAGACCACGGCCGCTTTTATGCTCCAGTCCATCATCAAGGCGGCGGGCGAGTCCTGCGGCATGATCGGCTCGGTGAGTACCGACGATGGTATCGAGTGCTACGAGAGCACCAACACCACGCCCGAGGCCCCCGAGGTTTGGCGCCATATCGCCAACTGCCGCACGTCCGGTCGCCAGTCCATGGTCATGGAGGTCTCGAGCCAGGCGCTCAAGTACCAACGCGTCGAGAATCTGCCGTTTGACGTGGCGTGCTTCCTCAACATCGGCCGCGACCACATCTCGCCGATCGAACACCCCACGTTTGAGGATTATTTTGAGAGCAAACTCAGGATCTTTGACCAGGCAAAGACCGCCGTGGTGAATCTGGGCACCGATGAGGTTGACCGTGTGCTAGAGGCAGCGTCGACGGCCGAGCGCTTGGTGACCGTTGGCGTCGAGCATCCCGAGGCAAGCCTGTGGGCGAGCGATGTCCGCATGCTCGGCTTTAACATCGAGTTCAACTTGCACGGCATGAGCGCCGACGAGCCCGAGGCGGGGGAGAAGGTCCTGCTGGGTATCGCGGGCGACTTTAACGTGGAAAACGCGCTGGTCGCTATCGCCGCTGCGCGCGAGATCGGCATCGGTATCGAGGCTATCAAGAAGGGCCTCTCCAAACTGCGTGTGCCGGGCCGCATGGAGGTCGTGGAGTCGAAGGACGGCCGCGTGATCTGCGTCGTTGACTATGCGCACAACCAGCTTTCGTTCCGTTCGCTTTTCTCGTCGGTCAAGCGCGCGTTTCCCGCTAGCCCCGTCATTGCGCTGTTTGGCGCCGCCGGCGGCAAGGCGCAGGAGCGCCGCGAGCAATTGCCACGCGAGGCCGCACCGTATTCCGACCTGATGATCTTTACGAACGAGGATCCAGCTCACGAGGACCCGATGAAGGTCTGTCGCGAGCTTGCCGAGCATGTTCCCGACGATACGCCGAACAAGATCATCCTCGACCGCGAAGCCGCTGTGCATGCGGCGTTCAAGGCGGCGCGCGAGGAGTACGTCAACCCCGATGCTCCCACCATTGTCTTGCTGCTGGCAAAGGGTGACGAGGAGCTCATGCACGTGGGCGACGAGTTCGTGCCCATCGAGAGCGACCTTTCGCTGGCCAATCGCCTGATCGATGTTACCCAGTTTGACTAATGAACCATGATGGCGGCGGCGCCCTGAGTGCGCTGTCGCCATAAGCGTGTTCCCTCAATCAAAACATGCCGTCCAAGTCCAAACCCTTCTACGTAAACGGAGTAACCATGTCCCACAATACCCTGCCGACCGTCGCTGAGCTTTCGGGCGAGATGCGCGAGCGCTTGGCCAAGGTCAAATACGTCTTTACCGACCTGGATGCCACGATGCTTGCACCCGGCTCGTGCGTGCTGCGCGACAACGACGGCAACCCCTCGACCAAACTCGTCGAGGCCGTCGTGGCGCTCGCTCGTGCTGGCATTCAGGTGGTTCCCACCTCGGGCCGCAACCGTACCATGATCCACGAGGACGCGCGCGTGCTCGGCCTCAACTCCTACATTGGTGAGATGGGCGGCCTGGTTATGTACGACCTCAAGGCCAACGATTGGGAGTATCTGACCGGCGACATGCCTTACGACCCCGTCTGCGGCCTTACTCCGCACCAGGTGATCGAGCAGACCGGCGTGTGCGAGAAGATCCTTGCCCGCTGGCCGCACAAGATCGAGTATCACAACGACATGTCGACCGGCTACAAGTACCGCGAGGTCACCGTCGGCATGCGCGGCGATGTGCCCGACAATGAGGTCCAGGCCATCCTGGACGAGGCCGGCTGCGGCCTGGTGTGGGCCTGTAACGGTCACCTGACGCATCTGTCCAAGCCGACGACGCTCGAGCTCGATCGCGTCGAGGACGGTCGCGCATTCAACATCAACCCCGCGGGCCTCAACAAAGGCGTCGCCATTGCGCGCTTCTGCGAGCACCTGGGGATCGAGCGCGAGGAGACGCTCGCGCTCGGCGACTCCGAGTCCGACTTCTACATGGCCGATCACGTGGGCACGTTCTGCCTGGTCGAGAATGGCCTGACGAGCGCCGGCGCGCCCGAGTTCCTGGCTGCTTGCGAGAACGCTTTCGTTACGCGTGGCAAAATTGTCGACGGTTGGGCGGCGACGGCAGAGCTGCTGGTCGCGGCGCGTTCGTAGCGCGCCGCCGCCGCACTTGGACATGTCTTTTCGAGAGAGACTGGTGAGGTAATGTCCGATATCGAGAATCCGGCAGGCGACACGCGCCCGATTGGCGTGTTCGATTCTGGTTTGGGCGGTCTGACGGTTGCGCGCGCCATCGCGACGGCGCTGCCGCACGAGTCCGTCTACTACTTTGGCGACACCAAACGCTGCCCCTACGGCACGCGCACCGAGGATGAGGTGCGCTCGTTTGCGTTGCAGGCGGGTCGTTGGCTTTCGAAGCACGACGTCAAGATTATGGTCATCGCCTGCAACACGGCGACCGCTGCGGCCTTGCGTCTGGCCCAGCAGGTGCTCGACGTTCCCGTGATCGGTGTGATCGCGCCGGGTGCCCGTGCAGCAATCAACAGCACGCGTACGCGTCGCGTGGGCGTGCTCGCCACCAACCTCACCATTCGCTCGGGCGCCTACACGCGCGCCATTCAGGATCTGGATGCCGGCGTCGATGTATACGGCTGTCCTGCCTCGAGCTTTGTCGAGGTTGTCGAACACGAGCTCGCCTCGGGTGCACATCTGCAGGAACAGTGGCTTGAGAACGAGGACATCTTCGATACGCCTGCCGTGCGTGCGCTGGTGGGTGCCACGGTTGAGCCGCTGCGCGACCACGGTATCGATACCGTGGTGCTCGGCTGTACGCATTTTCCGCTGTTGGTGGGACCTATCCGGCATGCGCTGGGGCCTGGGGTGCGCGTCGTGAGTTCCGCCGAGGAGACCACGCGCGAGCTGACCGATATCCTCACGCGCCGCGAGCAGCTGGCGGGCGACGCCGCCGAGCCGCAGCATCGTTTTGCCACGACGGCCGATAACATTGCCGAGTTTGCGGTGGCGGGCAGCTTTATCTTTGGACAGCCGCTCAAGAGCATCGAACATATCGATATCGATGAGCTGAAATAGATGTAAGGCAGCCGCCAAAGCCTTCGCCACATCTTTTGCCGAAAGGAAATTTCTATGGAGTACATGCAGGTCAACCGCGCCAACGGTCGCGCCGCCAACGAGTTGCGCCCCGTTAAGCTCACCCGTGGTGTCATGAAGCACGCCCACGGCTCGTGTTTGGCCGAGTTCGGCGACACGCGCGTGCTGTGCGCCGCCACTATCGAGGAGGGCGTGCCGGGCTGGCGAAAGGGAGCTAAGGCCGGCTGGGTGACCGCGGAATACGCCATGCTGCCGGCGTCGACCGGCAAGCGCTGCAAGCGCGAGCACGCCAACCGCAAGGGTCGCTCCATGGAGATCGAGCGCCTCATTGGCCGCAGCCTGCGTACCGTCGTCAACATGAAGGCGCTCGGCGAGTACACCGTCACCGTCGACTGCGATGTGATTCAGGCCGATGGCGGCACGCGTACAGCGAGCATCACCGGCGCCTGGGTGGCGCTGCACGACGCCCTCGCCATGTGGGTCGAGGCGGGCAAGATCGAGCGCATCCCGCTTATCGGCCAGGTGGCTGCCATCTCCATGGGCGTTGTCGACGGCAATACGCTGCTTGACCTCGATTATTCCGAGGACAGCCACGCCGAGGTCGACATGAACCTCGTCGCCACCGACACCGGCGAGATGATCGAGCTCCAGGGCACCGGCGAGCAGGCGCCCTTTGACCGCAAACGCCTCAACGCCCTGCTCGACCTGGGCGACAAGGGTATCGCCGAGCTCATCGAGCTTCAGCGCCAAGCCATCGCCTAACCTGCCAAAAGGGACAGGTTTATTTTGGTAGGTTTTATCTGCTGAAATGCTGCGTTGAAAGGTCCGATCGCCTGAGAGGGGAGAGGTCAAGTGCCCAAACGCCCCTCACGCGGCTTGCTATAGAGACAAGGAGGCCAGTCATGGCACTTGAGAAGATTGACATCGACACCCTCGACCCGGCGGCGACCATCGTCGTGGCAACGGGCAACGCCCATAAGCTCACCGAGATCGAGGCCATTTTGGGCAAGGTCATGCCCGAGGTGCGCTTTGTGGCGCTCGGCCAGCTGGGTGATTTTGAGGATCCCGAGGAAAACGGCACGACGTTTTTGGAGAACGCCATCATCAAGGCCCAAGCCGCGGTTGAGGAGACGGGCCTTATGGCCATTGCCGACGATTCGGGCTTGGTCGTCGACGCGCTGGACGGTGATCCCGGTGTGTATAGCGCGCGCTATGCGGGCGTGCACGGCGACGATGCCGCCAACAACGCCAAGCTTCTCGTTAACCTGGAAGGCGTGGCAGATGAGGACCGCACCGCACGCTTTATGAGCGTCGTTGCGCTCATCGACACGGACGGCTTGGTCACCTATGGCGAGGGCGCTTGCGAGGGCGTTATCGCGCACGAGGGCCGCGGCGATCACGGCTTTGGCTATGACCCGCTGTTCCTGCCGGTCGACACGCCGGGCAAGACCATGGCCGAGCTGACGGCTGACGAGAAGAACGCCATCAGCCATCGTTTCCACGCGCTCGAGCATCTGTCCGCCAAGCTGACGGGCGAGGAGTAGACCGTGCGTGCGGTGGTGCAGCGCGTGCTCAACGCCGGCGTGACGGTCGACGGCGAGTGCGTGGGCCGCATTGGACGCGGCTACCTGGTGCTGCTGGGTGTGGGCCATGGCGATACGCGTGCCGAGGCCGACAAGCTGTGGGGCAAGCTCCGCGGGCTGCGTATCAACGAGGACGAGAACGGCAAGACCAACTTGGCGCTTGCCGATGTCGACGGCGAGGTGCTCGTGGTGTCGCAGTTCACGCTGTTCGCCGACTGCCGCCACGGTCGCCGTCCGTCGTTTACGGATGCCGGCGCACCCGATGTTGCCAACGAGCTCTACGAGTACTTCCTGACGCTCGTTCGTCAAGATGTCGAACACGTGGCGCACGGCATTTTTGGCGCCGATATGAAAGTCGACTTGGTCAACGACGGCCCATTCACCATCGTCTTGGACACCGACAACCTTTAGGTTACGCGGTTTTACCAAACCGCGTAACAACTGGTCATGCGAGGTTGTCGTCTGGTACGTATTCGAGACCGGGCTTTTTTAGCTACTTGCGTTTGGCGGCAGCAGGGTGCTATAGTATTAGAGTTTTGTCTATCTTAGGGGTATTATCCCCTTTTTGAATTGCACCTTCTGGAGGCCCTGTTCATGGAAGAGATGGAAGTCAATCACGTCGACGACATCCACGAGAAGCTGACCGATATGGTGGGCGATCGCGTCAAGGTGAAGGCCAACATGGGCCGCACCCGCGTTGTCGAGCGCATGGGCACCATCAAGAGCGTCCACCCCGCCGTCTTTATCGTCGAGGTCGACGAGCGTCGCGGCCGCAAGTCGCGTCAGTCCTACCAGTATATTGATGTGCTCACCGGTCAGGTCGAGCTGTTCGACCCCGAGAGCGGCGAGCATATCTTTACCCCGCTCGGCAATCAGCTCGAGGAGCATTAACGGTGACCAATCGGTCCCTGACTCTTTCCGCGCCGGCAAAGATTAACCTCTACCTGGGGGTTCATACCGAGCGCGATGACCGCGGCTACCACAGGGTCGATTCCCTGATGGCGGCCGTCGGTCTTTCCGATACCGTGACGGTCACGCCGGCGCAGGCGCTGACCGTCCAGACGGTTCCGGCATCAGATTTTCCCATGCAAAAGAATACGGCGTATCGGGCTGCGGTTGCTATGGCCGAGCATTATGGTCGCGAGGCAAACATCTGCGTGACGATTGAGAAGCGCATTCCATTGTGCGCCGGCTTGGGCGGCCCCTCGACGGATGCGGCCGCGGTCATTGTCGCCTTGGCGGAGCTCTGGGGCATTGATCGCACCGACCCAGCGCTCGACGATATTGCGCGAGGCATCGGTGCCGACGTCCCGTTCTTTTTGCACGCGAGTCCTGCGTTCTACGTAGGTGGGGGAGACGTGCTGGCAACTGAGTACCCCGCGCTGCCCGCGACGCCCGTCGTGCTGGTCAAGCCGCGCGAGGCAAGTGTTTCGACAATTGAAGCCTATCGACGTTTTGACGAGGCCCCGGTGCCTGCGGACAAGCCCGGCGCGATAGCTTCTGCCTTGCGTGCTGGTGATGCCGAGACGGCATATGCGCTCATCCATAACAACCTGGGTGTCATTTCCGCACAGATGGAGCCGCAGATTCAAACGGTTCTCGATTGGCTGCGTAAACAGGACGGCACCGTTGCTGTAGATGTGTGCGGATCGGGCGCCTGTTCGTTTGCCATTTGCGACACCGCCGCCACGGCCGAAAGGCTTGCGGACGCTGCCCAGCAAAAAGGCTGGTGGGCCTGCGCGACGGAGCTCATTCCCAACACGGTTCGCGTCGAAGTGCCAAAGAAGTAAAAATTTCTCTAGCACACGACGGAAATCTTTGTTACTATAGTCGAGCTAACGGGTTGTGGCTCAGTTTGGTAGAGCACTGCGTTCGGGACGCAGGGGTCGCTGGTTCAAATCCAGTCAACCCGACCAGAGCATGAGGAGGGACCGCTTCTTGCGGTCCCTTTTTTTAGCTATTGTTGTGATACCGCGATACCCGCGGTATACTCATTCGAGCTTGTCTCGCTGTATTGTGGAGGTCTACATGTTTGGACTGAGGGCTCCTGAGCTCATCATTATTCTCGTCGTTGTCCTGATTATCTTCGGGCCCAAGAACCTGCCGAAGCTCGGCAAGTCCCTCGGCTCTACCGTCAAGAATATCCGCGAGGGTATGGAGGGCGACGATAAGGCCGAGACCAAGCAGGCCGAGGAGGTCGTGGTCGAGCAGTCCGAGGAGGACAAGGAGATCGCTGAGCTCGAGGCCAAGCTCGCTGCTGCCAAGAAGAAGCAGGCAGAGGACAGCGACGCGGACGCAGAGTAGTCCCATCCCTTTGGGGTGAGCACCTGTCCGGCTTGCCCGCAGGCTAGCCGGTCTTTTTCGTTTTGTTGACAGTTGATTGTTTGATCAGAGTTGGGGAGATATCCGTATGGACGCAAGCCAGATCGTACTGACCGCTGAGGGCCGCCAGAAGCTCGTCGAGGAGCTCGCCTGGCGTGAGGGCGATTACGCCAAGGAGATCGTCGAGGACATCAAGGAAGCCCGCGCGTTCGGCGACCTTTCGGAGAACTCCGAGTACGATGCCGCCAAGGACAAGCAGGCCCAGAATGCTGCTCGTATCGCCGAGATCCAGGCCATTCTTGCCAACGCTCAGGTTGCTGCCACCACGGGCGATCTGACCGTCTCCATCGGTTCCACCGTTTCGCTGATTGATCCCAACGGCGAGGTCATGGAAGTCACGCTCGTTGGTACCACCGAGACCAACTCGCTCGAGCACAAGATTTCCAACGAGTCTCCGGTCGGTCACGCCATCATCGGTCACGGCGAGGGCGACTCCGTCGAGGTCGTTACGCCTTCCGGCAAGACTCGCGTCTACACCATCGCCAAGATCGCACGCTAGACCACGGTCCCGCGTAAAGGTATGTTTTCGCTCCCTGGGACCGAATCCTGGGGAGCGTTTTAGTTTGAGGAGCTAACTTATGGCAGAGAACCAGAACGCCGCCGATCAGGCATCGACGCTCAACGACGAGCGCGCCACCCGCCTGGCCAAGCGCGCCGCCCTGTTCGAGGCGGGCCAGAACCCCTATCCCGAGCACTCTGAGCTTGAGGACTACGTCGCCGATATCGAGACTAAGTACGCCGATCTTGCCGATGGTGAGGACACCGAGGATGTCGTGAAGATCGCCGGCCGTGTGGTCGCCAAGCGCGGTCAGGGCAAGATCATGTTCATCGTCGTGCGCGATGCGACTGCCGAGATT
Source organism: Collinsella sp. (assembly GCA_048485235.1). Taxonomy (GTDB): domain Bacteria; phylum Actinomycetota; class Coriobacteriia; order Coriobacteriales; family Coriobacteriaceae; genus Collinsella. Next base: position 10,615 of record DBFWCI010000007.1, read on the forward strand.
CAACTGTTCTGCCGCATCAACGACATGGACGAGGCTGCCTGGAATACGCTCAAGGCCCTCGACCTGGGCGACATCCTGGGCGTGACCGGCGTGGTCGTGCGCACCCAGCGCGGCCAGCTTTCCGTTGCCCCTAAGAGCGCGACCCTGCTTTCCAAGGCCGTTCGTCCGCTGCCCGAGAAGTTCCACGGTCTTTCCGACAAGGAGACCCGCTATCGCCAGCGCTATGTTGACCTGATCGCCAACGACGACGTTCGCGAGACCTTCCGTAAGCGTTCGCAGATTCTCTCCACCTTCCGTCGCTTTATGGAGTCCGACGGCTACATGGAGGTCGAGACCCCCATCCTGCAGACCATCCAGGGCGGCGCTACTGCCAAGCCGTTCATTACCCACTTCAACGCGCTCGATCAGGAGTGCTACCTGCGTATTGCCACCGAGCTGCACCTCAAGCGCTGCATCGTCGGTGGTTTTGAGCGCGTGTTCGAGATCGGCCGCATCTTCCGTAACGAGGGCATGGACCTCACCCACAACCCCGAGTTCACCACGATGGAGGCCTACCGTGCCTTCTCCGACCTCGAGGGCATGAAGGCGCTCGCCCAGGGCGTCATTAAGGCGGCTAACAAGGCCATCGGCAACCCCGAGGTCATCGAGTACCAGGGCCAGACCATCGACCTTTCTGGTGAGTGGGCCAGCCGTCCCATGACCGACATCGTCTCCGATGTGCTCGGCAAGCAGGTCACCATCGACACGCCGGTCGAGGAGCTTGCTTCCGCCGCGCGCGAGAAGGGCCTGGAGATTAAGCCCGAGTGGACCGCCGGCAAGATTATCGCCGAGATCTACGATGAGCTGGGCGAGGACACCATCGTCAACCCGACCTTCGTGTGCGATTACCCCATCGAGGTCAGCCCGCTTGCCAAGCGTTTTGAGGACGACCCGCGCCTGACGCACCGCTTTGAGCTGGTTATTGCCGGCCACGAGTACGCCAACGCGTTCTCCGAGCTCAACGACCCGGTCGACCAGGCCGAGCGCTTTGCCGCCCAGATGGCCGAGAAGGCCGGCGGCGACGATGAGGCCATGGAGTATGACGAGGACTACGTGCGCGCCCTCGAGTACGGTATGCCTCCCGCGGGCGGTATTGGCATTGGTATCGACCGCGTGGTCATGCTGCTTACCAACCAGGCTTCTATCCGCGACGTGCTGCTGTTCCCGCACATGAAGCCCGAGAAGGGTTTCCAGTCCGGTGCCGCTGCCGCTAAGGCTGCCGAGGCCGGCAACGCCGCGAGCCCATTCGTTAAGTCGCTTAAGCCCACGCTCGATTACTCCAAGATCGCCGTTGAGCCGCTGTTTGAGGAGTTCGTCGACTTTGATACCTTCTCCAAGAGCGACTTCCGCGCTGTGAAGGTCAAGGCATGCGAGGCCGTCAAGAAGTCCAAGAAGCTGCTGAACTTTACGCTCGACGACGGCACCGGCACCGACCGCACCATCCTCTCCGGTATTCACGCTTATTACGAGCCCGAGGACCTGGTTGGCAAGACCTTGCTCGCCATCACCAACCTGCCTCCGCGCAAGATGATGGGTATTCCCAGCTGCGGCATGCTGATCAGCGCTGTCCACGAGGAGGAGGGCGAGGAGCGCCTCAACCTGATCCAGCTCGACGCCTCCATCCCCGCCGGCGCAAAGATGTACTAATTGGTTCCGCCGTTCTACCGAACGGCGGACCAGCCGACGCTGCGCGACGCCCAGGGCGACAATTTGTCATTCAAAAGGCAAGGCATGACCAGAAGGTCTATGCCTTGCCTTTTTCATGCCAACTTGTTCGCCCTGGACGGCGCTCGCTGGCGTTGCCAAAACATCGGCGTTGCCGGAGTAGTCATTGGGGACGTTCTTGTTTGACTGGTCATTTAAGAACGTCCCCAATGACTAGGGGGTCTACCGACGCATTGGAGGTTTGCGCCTTCCATGCATGACAGCCGTCTCTTTTATGTTTCCTTTAGCCGTTGCTGCCTAGGATGGGGGTTAGTCGGTAGGAAGGGAGCGTCTATATGGACGACGCGAGCGAGCGTTCAATCGAAGAGGACATGCTCGATCAGTTCAATTACTTTGATGATGAGGACGAGGAGCTGATCGACCGTCGCGAGCCAGCGCCGCTTGATTCCTTTGATCTGGTCGATGAAGAGCCCGACGAGGACGAGGGCGAATCGGCGGAGCCCTCACAGCCTTCGCGCCTTAACTCGCTGCTTTCGAGAGCCCCCATGCACCACGGCGTTCGTGCCGGCGCGCTCCATATGAAAACTGACTGGCACCAGATCGTGACGGCAGGCGATGAGCTTGCCGTCGATGCGCCGCTCACCGATAAATCATCCATCATCTGCCGCACCGGCATGCTTATGCTGGCAAGCGGAACGGGTGCCTGGCGCGTGCGCGATACCATGAATCGTGTTGCCGCCGTACTCGGTGTCACCATCCACGTTGACTTAAGTCTTCTGTCGTTTGAGTGCACCTGCATCGAAGATGGTCACTGCTTTAATGAGGTCGTCAGCTTGCCCACAACGGGCGTCAATACCCATCGCATTTGGATGATGGAGAGTTTCCTCAAGGAAATCGAGACCTATGGTCGTCGCTTCACGGTGCACGAGTATCACGAGATGCTCAAGACCGTTGAGAGTTCAAAACCTGATTACGCGCCTTGGCAACAGGGCCTTGCGGCGGCCTGCGCCTGTGGCGCCTTCGTTTTTTTGCTCGGCGGCGGCCCTATCGAGATGGCCTGCGCGTTCGTGGGCGCGGGTGTCGGCAACTTTGCCCGCTCCCATATTCTCAAGCAAGGCCTTGGTCAGTTCAGCGCGCTGACGACCGGCGTTGCGCTCGCTTGCGTTTCGTATCTGCTGGCATTGCTCGGCCTTGGCCAGGTCATACCGGGGGCAATGTCGCACCAAGAAGGCTATATCGGCGCCATGCTCTTTGTGATTCCCGGCTTTCCACTCATTACGGCAGGCCTCGACATCGCTAAGCTCGACATGCGAAGCGGTATCGAGCGCCTTTCATATGCCGTATCGATTATTGTGATGGCGACCCTCGTAGGTTGGATGGTTGCCGAGTGTGTTGGCCTGGCGCCGGACGACTTTGCCCCACTGGGCCTTTCGCCGCTTGCCCTTACGCTCCTGCGCGTGGTGATGAGCTTCGTTGGCGTATTCGGCTTCTCGGTGATGTTCAACAGCCCGGTAAAGATGGCCGCGGCAGCTGGGTTGATCGGCGCCGTGTCCAATACCCTGCGTCTGACCCTTGTCGATGCGCCGACGATGATTCCCTTCCTGGGCCTCAGCACGGGAATGCCTCCCGAGGCAGCAGCGTTTATCGGCGCGCTGGTATCGGGGCTGCTCGCAAGCTTGGCTGAAGTCAAGCTCACCTACCCGCGCATCGCCCTCACGGTGCCTTCGATTGTCATTATGGTGCCGGGCTTGTATCTGTATCGCTCGATGTATTACATGTGCACCTTCGACACGGTCAATATGCTCGACTGGTTTGTGCGCGCAGTGCTCATCGTAGCGTTTCTGCCCGTTGGACTGGGTGTGGCGCGTACGCTCACCGACCCTCGCTGGCGCCACACCAGCTAATTGGTACAAGGGGGACAGGTTACTTTGCACCAAATGAGTTGCGGTGAAATAGGGACTGAATTGCTGCTTAAAGGGTCAAAACAGTCCGTATTCCACCGCAACTTATGGGGTCGGGGGATTATCGGTGCCCTGCATCTTCATAAACTCAACGCTTACGAAGCGCATGCGTTTCGTGCTAGGCTGGTTCCACCACATAAGTAGTCGCAGACGCGCGTACCACGGGCGGGCGAGATGAAGTTCCAACAGCTCCATCTTGCCCGCCCGTTTTTGTTGCATGGCGCCGCGGTACAACACAGAGAGGAATCTGCCCTTTATGCCTATCAACAAACGAGAGAGCCTGCTGTTCACCTTTATCATGTGCTTTTGCATGGTGCTCTGGATGAGCATCTACAACGTTGCCCTGCAGCACGGGGCCATCAACGGCGAGGTCGTTGCCACTGCGTGGCTCGGCTTCCCCGTTGCCTACATTTTTGCCATGTGCTGCGACTGGTTCGTCGCCAGCCCGCTCGCCAAGGGTTTCGCCTTTAAGTACTTGGTCACGCCGGGCAAGAGCTCGCCACTTGCCATGACGCTCGCCGTCAGCTCCTGCATGGTCGTTCCCATGGTCATCATCATGTCGCTGTACGGTGCCTGTGAGGGTCTGACGCACATGCCCGGCGGCATCCTTGCGAACCTGTATTCCGTGCCCGCGATCTGGATGATCAACATCCCGCATAATTTTGTGATGGCGCTGCCGTGGAACCTTTTGGTAGCCGGTCCGATTTCCCACTTCGTCTTCCGTCGCGCCTTCCCTGTGGGGACGGTTTTCGAGGAGGAGCATGCCGAGCTCTTGGAGCAGGCTATGGCTCCTGAGTGCGAGTAGCTCGCTTAGGGATCTGCTGAGCGCGGGCGACTTGCTTGGTTGGAGCCCTAAGCGTGGATAGCTCTCTCGGCGACATCGCGGGCGTGAGCGGTGCGCATGACCGGAGGCCCCGTGCTGCTCCGTTGCCCGACGTGCTAGCGCGCAGAACAATCTGTTGGTGCATTCGGCGGCTGCTGAAGCGTTTCGGCAGCCGCTTTTTATACGGAGTTTAAATACAACAGTCTGTTGTATTACGTAGAGTGGTATATCTCTAGCAGAAAAAATGCGAGAGACGGAGCATTATGGCGTTGCTAGTAGGACTGGACGTAGGGTCGACGACGACCAAAGTTTACGCGATGCACGAGGATGTGACCGAGGCGTGGTGGGGATATCGCCGCCACGGGGCGTGTCAGACAGCGAGCGTGCGCGCCATGCTCGGCGAGCTCGCCGAGCGCTTTCCCCATGAGTCGCTGCGCGTTGCGGTGACCGGCTCGGGTGCGCGCGATATCGCGACCGCGCTGGGCGCCTCGTACGTTCAGGAGGTGGTCGCCAACGCGCTCGCGATCAGCAGGTTCTATCCGCAGACGCGCTGCGCCATCGAGCTGGGCGGCCAAGACGCCAAGATGATCTTCTTCCGCACCAACGATAAGGGAGACATCGAGGTTGCCGACATGCGCATGAACGGCTCGTGCGCAGGCGGTACCGGTGCATTTATCGACGAGATGGCAAAGCTCATGGGGGTCGGCACCGAATCGGGCGAGTTCGAGCAGCTCGCAAGCCGGGGAACGACCGTCCACGAGGTCTCGGGCCGCTGCGGCGTGTACGCAAAGACCGATATCCAGCCGCTGCTCAACGAGGGCATTCCTACCACCGACCTGGCGCTTTCGGCGCTTCACGCGGTCGCTCGCCAAACGATCGGCGGTCTGGCCCAGGGTATCGACATCGAGCCGCCGGTAATCTTCGAGGGCGGTACGCTCGCCTACAACCCCACGCTGGTCCGCGTGTTCCGGGAGCAACTGAATCTATCGGACGATCAGGTTATCGTCCCGCGCGATCCGCAGATCATGGTCGCGCGCGGTGCCGCCCTGTCGCTGACCGACATGTTCGCATCGTCCCAACCGATCGACCTTCCCGACGCTTTTGTCCGGCTGGATAAGCTCGAGACGGTCGCGCCCGCAAGCGGGGAGGGACGTCTTGCCCAGCCCTTTTTTGCCACACCTGCCGAGCAGGCGGATTTTACGGCACGCCATGGCAAAGAGACGCCGGCAAAGGGTCCGGATGCGTATGCGCCCGGAGAGACGGTGCGTGTGGCGCTCGGTATCGATTCGGGGAGCACAACGACCAAGTTCGCCCTGGTCGATGAGGCGGGTGAGCTTGTCGATTCGTTCTACGCGTCTAATAACGGCAGACCGCTCGACGTCGCCCAACAGGGTCTTGTCAGCTTGAAGAACCGCTGGGAGACAGCGGGAGTCACGCTTGCGATCGATGCCGTGGGCACCACGGGATACGGCGAGGAGCTTTTCGCGCGCGCGTTCCACGCCGACTACCATACGGTCGAGACGGTCGCGCACGCCCGCGCCGCGTGCGCATGCGTTCCCGATGCGACCTTCGTGCTCGACATCGGCGGACAGGATATGAAGGCCATCTGGCTCAACCACGGCGTGCTGACCGATATCGTCGTCAACGAGGCGTGCTCTGCGGGCTGCGGCTCGTTCCTCGAGGGTTTTGCCAAAAACCTCGGAATAGCCGTTGAGGATATCGCGACCGAGGCATTTTCGTCCAAAGCCCCCGCCGTTCTCGGCAGCCGCTGCACGGTGTTCATGAACAGCAGCGTCGTTTCCGAGCAGCGGCGCGGTAAGGGTCCGGGCGACATCATGGCCGGTCTCTGCCGTTCGATTATCGAGAACGTGTTCACCAAGGTCATTCGCGTTTCAAATCTCAACCGTCTGGGCGACAAAGTCGTTGTCCAGGGCGGCACGTTCCGAAACGACGCGGTGCTGCGCGCATTCGAGCAGTATCTGGGCAAACCCGTCACGCGTGCGCCCCACCCGGGGCTGATGGGCGCTATCGGTATCGCCCTGCTCGCGCGCGAGGAATGCCGCAAGGGCGACGCCGGCACGTCGTTTATCGGGCTCGATGCCGTGGAGCGCTTCGAGCATCGCGAATTCGGCGGCGTTACCTGCCGTCGGTGCAACAACCGCTGCCAGCGCGCGGTCGTGGCATTTGGCGACGGCTCGCTTTACGTCACGGGCAATCGCTGCCCGCGCGGCGGCGCCATCTCATGGGATGAGCTCGTGCGCGAGGTTCCCGCGGCGGAGGAGCTGCGTCCGCAGGGTGCTTGCGAGGCACAGGCACCCGGCACGGGGCGCGACCGGACCGCGGCTGCCCCCAATCTCTTTGTCGACCGCGAGAAGCTGCTGTTCGAGTCGTACCCCACGGTTCCCGTCAGCGGGGGGCGCGATGTCACGATCGGCATTCCCCGTGTGCTCGAGTTCTGGGACACCATGCCGTTCTGGTCGACGTTCTTCAGCACGCTCGGCTTTAAGGTGCGCGTCTCGGGACGCAGCACCAAGGCGATGTACGAGCGCGGTCTGGCGCACGTCACATCCGACACCGTGTGCTTCCCGGCCAAGCTCGTCCACGGGCACATCCGCAATCTCGTCGACGCCGGCGTCGACCGCATCTTCATGCCCATCATCACGACGGTGCCCACCGAAAACACCGCCTCTACCAGCGAGTGGATGTGCGCCGTCGTAAAGGGATACCCCTACGTGATGCGCAATTCCGATAACCCGGAGGAGCGTTTCGGCGTTCCGTTCGATACGCCGCTGTTCCACTGGTACGACGAGGGCGACCGAAACCGCCAGCTCAAGGCGTGGTGCAAGGAGACCTTCGATATCGATGCCGACCTGGTTGCCAAGGCGACCGAGCAGGCGGACCGCGCGCAGGAGACGTTTGAGAACCAGCTGCAGCTGCGCGGCAGGCAGGTGCTCGAGAACGTGCACGAGGACGGCGGCTACGCGGTGGTGATCGCTTCGCGCCCGTACCACAACGACCCGCTGGTCAACCACGGGCTGCCCAAGCTCTTCTCTGAGCGCGGCATCCCCGTGCTGACGCCCGATGCGGTGCCGGGGGTCTGCAACGTCGATCTTTCCAACAGCCGCATCGACATCGTGAACAACTACCATGCGCGCATGCTGTCGTGCGCGGTCATCGTCGCATCGACGCCCGAGCTCGAGCTCGTGCAGATGGGCAGCTTCGGCTGCGGCCACGATGCGTATCTCACCGACGAGATCGCGCGCATGATGGGCGAGATGGGCTCCAAGGTTCCGATGATGATCAAGCTCGATGAGAGCGACGTCGCCGGTCCCATGGGCATTCGCGTGCGTTCGTTTATCGAGTCGGTCAACCGTCGTCGCGCGGAGGAGCGTGCCGAGGGCGCCCGGGTGCACGCGGTCCATCCGCTCGACGACCCGTATAAGGTCAAGTACACCAAGCGCGACCGGCACGACAAGATCGCGCTGGTCCCCAACACCTCCCATGCGTTCTGCAGGCTCATGACCGCGGCGATGCGCAATCAGGGCGTGCGCGCCGAGGCCCTTGATATCGGGCGCGAGGATGCCATCCGCCTGGGCAAACGCTATGTGCACAACGACATCTGCTTCCCCGCGCAAATCGTGATCGGCGAGGCGCTCGCGGCACTCGAGAGCGGTAAGTACGACCCGCACGACGTCGCCGTGGTGACTGGCAAGTATATCGGCGACTGCCGCCTGACGCACTACATGCCCCTGCTGCGCCGCGCGCTCGACGACGCGGGATACGACTATGTCCCGGTGCTCACCAACGACGACGTCGATGCCCACAATGCGCATCCGGGCTTCAAGCTCGGCCTTGGCCCGAGCATCCAGATCGCCTACGGTCTTCCCATGATCGATGCCCTCGAGGCCATGCTTAGGCGCATCCGTCCCTACGAGCTCGAGAAGGGCGCGGCGGACGCTGCGTTCGACCGCGCGCTCGATGAGGTTATCGAGGGCATGGAGCGCTCCGGGCTGAGAGGCCAGGCGACGGGCTTCAAACGCGCGCTTGCGATCATGGACGCCGTTCCGTACGACCGCTCGAACCCGCATCCGACCGTTCTCATCGTGGGCGAGTACCTGCTCAATTTCCATCTCGGCGCCAACCACGAGATCGAGCGCTACCTCGAGGACAACGGGCTCGAGGTCATCGAGGCGCGCATGACCGACGTGATCCGCAAGACCTATTTCTACAAGCATGCGCAGTCGCGCGAGTTCCACGTCGACCTGTCGCTGCCCGAAAAGGCCTGGTACGCCACGGCGGACAACCTGTTCGAGCTCGCGCACGACCGTTGCGACCGCCTGGGCGCGGCGAGCCCGCTCTACGAGCCGCCGACGCGCATGCCCGAGCTCGTGCGCGCGAGCGATAAGATCCTACACCATACGTTCGATGCGGGCGAGGGCGTGCTGATTCCGGCGGAGATTCTCGAGCACGCCAAGCGCGGCTGCCGCAACTTCGTGATCCTGCAGCCGTTCGGGTGTCTGCCCAACCATGTCGTGGGGCGCGGGCTCATCCATGCGCTCAAGGAGCAGTATCCCACGGCGCAGTTCCTGCCGCTCGACTACGATCCCGACGTGAGCTTCGCCAACGTGGAGAACCGTCTTCAGATGCTCATCATGAACGCCAAGGCGCAGGGGTGCGGTGAGGCGCATGGCGAGACCGCGTAAGGACGCCGATGCGCCCGATGCACGCACCCGTATCATCGAGGCGTTTTGGGAGCTCATCGAGAACAACAGCATCTTCGAGCTGTCGGTTGGCGAGGTGACCCGCGCCGCCCAGTGCAATCGCGGAACGTTTTACTACTATTTTCACGATTTCGATGAACTCGTCGCCATCGCCATAGCCCAGCTGCTGCAGGATAACGAGCTCATCACCGATGCCCTCTGGCATTTTTCGAGCGAGGGCGACCTTTCGGCGTTCGACCGGCGCGACGTCCGCTGCCTGCTGCGGCGCATCGTCATCACCATGAGGGCGGGTGCCGCCGAGCAGGTCGTGCAGGGCATCCATACGATCATCATCGACCGCGTGAGAGAGATCGTCCACCCCGACGGAGAAGAGCTCAAGGCAGATTCGAGCTTTGCGGTGGGCTTTCTGGTCTCGGGCATCATGGGCTTTGTGATGGCGGTCGGCTTTGCCCGGGAGGGCGGCGAGGAGATAGACCTCGAGCAGCCGGGGGACAGCGCGTGCGCGTACCTGAGGGCGGTCGCCATGCAGACGGTGGAAACGGTCGCGCAAGTCGAGGGCGTCGATACATCCGAGCTGCTCGAACGCGTCTCCAAGGAGGCCGATGCCTATCGCGCATCGCGTGCGACGAGTCCCGACGTGGTGAAAGACGCCTAGGGTTTCTCTTGCGGGGCGCCTGTCGCGCATCGCGCGGTGAGTCCCGCGATGCGGTCATAACCTGCATTCATGTGAGCCGGGTTTATAGATATTCCTCCAGCTGTTAACATAGACAACCTGTGGGTAAAGAGACAAAAGCGCCGCCGACGGGCGGGCGTTTTGATTTCGATGAACTCATGTAAGGAAACGAGCATGTTAGATAGATTTACCGATCGAGCGCGCAAGGTCATGTCGATGGCCAAACAGGAGGCGCTCGATCTGCACTCAAATAAGGTGGGCACCGAGCACCTGCTGCTCGCACTCGCCAAGGAGGACGAGGGCATCGCTGCCGAGGCGCTGCGCTCGCTTGATATCTCCTACGACGACATCATGGACACCCTCAAGGAGGTCCAGACCACGGTTCCCGAGCCCAGCGAGGAGACCGAGGCTGCCAAGCTTGCCTTTACGCCGCTCGTCATTAGCGTGATGGAGCGCTCCTTCCGCGTGGCACGTGAGAACAACCAGACCTACGTGTCGACCGAGCACTTGCTGATTGGCATCGTCGAAGAGGGTAACGGCATGGCCATGGACATCCTCATGCGCCTGGGTGTGTCGTCCGCCTCCATCAAAAAGGCTATCGAGAAACTTACCGCCAAGGACCAGGACAAGAAGCGTCCGCTCGCCGGCGCCGGTGCCGGGCGTCCCGGTGCGGGCCTGCCGTTCTTTAGCGGCTCGGACGCGTCGCAGCAAAAGGGGAGCGGCACCGATACGCTTAAGCAGTTCGCCACCAACCTTACGCAGAAGGCGCGCGACGGCGAGCTCGACCCTGTAATTGGTCGCGAAAAGGAAGTCCAGCGTATGATGGAGATCCTTTCGCGTCGCACCAAGAACAATCCGCTTATCTTGGGCGACCCCGGCGTGGGCAAGACGGCCATCGTCGAGGGTCTGGCTCAGCAGATTGCAGCTGGCAACGTGCCCGAGAACCTTATGAACCAGAACATCTGGACGCTCGACCTGCCGGGCCTCGTTGCGGGCGCCAAGTATCGCGGTGAGTTTGAGGAGCGCCTCAAGAACGTGATCCAGGAGGCCACCGAAGCTGACGACGTCATCCTGTTTATTGACGAGATGCACACCATCATCGGTGCCGGCTCTGCCGAGGGCTCCATCGACGCGAGCTCCATGCTCAAGCCCGTGCTCGCGCGCGGTGCCTTCCAGATTATCGGCGCCACCACGGCCGAGGAATTCCGCAAGTACCTCACCAAGGACCCGGCCTTCGAGCGTCGCTTCCAGACCATCGATGTCGAGGAGCCGAGCGTCGAGGACACGGTCAAGATCCTGACCGCGCTCAAGCCGCGCTACGAGGAGCACCACCATGTGCGCTATACGCAGGGTGCTATCGAGGCCGCCGCGAACCTCTCCGACCGCTACATCCAGGATCGCTTCCTGCCCGATAAGGCCATCGACCTCATTGACGAGGCCGGCGCCCGCGCCCGCATCGCCGCCAACCGCGCGCCCGAGCCGGTGCGCGAGGCCGAGCATCGCGTGGAGGAGCTTAAGGCCGCCGCGCAGGAGGCCACCGAGAGCGACGACATGAACAAGGCCGCCGAGATCACCGAGCAGCAAAAGGCTGCCGAGATTGAGCTCGCCGAGGCCAAGGCTGCCTGGACGGCCGAGCTCGACGCCAGCCCGCTCACCATCGATGTCTCCCAGATTGCCGACATCGTGTCCGTGACCTCGGGCGTGCCGGTGTCCTCGCTCACCGAGAGCGAGAGCCGCCGCCTGCTGCAGGCCGAAAGCGTGCTCAAGACGCGCATCATCGGTCAGGACGAGGCCGTCGAGGCCGTTGCCAAGGCCGTGCGCCGCAGCCGCTCGCCGCTCAAGGACCCGCGTCGCCCCGGCGGCAGCTTTATCTTCCTGGGCCCCACCGGCACGGGCAAAACCGAGCTCGCCAAGACGCTCGCCGAGTATCTCTTTGGCAGCAAGGACGCGCTCATCAGCTTCGATATGTCGGAGTTTGGCAGTGAGTTCGAGGTCTCCAAGCTCATCGGTAGCCCCCCGGGCTATGTGGGCCACGACGAGGGCGGCCAGCTCACCAAGGCTGTTCGCCGTCACCCGTACTCGGTCGTGCTGTTCGACGAGATCGAGAAGGCGCACCCCGACATCTTCAATATCCTGCTGCAGGTGCTGGAGGAGGGCCGCCTGACCGATAGCCAGGGCAAGACGGTCGACTTCCGCAATACGGTGATCATCATGACGTCCAACGTGGGCGCCCGCGAGATTGCGCAGGATGCGAGCGTTGGCTTTGGCACCACCGGCGAGCAGGGTCTCACGTCGAGTGAGATCCGTGGTCGCGCGATGGGCGAGCTCAAGCGCCTGTTCCGCCCCGAGCTGCTCAACCGTATCGACGACATTGTGGTGTTCCAGAAGCTCTCGGGCGAGAATCTCACCAAGATCGCGCACCTGCTGGTGGACGACCTGCGTCAGCGTTTGATTGCCAACGGCATGAACATCAAGCTCACCGATGCGGCCTATGACAAGATCGTGGCCGAGGGCACCGACCTCACCAACGGTGCGCGTCCGCTGCGCCGTGCTATTCAAAAGCTCATCGAGGACCCACTGTCCGAGGAGCTTCTGGCCGGCGAGTGGGGCGAGGGCGATACCGTCCTGTGCGACGTGGCCGATGGCAAGTTTGTCTTTAGCCACGGCACGGGCGAGATCCCGGCACCGCGTCCGGCGGGCACGCTCGGTGGCGATACCGCTCCGGCGGCACCGCACACCGGCAACGCCGCGCCCGTGAGCGGCGGCGTGACCTCGGGCCCCGGCGGCATGATGCAAGCCGGTTCCGGCGCGCTGTAGGGCGTAACATAGCTTTGCGAAGGGGCACTCCTGTCGGGGCGCCCCTTTTTTATGAGTAAATGGTGCTATACTCGAAATATAAATATGTATAGCAGAAGGAGCTAGCATGCCAATATCGGTACTCGACTCACGGCCGGTCCAGATGAATGTGCGCATGGATCGCCAACTCAAAGAGGCTGGGGACGCCGTGCTGGCGCATATCGGCATGACGCCGTCACAAGCTGTGAGGGAGCTGTGGCAGTACTTGACCGAGAACGGTCATATGCCCGTCGCAAAAAAGAATGATGACGAAGTCCTGCCTGACGACATACGATCGAAGGCGAGTTCGTCCCGCGTCTCGGAAGGGGCTGCGTTAATTTCGAATTTTTATGAGCGGTTCTCGATTCAGAGGCCGAGCCCCGATGAAGCCTTTGATTACGACGAGTTATACGATCAAATGATGAGCGAGAGATTCAGCGATTGGATCGAATTATGAGCGGCGTCGGAACGAAACGTGTGCTCAAGCTGTTGATCGACACGAACGTCTGGCTAGATTACTTTCTCGCTCGCACGAATGCGACCAGGCCGATAGTCGAGCTCCTTTCTCGCGCGGCGGAAGCGGAGGATATCGTCCTCTTCTCGTCCTCCCTGTCTGTCAAAGACGTCTATTACATTCTGGGAAGGACGATGAAGGCCGACGCCCGCCGTGAGGGGGCTCTCACTCCCGAAGCCATCGCCGGTGCCGACGAGACAGCGTGGGCGTGCGTTCGCCTGATTCGGCAAAAGTCGATTATTGCCTCGGTCGGTGCAGACGAGGTCTTCGACTCCTTTGTGTTCAAGTATCATCACAACGACTTTGAGGACGACCTGATGCTGGGCGTCGCCAATCGCATTGATGCCGATTACGTCGTGACAGAGGACAAAAATCTCATCAAACATACCAATGGTGTATGCATTAATGTTCAACAGGCGTTGAAGTTGGTTGAAGGGTCCAACGTCCCTTCGGCACGGCCCGTCTAACCTGCTTTATCTTGATAAAGTGGCGTTTCCTCGCCGTTAGCCGATGATGCGAGGGCGCTCGGCGTTTTCGACTGGTTTATGCACGCAAAGTCTGGGAATATACAAGTCGCATGTCTTACTGTCTAACCAGTTGCGCCAAGGAGGCACCATGGACTACAAGATTACCGGCTACGAGCCCGCCCAGCTGTTCCATTTCTTTGAGGAGGTCAGCGCGATCCCCCGTGGGTCTGGCAACGAGAAGGGCATCAGCGATTTCCTGGTCGCGTTTGCCAAGGAGCGCGGTCTCGATGTGTACCAGGACGAGGTCTACAACGTCATCATTCGCAAGCCCGCATCTGCCGGCGCCGAGAATGCCCCGACCGTGATGCTGCAGGGCCACATCGACATGGTGTGCGACAAGCTGGGCTCCGTCGAGCACGACTTTACGACTGATGGTATCGACCTGGTCGTCAAGGACGGCGTCCTCACCGCTAACGGCACCACTCTGGGCGCCGACAACGGTATTGCCGTCGCGCTTATGCTTACCGTGCTCAACGACGATTCGATTGCCCATCCGGCCCTCGAGTGCGTGTTCACCACCGACGAGGAGACTGGCCTGGTCGGCGCCGAGACGCTCGACAAGTCCCAGATTAGCGCCCGCACCATGATCAACCTTGACTCCGAGGAAGAGGGCGTTGCCACCGTCAGCTGTGCCGGCGGCGTCGTCGTTACCTACACCTGCCCGATCGCGCGCGAGCACAAGACCGGTAGCACCCTCACGCTCGACATCTCCGGCCTGCTGGGCGGCCACTCCGGCAGCGATATCAACCTGGAGCGCGGCAACGGCAACCTCATCATGGCCCGCATCATCGACCGCCTGATGGTTGCCGGCGAGCCCGCCATCGTTAGCTTTAACGGCGGCACCAAGGACAACGCCATCAACCGTGAGTGCAAGGCTGTTCTGGTCTACGCCGACCACGCTGCCGCCGAGGCCGCGGCCCAGATCGCAAAGGGCATCATCGCCGACGTCACTGCCGAGCTCGAGGTCTTCGACCCCGGCTTTACTTGCACCGTCGAGATTGCCGACGACGCCGAGGTTGAGGCCATGGACCAGAAGTCCGCGCTTGCCCTCATCCGCGCCCTGCGCCTTGCCCCTAACGGCGTGATTCGCCGTAACGTCGCCACCGACGGCTCCGTCGAGGTTTCCTCCAACATCGGCGTGGTCGCCACCTCCGATGACGAGGTCAAGATTATGCTGTCCCCGCGCTCTTCGATCACCTCGCTGCAGAACGAGTTCAAGGACCGTCTGCAGACGCTGGCCGATGTCCTGGGCTTCGACGCCAAGTTTGAGTTTGAGTATCCCGGCTGGAGCTATGCCGAGCATTCGCCGGTCCGCGAAGTCTTTGTCGAGAGCTATCGAGAGCTCTTTGGCTCCGAGCTGCGCATCGAGTCCATTCACGCCGGCCTTGAGTGCGGCCTGTTTGCCGAGGCTCTGCACGGCCTGGACGCCATCGCCGTGGGCCCGACGCTCTCCGATGTCCATACCCCGGACGAGAGCATGGAGCTCGCTTCTGCCGAGCGCTTCTACGAGCTGCTCATCGACGTCCTCAAGCGCCTCGCTGCGTAAAGGTTGCGCTAGCAGCAGTCCGAGCCACGTGCTAGCGGATTGCAAATGACATTATGAGAGGGGGCACCCGGTCTTTTGCGACGGGTGCCCCCTCTCTTTTGTTTGATAATTGCGAAATTACGGCCACCTAGTCCATTTCTGCCCTGATGAGGTCGAGGGTGCGCTGGCAGTTTTCGCGGACGGGGCCGAGCATATGCTTGCGCAGGTCCGCCATGCCGGGCAGGTCGGCGTATTCGTCCATGACCTCTTCCATGCAAATGGGCACCTCGTAGGCGAGGTCCATCATGGTCGCAAAGCAAAACTTCTCGGATAGCCCGGCATCGGTGAGCGTCGCCTCCAGCGCGGGATCTCCCATACCGTGGTATTGGCGGATAGCGCCTGGACCGATGCGCCCCACACGATTTTCGCCGCCAACGCTCATGGCAAGACGCACCCGGCGGCGCATGCGCTCGTATGCCAGCCCCGATGCGACATCGTACATTCGAGCCATCATGGCTGCGCCGTCGTTTCCAAGGAGTAGGGAATAGTTTTTCGCGTGCGCATCCGGTGCGCCGATAATGGCGTTGAAGAACAGTATCTGCGTAAACAGATACAGGTTAAGTTGATGGTGGCTCGTATTTACGAGGAGCTCTTGAATGTCGCGTGTGGTCGGGCCGCCGTCTGCCGTGTACTTTTGGGCGGGCATCACCCCAAGTGCCTGACAGAGGTCTTCTTGATGTAGGCGCCTGATCGTTCCGTCTTTGACTTTCACGCGGTCATAGCGCTCAACAATGAGGGCAGGTTCGTCCTCAAACATACGATATTCGACGTTTGCCGTTGCGATGCCGGCGCGCTGGGCGCTTTTCATGCAGACAAACTCATTGAGAGCCTCGAGTTTAAATCCGATAACGCCATTTTTGAAAATATGCGTCGTGGGCGAGGAGCCCATGCATTCGCACCAGCGGCCGTTTATGAACGCGAGCGCGAACTTGCCCTGGTTGCCTCCAAGTGACCAACTTTCATCTAGAGCCATCCACGATGCATCGCGGTCATCTCTGATCGACTTGAGACGAAGAGCAATTTCGTGGTTGTCTATAGGGCGGTATTCGCCAGCGCGATGCAGGACGGCGTCGGTATCTTCTTCGGCACAAAACTGCACGCCGCCCGGACAGTCGAGTCCGATATGGCTGAGCAACGCAACGGGATTGTTGGGCCTAACGTCGAATTCGGCGGCAATCGCTTTTCGTTGGTCCTCGCTGTCGGGTAGAAGGCCAAACAGGTACGGATTCATGACCTGTTGTCCGTATGTGCGATTCGATACGGGTATGTTGGTCGATAGGGCTGGCCCGTCATAGTCATGATCGTAGGTAAAGCTGATAAGACCGTTCTCATCTTGCGTGAGCGTTCCAGCAGGCACGCCGCAAATAATGGTCCGAAGTGATGTTCTGGCCATTGGCTATTTCCCTTCGGGCATGGCTTGGCTAGATGCGTTTGTGGCAATCGAGACTCCGAGATTGGACATGGCGAAATCGGCGAAGACCTCGTCGTAGAGTGCGGATGTAAAGGGGGCATCTGCAAGAGCCGGAATGGTTGTGCTGCGACGGTTGCGATGATGAAGACGTTGGGCGTGATGGCGTCTGGAGGTGCTGCAAGGTTGATCAGCATGCGGGGCGTCGACTGGTTGCTCATTTTTCGTTTCGCCTATATCCCCTTGAGCGGCGAGCGCCAGTCCAAGAGCACCGAAAACTGCCAGCAGCTTGTCGAGCCGAATGCCCGTGGCATCTCCCAGCTCGAGCGATGCGAGCAGGCGTTCCGAAACACCGGCTTTTTTAGCGAGGGCGGCACGGGTGATCCCCTGCGCCTCGCGCGCCTGACGCACGTAGATGCCGGCTTGGCGCGGCGTGGTGATGGGAAGGGTATCCATGGCAATCTCCTAACGTGCAGACTTTTGCATCCTAGTATGACATGCAAAAGTCTGCATGAAAAGGCCCATGCAAAACTCTGCATGAGACCTCATACGGACGTTTAGTTTTGAAGGGTGTTTTACAGCACCAAAAAACCCAAGTGTTCCAGCAGGATCTTGAGGCCGATAAGGATGAGCACGACGCCACCCACGATGGTGGCGGGTTTTTCGTAGCGCGCGCCAAAGGTGTGGCCGATCGCTACGCCGGCGACGGAGAAGATAAACGTTGTGACGCCGATAAGCGATACAGCGGGCACGATGTCAACCGAGAGCGCGGCAAACGAGATGCCCACGGCCAGGGCGTCGATTGAGGTGGCGATGGCGAGGATCAGGTACTCGCCCAGTTCAATCTTCTCGGCATCCTTGCCGTCGTCTTCATCCTCGTCTTCGGTAAAGGCTTCCCACAGCATTTTGCTGCCGATGAAGGCCAAAAGGATAAAGGCGATCCAGTGGTCGATGGGGCCGATGATGCTCATGAATTGACTGCCAAGCGCCCATCCGATCACGGGCATGCCTGCCTGGAAGCCGCCAAAGAACAGGCCGAGCACTACGGCGACCTTAAGGTTGATCTTCTTCATGCCAAGGCCCTTGCAGATGGATACGGCAAAGGCGTCCATCGAAAGGCCAACGGCGAGCAACACGAGCTCTGCGAGTCCCATAGTCTGGCTCCCTCTCTGCGGGCGGGCCCGCGTGTACCTCTTGGGGGAGTAACAAAAAAGACTCGTGGCGTACGCGTTGCGCGCACAGCCACGAGTCTCGTTCATTAAGGCAAGCCAGGCCGCATCGGCCAGTGTGTTGACTTGCCGCGCCACCGGAGGCGAACCCGATCACGCGACTACTCCCTCATTTATGCGAATCCCGATGCTACCACATAAGCAGCTCATTTGGATTGGGGCTCTCAGCTGTGTTCGCTCATTCTGTAAGCATCGGATTTTGCGGGCGTCACAGGGGCAAACCGTGAGAAACTTATTGACGTTTATGGAGCGTATACGATGGGAGCGATGCCTTGGATAAGAACGAGCTGCAAAAGCGTATGGAACAGGCCATCCGCCTGACTGCCCCCGGTCAGCCGATCCGCACCGCCCTCGACATGATCATTGCCGGTCACCTGGGCGCCCTTATCTGCGTCGGCGACACCGAAAACGTGCTCGCCGCCGGTAACGACGGCTTCCCGCTCAACATTTCGTTTACCTCGAACCGCCTGTTCGAGCTCTCCAAGATGGACGGTGCCATCGTTATCGATGGCGACCTCACCCAGATCCTGCGTGCCAACTTCCACCTCAATCCCGATCCCTCGCTCGCCACGAGTGAGACGGGCATGCGTCACCGTACTGCCGCTCGCATGTCGGTGCTCACCGACGCCATCGTGATCTCGGTTTCGGCTCGTCGTGCCGTCGTCAACGTGTACGTTCACGGCAAGAGCTACGAGATCCAGCCCGTCACCACCATCATGAGCTCGGTCAACCAGCTCGTCGCCACGCTCCAGACTACCCGTCAGTCGCTCGATCGCTCCCTGCTGCGCCTGACGGCCCTTGAGCTCGACGACTACGTCACGCTCGCCGACATCACCGGCATCTTCTCGAGTTTCGAGATCATGCAACAGGCAAAGACCGAGCTTAAGGATTGCATCGTCAAGCTGGGTAACCAGGGCAAGCTCGTGCAGATGCAGCTCGAGCAGCTCGCGGGCTCCAGCATGGATACCGAATACGACTTGATGATCCGCGACTACGCAAGCGATTCCTCCGAGGCAAACGCCGAGAAGATTCGCGCCGAGCTGAGCCGCATGACGCCTAAGGACCTGTCCGACCCGCAGCATGTGGCGGCGGTTCTGGGCTATGACGACCTGGACGAGGACTCCGTCATGACGCCGCTGGGCCTGCGCACGCTTTCGCGCGTGTCCGTCGTGCGCGACGGCGTGGCCGAGAAGATCGTCGACGAGTACGGCTCGCTGCAGGAGCTCATGGATGACATCAGCGAGGATCCGGAGCGCCTGGGCGACTTTGGCGTTAACAACCCTGCCATTCTTGCGGACTCCCTGTACCGCATGAAGGGCACCAAACAGGGGAACGCATAATGGCGCCCGTATGCGCCGTGGTCGTTGCCGGTGGCAGCGGCCAGCGCTTTGGTAACCCCGGCGGCAAGCAGCTCGTCAATGTGGCGGGCCGTCCGCTTATGAGCTGGTCCATCCGCGCGTTTGACCGTAGCGATAAGGTCGGCCACATCGTCGTGGTTTGCCCTGCCGAGCGCCGTGCCGAGATGCGCCGCCTGGCCATCGACCCGTTTGACTATGACACGCCCATCAGTTTTGCCGATGCCGGCGATACCCGCCAGGACTCCACCCGTGCCGGCGTGCACGCGGTGCCGGCGGGCTTTGAATACGTCGCCATTCACGATGGCGCTCGTCCGCTCATCACGACCGAGGCCATCGATCATGCGATCGACGTGCTTGTGGGCGACCGCTCGCTCGACGGTGTCGTGTGCGGTCAACCCGCGATCGACACACTCAAGATCGTCGACGGCGATAACATCGTCGAGACGCCGCCGCGTGAGCTTTATTGGGCTGCGCAGACGCCGCAGATCTTTAGCGTCGATGCTATGAAGCGCGCCCACGCTGCAGCCATTGCCGAGGGCTTTATCGGCACCGATGATT
Organism: Collinsella sp.; assembly: GCA_048485235.1. Classification (GTDB taxonomy): domain Bacteria; phylum Actinomycetota; class Coriobacteriia; order Coriobacteriales; family Coriobacteriaceae; genus Collinsella. The sequence goes on from DBFWCI010000007.1 coordinate 30,511, forward strand.
CGTCGCTGGTCGAGCGCATGGGTGGGCGCGTCCGCTGCGTCCAGAGCCCGCGCGATAACCTTAAGGTGACGGTGCCCGAGGACTTGCGTCCCGTAACCGCGATTCTGCTTGGCCGTATGGCCGAGGGAGAGGACCTTCCCCATGTTCAGTAACCTGCGCATTGGCCATGGCTACGACGTTCACCGTCTGGTGGAGGGGCGTCGATGTATCATCGGCGGTGTCGACATTCCCTACGAGCGCGGCCTGCTGGGCCACTCGGATGCCGATGTGCTCGCGCACGCCTTGGCCGACGCCATTCTGGGCGCCTGCCGTGGGGGAGACATTGGCAAGCTATTCCCCGATACCGACCCCGCCTATGAGGGTGCCGATTCGATGGTGCTGCTCGCTCGCGTGATGGACTACGCGCGCGAGCTGGGCTTCGAGTTTGTCGATGCCGATTGCACCATTGCCTGCCAGCAGCCTAAGATCACCCCGCACCGCGATGCCATGCGTGCCAACCTTGCCCATGCCCTGGGCGTTGACGTCGAAAACGTGGGCGTCGCCGCCACTACGACCGAAAAGCTCGGTTGGGAAGGCCAGGGCGAGGGAATCGGCGCCTGGGCCGTCTGCCTGCTACAGAAAACCGTTAAGGAGTAACGAATGCGTATCTACAACAGCGCTACCCATAAAAAGGAAGAGTTCCAGCCCATCGAGTCCGGCAAGGTCCGCATGTACGTGTGCGGCCCCACGGTCTACGACAACATCCACATCGGCAATGCCCGCACGTTCATCAGCTTTGACGTGATTCGTCGCTGGCTCATCGCGAGCGGCTACGAGGTCACGTTCGCCCAGAACCTCACCGATGTCGATGACAAGATCATCAAGCGCGCCAACGAGCAGGGCCGCACTGCCGCCGAGGTCGCGACGGAGTTCTCGGACAAGTTCATCGGCGTCATGCGCGCCGCCAACGTGCTCGATCCCGATGTGCGCCCCCGCGCCACCAAGGAGATCGGCCCCATGATCGCCATGATCAAGACGCTTATCGAGCAGGGCCACGCTTACGCAGCCGATAACGGCGATGTGTACTTTGCCGTGCGCAGCGATCCCAACTATGGTCAGGTCTCGGGCCGCAACATCGACGACCTTATGGTTGGCGCGCGCATCGAGGAGAACGAGGACAAGAACGACCCGCTCGACTTTGCCCTGTGGAAGGCCGCCAAGCCCGGCGAGCCCAGCTGGCCGAGCCCCTGGGGCGAGGGCCGTCCCGGTTGGCACACCGAGTGCGCCGCCATGGTGCATCGCTACCTGGGTACTCCGATCGACATCCACGGCGGCGGCTCCGATCTTGCCTTCCCGCATCACGAGAACGAGTGCGCTCAGGCCACCTGCGCCTGGCACCAGGGCTTCTCCAACACCTGGATGCACACGGGCATGCTGCTGGTCGACGGCGAGAAGATGTCCAAGTCGCTTGGTAACTTCTTTACGCTGGCCGAGGTCCTCGAGCAGCACTCCGCTGCCGCCCTGCGTTTGCTGATGCTGCAGACGAGCTATCGCTCACCGCTCGACTTTTCTTGGGAGCGCCTGGAGGGTGCCGAGAACTCGCTCACGCGTATCGCCGGTACGGTCGAGAACCTGCGCTGGGCTGCGAACCACGCGACGGCCGATGCCGATGAGGCAGCATCCGAGGCGTTTGCCGCCAAGGCCGCCGAGACCCGCGCCACCTTTAAGGAGTGCATGGACGACGACTTTAACACCGCTGGTGCCATGGGTGCCGTCTTTGGCTTTGTGACCGAGTGCAACCAGTACCTGGAGCAGGCCGGTGACGCTGCCGACAAGGCCGCAGTCCTGGCTGCCGCCGATACGCTGGCCGAGCTGCTCGATACGTTTGGCGTCGAGCTTCCCGAGCCCAAGGTGGAGCTGCCGCTGGGTCTGCTGGGTGTTGCCGCCGGTTTGGTTGCCTATACGGGCGACGACGTGGACGAGGCTGCTGCCAAGATTCTCGAGGCCCGCGCCGAGGCCCGTGCCGCCAAGAACTGGGATCTGGCCGACGCCATCCGCGACCAGCTCAAGGACCTGGGCCTCACCATTGAGGATACCGCCGCGGGCACTCGTATTAAGAGTCTCTAGTATTTGTCGACCGTTCGAGGTGCGGCAGATTGCCTTGAAAGAGGAGGGCATAGACCTGGTGGTCATGCCCGACGATTGAAAGGCAAGGTGCCGTGGCTCGGACGGTCGATTCTTGTTCGTTATCTATTTAAGGAGGCCGTCCTATGGCCGACAATCGCAAGCGTGCGCCTCGTGGCGGCAAGCAGGCTGCTTCTGGCTCGCGTCCGATTCGCCGCAATGATCGCGCTGCCGCTCCCAAGGGCCAGCGCGATCGCACCCAGGCCGCACGTCCGCAGCGCGATCGCAACCGCGACGCTGTCCAGGCTCCCAAGGGCGAGTTTATCGAAGGTCGCCGTGCTGCCGCCGAGGCGCTACGCACTGGTTTTCCCATCAAGTGTGCGCTCATTGCCGAGGGCGGGGAGCGCGATGCCGCCTTGTCGCGCCTGATCGATGACCTCAATGCCGCGGGCGTCCGCATTAAGTATGTGCCGCGCGCGCAGCTCGATGCGCTGTCGAGCCATGGCGCTCACCAGGGTATTGCGCTCGAGGTTGGCAACTTCCCCTATGCCGACGTCGCCGACATCCTCGGCCGCGCGGGTGACGGACCGGCGCTCGTCGTCGTGCTCGATCATGTGACCGACGACGGTAACTTTGGTGCCATTGTGCGCTCTGCCGAGGTCGTGGGCGCGGCGGGCGTCATCATTGCCAACAAGCGCGCCGCCGGCGTGACCGTTGGCAGCTACAAGACTTCTGCCGGTGCTGTCATGCACCTGCCTATCGCACAGGTTCCCAATATCGCCCGTGCGCTCGATGACCTCAAGGCCGCTGGCTTTTGGGTGGGCGGTGCCTCCGAGCACGCCGAGGGCAGCTGCTGGGATGCTCCCTTCGAGGGCCGCGTGGCGCTCGTCATGGGCTCCGAGGGCGACGGCATCTCGCGCCTGGTGCTTGAGAAATGCGACTTTTTGACCAAGCTTCCCCAGCGCGGCATGACCGAGAGCCTCAATGTTGCCCAGGCGACAACGGCGCTGTGCTTTGAGTGGCTGCGCCGCAATGCCGGCGAGCTCATGGGGGAGGAGTAGCGCATGTCCAAGAAGAACCGCGCCAAGTCCAAGGCCAAGCGCTTTGGCGAGGGCTCGGCCAAGCCGATTGTTTCGGCCGCGACCTATGGCGTGGGCGGCAATGCGTTTGCGCAGGCTATCGCCGACCCAGTCTCGACGGTGCACTCCAACAAGCCCGAGCTGCTGGTGGTCGACGGTTACAACGTGATCCACTGCACGCCGCGCTACGAAAAGCTCGTGTACGACCATTCCGACGATCCGTATTCCAGCGACGTTCACGATATGGCGCGCACGGCGCTCATTAATGACGTAGCTGCGTTTGCCCAGGGCCGCTACGAGGCCGTGATCGTATTTGACGGCGCGGGCAATATCTCCAGCGAGCGCCCCAACCTACCGGCCCGCGGTGTGCGCATTGAGTTTTCGCCGACGGGTGTTTCGGCCGATACCGTGGTGCAGAAGCTCTGCATCGAGGCGCGCGAGGAAGGCCGCGCGTGTTCTGTAGTGTCGAGCGACGGCACGATCCAGGCCGTCGTCATGGGCAAGGGCGTTACGCGCATCTCGAGCCGTATGCTGGTGGACGAGATCAAACAGATCGACAACGACGTGCACGAGGCCGAGGAAGCTCCACAAATCAAGATGACTCTGGGCAGTCGCCTGAGCCCCGATGCCCTGGCCAAGCTCAAGGCCCTGCGCGGGAGGTAGGGAAGTTGGCGGGGCAATGCTGCCTCGCTAACTCCATTCAGCGATGTCGATCATTCTTTCGAGGCGCCACGTTAGCGCCTCTTTTAGATATGGCAGCCTTGCCGTGAGCGCGTCGTTTCTGGAAAGAATCTCGATTGCCTCGTCAACGAAGCCTTCGAGTTTGTCGCAGTCAAACCAGCCCATGTCCTCGACGAGCAACATTTGTTTGGCGGGGCTTGAATGAAATTGTGCGCTGGTAAAACTGTGCTCTCCCGCCCTAAGCTCCTCTAGTGATATGTTGCACCAGAGCGATGAGCCCGAATCGAAGATGGGGGCAGGTCTGCAAGCTTGCGTGTTTACGTTTCGCACGAGGCCGAAGTTGCGCCAATGACGATCGTAGTTGGCAATGATGTCGTCACATACGATCATGCGGTCAAGGGCATCCTTGACGCCTGTCACCCCGAGCTCCTCGCAGTTTGCTACATATCGCTCGTAGTCGGTTAGCCGTTCATCTGCGTTTGCGTGCTGGTTTACATAGAACGCAGGGACATACTCTTCTTCATCAGTTAAGAAGACATCGCATGTGCTCAGGGCGGAAGTGCCCGTGCCCTCGAGCGAGTAAGGCACATAATCGCAGGCGTTTAGGATGCGACGGTGGAGCGCGGTCGCCACCAGCTCGTTATAAGGTTCCTGGTCCAGGTGCGCTCCTGCCTTATGCAGAATTCGACGTTCGCCCTCGCACGTCCAGTACTTTTGAAGATTGCCGTCCGAGGTGTTATCGGGCTTTGCGGCAGCCGCTTTTCCCTCTGGGGCAAAGGGTGCAATGGACAGCGAGACGTCATCAAAGGCGTTATTGAAGAAGTTGATATCCTCCCAGGTGAGACCGGAACCTTGGGGCCTAATCCAATACTGGTCGGATAAGGAGAGGCCGAGATTTCGCTGGACGAGTTCATCGGGAACATCGACTGCGGCTTCTGCAAGCAGGGAGGCTAGCCCAATGCGTGCGAGCGGGATACCGCGGCCGCGCCACCAGATGCGGAAGGAGTCTAGCGATATGGGGCTATTAGGGCCAAATACTCCAATAGGGGCGTGGGCGTAATCGATGTCGGCACCGATGTGGGTAAAGTCTTTTCGCGATGTACTGTAGACCAGCTGAGCGACTTCGTACGTGCGGTTCATGAGGGTGAACGCGATCTCGCTCTTACCGTGGCCGCGGCGGGGACGTCCCCCCGTTTTGGTCACAGAGCGGAGTCGCGTGTCGACGCTGTCTTTGTCGATGAGCCATACACCAGAAGCCTTGCGGGCCTCAAGTGCTCCGTTTTTTATGAGCTCCTGCACCCTGCGCGGAGTGATGCCGAGCAGCTCGGCGGCTTCCTTGGTAGTAAGCATCACGAAACCCTTCGTCAAAACGAATAGTTTTATATATAGCAATTGTAATTAAAACTATTCGTTCTGACGAATGGTTTTGAGATGTGGTCGGGTGAAGGGCCTGTTGCGCCTCGTCGGCAATTCCTTTATTCTTAACTGGCTTCGCGTGAAAGCGCCAAGTGTGCCAGTGTGGCGCAACGGTAGCGCAACTGATTTGTAATCAGTGGGTTGCAGGTTCGATTCCTGTCACTGGCTCCATGAGAGTTTCGGGCTCTGTCTCCAATTGGGACAGGGCCCGTTTCTATTTATGTCGACATGTAAGCGGGTTTGACTCCCACCAAGCTTCAGGTTTGTCTCGATCTGTAACACGGGTGGGCTGAAAACCCTCCTTATAGTTACAGATTGAGACAATGCCAAGGGTTGGCCGATAATATCTCGATCTGTAACACGAAGAGGCTGAAACCGTTCTTACTGTTACAGAATGAGACGTAAGCGGGGGTCTCTGCGAAACATCTCGATCTGTAACAGATAGGGGAGGAATAACCCTCTTACTGTTACAGGTCGAGACATAGGCCGGGGCGAGGTTGGTCATCGTCATCGAGCGTGGATTATCGGACACACGAGCGTGGAAAATCTTCCGCCTAGTGAATGAGCGTGGATAATCTGCCACTTTGGATTCGATGGCACGGCAAAGTGGAAGATTATCCACGCTCGATTTCAAACGGAAGAAAATCCACGCTCGATTTTGCCTGGGAAGAGCAATCTTCTGTCTGGGCAGCCCCGATCTCGACCTATATATAGGTGCAAATAAGCTGGTATCGAAGTTCGATACTGAAGGTGTACTCCACTACACCAAAGTGTTACCTCGGGAAACGTCACCTCAGTATCCAAAACCACCGTCCTTCATATCCAAACTCAACAAAACCGCAGGTCACAGCTATATAGATACGCCCGGCACCGTGTATCTAGAGGTTTTCGTTGACAGCCCCCAAGGTGGCATCGTATTATCTTCTTCGTTCGCGGGGGCGGCGGTCCAAAAGACCAAAGAACCTGCGGATACTTGAACGATTGGGAGTTTGCCCGAGTGGTTAATGGGGACGGGCTGTAAACCCGTTGGCTCTGCCTACATAGGTTCGAATCCTATAGCTCCCACCCGTCAAGTGCCTGTATAGCTCAGTCGGTAGAGCACTTCGTTGGTAACGAAGAGGTCACCAGTTCAAGTCTGGTTGCAGGCTCCATCCGGCGGTGTAGCTCAGTTGGTTAGAGCACACGGTTCATACCCGTGGCGTCACTGGTTCGAATCCAGTCACCGCTACCATAGGTAACACGGTGGCTTCTCAATAGTATGTTGAGAGGCCACTATGGTATAAAGGCAAAGTCCCGTCCGGGGACGACCTGTTAAGAGGAGGGCTTTATGGCCAAAGAGAAGTTTGAGCGCACTAAGCCGCATGTTAACATCGGCACCATTGGTCACGTCGACCACGGCAAGACCACGCTGACCGCTGCCATCACCAAGGTTCTCTCCGAGACCGAGGGCTGCAAGGCTGACTTCACTGCGTTCGAGAACATCGACAAGGCTCCCGAGGAGCGCGAGCGCGGCATTACGATCTCCGTCTCCCACGTTGAGTACGAGACCGCTGCCCGTCACTACGCTCACGTTGACTGCCCGGGCCACGCTGACTACGTCAAGAACATGATCTCCGGTGCTGCTCAGATGGACGGCGCTATCCTGGTCATCGCCGCTACCGACGGCCCCATGGCTCAGACCCGCGAGCACATCCTGCTCGCCCGTCAGGTCGGCGTTCCCTACATCGTCGTCTTCCTGAACAAGTGCGACATGGTCGACGATGACGAGCTCATCGACCTCGTCGAGATGGAGACCCGTGAGCTCCTCTCCGAGTACGATTTCCCCGGCGACGACATCCCCGTCATCCGTGGTTCCGCTCTGGGCGCTCTCGAGGGCGACGCCAAGTGGATGGACGCTATCCGCGAGCTCATGAAGGCCGTCGACGAGTACATCCCGACGCCTGCTCGTAACAACGACCTCCCCTTCCTGATGGCCGTTGAGGACGTTATGACCATCTCCGGCCGTGGTACCGTTGCTACCGGCCGTGTCGAGCGCGGTGAGCTCAAGCTCAACGAGCCCGTCGAGATCGTCGGCATCAAGGATACCCAGAACACCGTCGTTACCGGTATCGAGATGTTCCGTAAGTCCATGGACTTCTGCGAGGCTGGCGACAACGTCGGTCTGCTGCTCCGCGGCATCAAGCGTGAGGACATCGAGCGCGGCCAGGTTCTCTGCAAGCCCGGTTCGGTTACCCCGCACACCAAGTTCACCGGCGAGATCTACGTTCTGACCAAGGAGGAGGGCGGCCGTCACACCCCGTTCTTCGATGGTTATCGTCCTCAGTTCTACTTCCGTACCACCGACGTTACCGGTACGGTCAAGCTCCCCGAGGGCACCGAGATGGCTATGCCTGGTGACCACATCACCATCGAGGGCGACCTCATCCACCCGATCGCCATGGAGGAGGGCCTGCGCTTCGCTATCCGCGAGGGTGGCCACACCGTCGGTTCGGGCATCGTCTCTACGATCATTGAGTAAATTAGCTCTTTGATATAGCTGACTTAGAGAACCCGGCACTTATATGGGTGCCGGGTTCTTTTCTGCAATGGATATTGAGCCGTTGCTGGTGTCGAGAGGATCGATAATAGTCCTGGTCGCACCGTCGATTAGCTCTCGTTGGCTTCATTGATGTGTTCCAAATATGAATGGATCCACCGAGAACCAATTGATTCGAGGTTTTCATTGACAGCACTTATATAGAGCTGATAAAGTAACAACTCGTGCCCGTACGGGGCGGAAATGAAAGGTTCAGGATACATGCGTACTCTAGTTACTCTTGCGTGCACTGAGTGCAAGCGCCGCAACTATACGACCACCAAGAACAAGTCGACCATGCCTGATCGTATGGAGATTAAGAAGTATTGCCCCTGGTGCCGTCACCACACGCTGCACAAAGAGACTCGCTAGTCTCTAGTCACATACGCCAGTAGTTCAATTGGTAGAGCATCGGTCTCCAAAACCGAGTGTTGAGGGTTCGAGTCCTTCCTGGCGTGCCAGTCATTATTCCGTAAGCTCCCACTTGGGGGCTTACGGTTTACTCATGTATAAGCGCATTGCGCGGAGGTAACCCAAATGGCCAACAAGAAGAACAAGAAGAAGGCTCAGCAGCCGGCACCTGCCAACAACGCTGCCGCCAACTCCAAGGTTGAGGCCAAGAAGGCCGTTGCCAAGAAGAACGAGAAGGCTGCGAAGTCCAAGAAGAACGAGAAGCCTGGTTTCTTCGCCCGCACCAAGAAGTATTTCGCCTCGGTCAAGTCCGAGATGAAGCGTGTCACGTGGCCCGATAAGAAGGAGCTCGTGAACTACTCGGTCGTCGTTTGCGCTTCTCTGATCGTCGTCGGCGTCGTCATCGCTCTGCTCGATGCTGGCTTTGGCGAGGCTCTTGCTCTGTTCTCTGGATTGAGGGGCTAAACCATGTCTAAGCGTTGGTACGTCGTTCACACTTACTCTGGATACGAGAACCGCGTTAAGTCCGATCTCGAGCATCGCATCGAGACTATGGGCATGCAGGACCGTATCTTTGATATCGAGATTCCTATGGAGCGCGTCACCGAGATTAAAGAGGGTGGCAAGCGCGAGACCAAGGATTCCAAGATCTTCCCGGGTTATGTTCTGGTCCGCATGGAGATGGATGACGATGCTTGGACGTGCGTTCGTAACACGCCCGGCGTCACCGGTTTCCTAGGCGGCAACGGCAAGCCCGCTCCGCTTTCCCGCGACGAGTACAACAAGATGACTCGTCGTCCCGGTAAGGGCGATTCGCCCAAGCGCACCTCGGTTGATATTCAGGTCGGCACGTCCGTCCGCGTCACCGATGGCCCGCTTACCGACTTTGATGGCAAGGTCTCCGAGGTTAACACCGAGGCTGGCAAGCTCAAGGTCACGCTGATGATCTTTGGCCGCGAGACGCCGGTTGAGCTCGACTTTAACCAGGTCGCTGTCATCGCTTAAGTTTTCGTCCGTTCGCGCGAGCGTGCTTCTTCTGTGACTGCTCATCTCAGGAGTGCTTCTAACACGTGCGTGCTTACGATATAGCAAGTACTTCACACTCGTGATTCGAAAGGAATGACCATGGCTGAGAAGAAGGTTGCCAACGTCATTAAGCTCCAGATTCCTGCTGGTGCCGCTAACCCCGCTCCTCCCGTCGGCCCCGCCCTGGGCGCTGCTGGCGTGAACATCATGCAGTTCTGCCAGGCCTTTAACGCCGAGACGCAGGACAAGAGGGGCGACATCATCCCCGTTGAGATTTCTGTCTACGAGGACAAGTCCTTCTCCTTCATCACCAAGACCCCGCCGGCGGCTCACCTCATCAAGAAGGAGCTGAACCTCAAGTCTGGTTCCGCTAAGCCCCAGGCCGACAAGGTTGGTCAGCTCTCCCAGGAGCAGCTCACCAAGATCGCCGAGATCAAGATGCCGGACCTCAATGCCAACGACATTGACGCCGCCAAGAAGATCATCGCCGGTACCGCCCGCTCCATGGGCGTCACCATCGCTGAGTAGCGATTTCTTTAGGTAATGACGGGTGCTCCGACCGGGGTGCCCGTTATATGTGTGCAATAGGGCACACGATACGATGTGGGAGGGTATAAGCCCGTTTAACCACAGGAGGTAATGCACATGGCTAAGCATGGTAAGAGCTATAACGCCGCTGCCGAGAAGATCGACCGCGCCACGCTCTACACCCCCCTTCAGGCTGCCAAGCTCATCAAGGAGCTCGACACCGCCAAGTTCGACGAGACCGTCGAGGCCCACTTCCGTCTGGGCATCGATACTCGTAAGGCTGACCAGAACATCCGTGGTTCCATCTCCCTGCCCCACGGCACCGGCAAGACCGTTCGTGTTGCCGTCTTCGCCGAGGGCGAGAAGGCCCGCGAGGCCGAGGCTGCCGGCGCCGACATCATCGGTTCCGACGAGCTCGTCGCCCAGATCCAGAAGGGCGAGATCAACTTCGACGCCGCTATCGCTACGCCGAACATGATGGCCAAGGTTGGCCGTATCGGTAAGATCCTTGGTCCCCGTGGCCTCATGCCGAACCCCAAGCTCGGCACCGTGACCATGGACGTCGCCAAGATGGTCTCCGAGCTCAAGGCCGGCCGCGTTGAGTACCGCGCCGACCGTTACGGCATCTGCCACGTGCCCCTGGGCAAGAAGTCCTTCTCTGAGCAGCAGCTCGTCGAGAACTACGCTGCCCTGTACACCGAGATCCTGCGCGTCAAGCCCTCTTCTGCTAAGGGCAAGTACGTCAAGTCCATCTCCGTGTCTTCCACCATGGGCCCTGGCGTCAAGGTCGATCCCGCTGTCCAGCGTGACTTCCTGGCTGAGTAACTGCTAGTTACTGCCTGAGCAAAGCAAGCATTGCTAAAGAAACCCGGTTCTGCCTCGTACAGGACCGGGTTTCTTGCTATCTCGGGCCAAAACCACCACAAAGGGGACAGGCACCTTTGTGGTGGTTTTGGCACTTTGGCGTCAATGTTATGGCATCGCAGCGAGCCGGTTCCAAGTGCCTCAGGTCGCCCCGAAAGAGGAGCGACGCGTACTTTGGTACGCGAGCGACGGCTTGAGGGGCGAGATGGGGTGCTTGGGGCCGGCGCAGCGTCAAGCCTTAAAGGTGGTTACCAGGGGGTTCTGGCGGTAGAGGACTCGATGGCCTCGTGGCGCTTGAGCTCGTGCCGCATGGTTTGCGAGTTGAGCCAGGCTGCCTGCCATCTACGGATGGGGTAGCGCGCTTCGTCCAGCTCAAACTGCGTATAGCCGCAGGCATTGATAATCGTTGTCCCGCATGTATGCTGACGCTCACGTTGAAAGTCGCGATCATAGCATTGGTGCACATGCCCGTGCACCATATAGTCGGGATTCCAGGTCTCGAGCGCTGTGTTAAAGCATTCGAATCCTCGATGTGGCAGATCATCCAGATCGCCCACACCGGCGGCGGGTGCATGGGTGAGCAAGATGTCGCAGCCGCCGACCATCCTGATTTTACGCGACAGCTTGCGCACGCGCTTGGCCATCTCGCGCTCGCTATACATGTTGGCACCGTCTCGATAGCGCATGGAGCCGCCAAGCCCCGCAATGCGGACGCCGCGATACACGTACACGGTGTCTTCGACGCAGATACAGCCGCCCGGTGCATGACGTGCATAGCGGTCATCGTGATTGCCGCGCACGTAGATGAGCGGTTTATTGATGACGGTGACCAAAAACTCAAGATAGTCCGGGTCCAGGTCGCCAGCGGACAAAATCAGGTCGACATCCTCAAAGCGTTCCTTGCGAAAACACTCCCAAAGGCATCGTTCTTCGGTATCGGCTACGGCAAGGATTTTCATAGGGCGTGGACTTTCGGCTCATCGTTGGACTGCGGAATGGTGCCCACCACGTTGTCGGCCAGCCAATTCATCTCGACAATCTGCGTGCTCGGCAGCGGGGGAAAGCCCTCGATCTGCACCACGCCGTCTTGGCTGTGGAGCTCGCCGCCAAACGGATTGATGGAGCCCTCGACGATGCCATTGCGGAGCAGCTGAACAAGCTTGCGCGTCTGATAAGGCAGGCCCGGAGCGTAGCGAATGTCGATAACGCCCGAGCTCATACCATACCAGTAGTTGACGGCGCGAACCTGGCTGTCGTCACTGGTCTCATCCCAGGTGCCATGCAGCAGGCTTCGCACGATAAGCTCGTAGTATCGGCCCCAGTTCCATACCGGCATGGCGATGCCGACGACCTTGCCATCGACCAGGCGGTGGAGTCCGTAAGCCGTGGGGTCTTCGAGCGACTTTGACATGTCGGCGCCGGTCATGACGCTCACGCCTTCGCGGCACATGGCCTCGGCAAGGCCGCCGGCGGGCACATCGCCCCAGGTGAGGATTACCTGCGCGCGAGGGTCGAGCAACGAGGCGCCGATGGCAAAGGCGTTGATCTCGCTAAGCGCACCCGACGCAAAGACCGACGCGTGGTAGCCAATGCGATGGTTGTCCGCCATGCTGGCCGCAAGGGCGCCCAGGAGGAACTTGGCCTCGTACATCTTTCCAAAATACGAGCGCACGCTTTGGTGGGGAAGGCCGATAGAGCAGTTGAGGAACCGAACCCGAGGATACTCAACGGCAGCCCTGAGCGTGTATTCCATCAGGCGGTGCGAGGTCGAGAAGATGACGTTTGCTCCATGTTTGACAGCCGTTTCCGCGGCGGCGTAGAACGCGTCCGGATCGTGGCAGTCCTCGAACGCCTCGGTGCGCACGATACCGCCAAAGTGCTCATCGAGATACTGACGCCCTTGGTCGTGCAAGCTGTCCCAGCTCGACGATGCACAGGGGAATTCATGGATAAAGGCGATGCGCAGAGGGTTGGCCGCCGAATAAACGGTCTTGCCCATAAAGAAGTTGAGCACGCCGGAGGTGGACTTGGCGGGCGACTCTTCCTCATCGACGCTCGGTGCCTCGACAAGATCGACCTTGTCCTCGTCATTTTTGCCGGCGATGACCAGCTCGCGCCAAATCTTGCACAGGCGGTTTACGACGATATCCGTTGGCGTATCCAGCAGGCGGTCCTGGTTGTACACATTGAGGTAGACGAGCATGGCGTCGGCGGGCGTAATGTCCAGGTGGTCGCCGCCTGCGCGAAGGTAGGCGCGCTTAAAGAGTAGGAAGGTGTGGCGCAGGTAGTCGACCTTTTTCTGCGGCCATTTTTCGATAAGGTTCTGGCCGAGCATTTTGGCGAGCGTTTCGTAGCTTCCCTCACGCGAGAACTCGATCTCGTATAGGGGGCAGACGCGCCAAAACGCGCAGAACTCGCCGTACAGGCGGCTTTCGACGGAATCCCATTTGCCGGGGTAGAGACGGGTGACCTTGGCCGAAACCGTCGGGGCGTCCAGGAATTTGAGGACGCTGACGCGCTTGTTGCCTTCCTGGACATAGAACCGATGCATGAACTCGGTGACGATGATGGGGTCGCGATAGCCCTCGGTCACCTGGATGTCGTAGAGGTTGGACCACTTGCGGGCGAACTCGGTGTTAAACGGCAGCAGGGGCATAAAGTTACACGAAAAGGCAGACTGACGGCCTTTGGTGACCGTGCCGACGACCATTTCGAGCGGAATGTCCCTCAGGCCGACGCTCTCTCGCTGGCCTAAGGGGAGCTGGGCAACGAGGCCGTCGAGGTCCGTAAGGTACGGGTGCTCGCTTTGGCTGATGGCGCGACGACGTCCCTGCTCGCCGCGCTTGCGTGCTTGACGATAGGCCTCTTCCATGGTGTCTACTCCCTTAGTCGTTTAAACAACGATATGAACCATGGTACCACGATGCGAAACCACCACAAAGGTGCCTGTCCCCTTTGTGGTGGTTTTAGGCGATGATGGGGGCGATGGCGCGGATGCAGGCGTCGGCTGCCGTAAAGGTGGTGCTGTCGTCACTGACGATAAAGATGATCTTGCCCTTGATGCCAAAGTCGCCGATCTCGCTAAAGAGCACATACGGCTCCTTGTCAAAACTCGAGATGGGAAGCACGGCGGTTTTGGTGGCGCTGGTCAGCTCGTCTGCCAGTGCGTCGAGCGAGGCCCACTTGGACGTGTCCATGACCGCGACGGGGACGGCTACGCGCCCAAAGGGCATGAGGTGCACGAGCGTGTTCTTGGAGATATTGGAGTTGGGGACGATGATGGTTTGCCCACAGGCGTCCTCGATGGTCGTATGACGCCAGGTGATGTCTTGGACCACGCCCGACACGCCGCCGACCTCGATATTGTCGCCGGGCTTGATGATGCCCATAAAGGTCACCTGCATGCCACCGATAAGGTTTGACAGCGTGTCCTGAAAGCCGAGCGAGATGGCGATGCCGCCGACGCCAAGGGCGGCGACGAGGGCGTTTGCGTTAATGCCAAAGCAGTTGTCGAGGATAAAGCTGCCGCCGATCATCCAGATGATAGCGCGCGCGATGTTGATGAAGATGCTCGATGAAGGGAGTGGGTTATCGTCGCGGCTAAGCAGGTGGTGCAGGGTCTTGGACGCGACCTTGGCGGCAACGGCGGTGCCGATGGCCAAGATACCTGCCCAGATGATGTTGTGGACCCATCGTTGTGCAAAGAAATGAAGAATTGGCTCAAACAATTCCATGTGGGGAAACCTCCTAATGATCGTCCAACCATGATACCCACCAAGAAGCCCGTCCGATCACATCGGACGGGCTTCTGTGCTCGATATAAGGCTCGGCGCTGTACGGGCTCCAAGATTTAGCGGCATACCTTAGTGGTGGCGCTTCCAGATGATGCCGAGGATGACCATGACGATGCCGCCAATGAGGCATGCGCCGACCACGGCCAGCGTGCGGTCTCCCATTGCGGCGAGCTTACCGGTCGTCTTTTTGGAGTGGCTAACGCAAAGCGGGGGAGTCTTTTCATGGCAGTCTCCTTAGTCCTTAACAAAAACCACCACAAAGGTGCCTGTCCCCTTTGTGGTGGTTTTCTAGGTCGTTAGCTCAGCAGCATGCGGTCGTTGGCGAGCTCGCCGCCCGAGACCTCCTCGAACTTCTGGAGCAGGTCGGCGACGGTGAGTGACTTTTTCTCGTCGCCGGCCACGTCGTAGATCACATGGCCCTCGTGCATCATGATCAGACGGTTGCCCAGACGGATGGCGTCGTTCATGTTATGCGTGACCATGAGCGTGGTCAGGTGGTTCTCGTCGACGATCTCCTCGGTCAGGTTGAGCACCTTAGAGGCCGTCTTGGGGTCGAGGGCCGCCGTGTGCTCGTCGAGCAGCAGCAGGCGCGGCTTGGTGAGCGTGGCCATCAGCAGGGTGAGTGCCTGGCGCTGGCCGCCTGAGAGCAGACCGACCTTGGCGTTGAGGCGCGTGTCCAGACCGAGGTCCAGGCGCTTGAGCAGCTCAACGTACTCGTCCTTTTCGGCCTTGGTGACGCCCCACGAAAGACCGCGACGCTGGCCGCGGCGCTTGGCGAGGGCTAGGTTCTCGGCAATTTGCATGTCGGCTGCGGTGCCGCGCATGGGGTCCTGGAACACGCGGCCCAGATACTTGGCGCGCTGCGACTCGCTCAGACGCGAGATATCGGTGCCGTCGAGCTCGATAACGCCCGAATCGAGCGGATATACGCCGGCAATCATATTGAGCAGCGTGGACTTGCCGGCGCCGTTGCCGCCAATCACGGTTACAAAGTCGCCGTCGTTAAGGGTGAGGTCGACGCCGGTGAGCGCGCGCTTCTCGGTAACGGTGCCCTTGTTAAAGGTCTTTTTGACGTGCGAGAGCTTAAGCATCTGCCTCATCTCCCCTCGTGTAGGAGCAGCGGAGCTTGTAGCGCTCCCAAACCACGGGTACGCACAGGGCCACGGCGACGATCACGGCGGAGAGCAGCTTCATGTCGTTGGCGTCCATGCCCAGCTGCAGCACGATGGCGCGGATCAGGAAGTAGACCACGGAGCCAAAGACGGCGGAGGCCAGGCGAACGCTAAACTGCGTGAGACCGCCGGGCAGCAGGCGACCGAGCACCTCGCCGATAACGATAGCGGCAAGGCCGATGACGATGGCACCGGTGCCCATGCCAATGTCAGCGTACTTCTGGCTCTGGCAGATGAGCGCGCCGGCAAGGCCGATGAGGGCGTTGGAGAGCACGAGGGCGATCATCTTGGTGGTGTTGGTGTTAACGCCCAGGGCGCGGATCATGTACTCGTTGTTGCCGGTGGCACGCAGCGCCGAGCCGATCTCGGTGCCAAAGAACCAGTACAGGATGGCGACGATGGCCACGGCCAGCACAATGCCCAGGATAATGGCAACAGTGGACTGCGGCAGGCCCGTCATGTTGCTGACGGATGAGAAGATAGTGCCCTTGGCAAGGATGGGCGTGTTGGATTTGCCCATGATGCGCAGGTTGATGGACCACAGACTGATCTGCGTAAGGATTCCGGCGAGGATTGCGGGAATCTCAAAGACGGTGGTCAAGATGCCCGTGACGGCGCCGGCGATGGCACCGGCGCACATGCCGGCCAGCACGGCGAGCAAGGGGTCGACGTTATTGTTGACGATGAGCACGGCGCAAACACAGCCGCCGAGGGCAAAGCTGCCGTCGCAGGTCATATCGGGGATGTCGAGCAGGCGGAACGTGATAAACACGCCGAGCACCATGATGCCCCAGAGGACGCCCTGCGAAACGGCGCCCTGCAATGCAATGAGCATGCTTCATACCTCCTAGGATAGGGTGGACACGTGATTTTCCATAATAGCGGTAACAATGCATAAAAGAGCTGCGGCCGGATGTTTTGTCTCATCCGTAACAAGCAGGGCGAACGCCGGTCTTTGGCGTCCGCCCCTGTGGCTCAGATATTGAATAGCACGGCAACGGCGCGAGTATGGCCCCTAGGCACATCGCCGCGCATGCCGCTACGCGTCCAGAGCGGAGAGGTCGATGCCCAGGGCCTCGGCCATCTCGTCGTTCTTGACGACGACCAGGTCCTTGCTCGAGAGGTGCTTGATCGGCATATCCTCGGGCTTGGCCTCGCCCTTCAGGATCTTGACGGCCATCTCGCCTGCGGCGTAGCCCAGGTCCTCGTAGTTGATGGAGAGGGTGAACACGCCGCCGGCCTTGCACATGCCCTCCTCGCCGGTAACGAAGGGGAGCTTGTTCTCCTTGCAAATCTGGCCGACCTGCGAAGCGCCCGCGGCGATAGTGTTGTCGGTGGGGGAGTACAGCGCGTCGACCTTGCCCACGGCAGACTCGACAACGGACTGGATCTCGTTAGAGCTCGAGACGGTGAAGTCGGTGTACTCGAGGCCCAGCTTGTCGAGCTCCTTCTTGGCGGCCTTGATCTGGACGTCGGAGTTGGATTCGGCGGTGCAGTAGAGCAGGCCGACCCTCTTAACGTCGGGCAGGACCTTCTGCATCATCTGGAGCTGCTCGGCGACCGGGGTGAGGTCGGAAGCGCCCGTGACGTTGGTGCCGGGTTTGTCGTTGTCCTGGACCAGGCCGGAAGCGGCGTAGTCGGTGATGGCGCAGCCAACGATGGGGATATCGGCGGTGGCGCCGGCGGCAGCCTGCGCGGCGGGCGTAGCGATGGCATAGATCAGGTTGACGCCGTCGCCTACGAACTTGTCGGCAATGGACTTACACGTGGACTGGTCGTTCTGGGCGTTCTTCTGGTCGATCTTGACCTTGAGGCCGCTCTTCTTGATGGCCTTGACGAAGCCGTCGTTGGCGGCATCGAGCGCGGAGTGCTCGGTGAGCTGCAGAACGCCGATGGTGTAGTCGGAACCGGCGGCAGCGGAGCCGGAACCAGAGTTGCCGCCGCATCCGGCGAGCGGAGCGAGCGCGAGCAGGCCAGCGGAGACAAGAAGGCTCCTGCGGCTGATGGTGATGTCCTTCATATCATTACCCCCAGTATAAAAATGGCTGGAAACACTGCACTAGGAAAAAGTGCAAGTGGGACTATAGTAACGCCGATGCCCATTTTTACAACATCCTGGCGCGTTTTTTAATACTGAACCGGATGGGCGGTGCTGAGGAACGACGGACGGTAACGGGGCTTATGCTGCGGGTGCGGGGCTGTCTTCTTCGTCTAGCGCGGCAAAGAGTTTCTTGCCGTCGAGCAAACGCGTGCTGACGTTTCTCATGCGGCTGACCTCAACGGTGCGCAGGGTGTCGTCGGCGCCTCGGGTGTCGTAGACCGTTCCCAGCAGATATGAGACGCCATCGCGCTGCCTGATGGCAAAGGGCCGGACCGTCATCCGTACCACCTCGATTTCGCCTCGGGTCAGGACGTTTGTGATATCAAAGCTGACGGTTGTTCCATGGTCGATGGCCTGTTCGACGAGCTCGCACGTGTCGATACGCTTGGCGTGCGGACGCGTTGCCTTGACGGGCGCGTCGTTGGCGGCCGGTGCCGGTTCGGGCATATCGAGATAGTCGCGAACATCGGCGCTCGCCATGGCGACCAGGTGCTGTGCCATGCTCTTTCGAATGGCTATGGGCGTCGATCGGTTGCGCATGACCATGCCGTGGAGCCGTATGATCTCTTCGTCAGCAAGCGGGCGGGTGAGGAGCCGATAGCCCACGCCGCGTTTATAGTCGATTTCGTATCCGGCGTGACGAAGTGCGGATATCGAGGTATAGATGCTGCGGCGTGCCGCCGAGATGGGCATGCGGGCGGGGTCGTCGGGATGGGCGAGGAGCTCGACCAGCTCGTCGGAAAGCAGCGCCTTGTCCTCGCCGGTGTTCTCACTCAAGAGCTGCAGGATGCGTACGGCGCGATAGGCTGCCATCGAGGCGGAACCCCTGGTCGTGGTCTCGTAGTTTTCAACAACGGCTTCGGTCATAGCGCCCACGTCCTTTCCTTTTTTGGTGATGGCAGATCAGAGCCTAGGGTGCGGAGCCTGGCCAAGGACGCGTGACGCCTTGGACGGTCGATGGTTGCCGGCAAACGGCGGGTCGAGTTTTCAACAACCCTGCCTAACTGACCAAAACCTTGCCAAAAGCTTGACGGATGCTGTTGAAAAAAGCGCCCCTCGGCTTGCCGAGAGGCGCTGGCGTGATGCGCTGGAACGCGTTTGGTGGCGCTATGGCGATTAGAAGTCGGCGTTGCCCACGGTGCGCGGGTGCGGCAGGACGTCGCGGATGTTGCCCACGCCGGTGAGGTACATCACCAAGCGCTCGAAGCCCAAGCCGTAGCCGGCGTGCTTGCAGGAACCGTAGCGGCGCAGGTCAAGGTAGTACTTGTACTGCTCGGGATTCATGCCCAGGTCCTTGATGCGGGCCTCGAGCAGATCCAGGCGCTCCTCGCGCTGGGAGCCGCCGATAATCTCGCCGATACCGGGAACCAGGCAGTCGGCGGCGGCGACGGTCTTGCCGTCCTCGTTCATGCGCATGTAGAACGCCTTGATCTCGGCCGGGTAGTCGGTCACGAAGGTCGGGCGCTTAAAGTGCTCCTCGGTCAGGAAGCGCTCGTGCTCGGTCTGCAGGTCGATGCCCCAGCTGACGGGGTAGTCGAACTTGTGGCCGGCGGCCACCGCCTGCTCCAGGATCTCGACGGCCTCGGTGTAGGTAACGCGGGCAAAGTCGGAGTTGGCGACATGGTCCAGGCGCTCAAGCAGACCCTTGTCCACAAACTTGTTGAGCATATTGAGCTCGTCGGGGCAGGTGGCCATAACGTCCTTAAGAACGTACTTGAGCATGGCCTCGGCGTTGTCCATGTAGTCGTTGAGGTCGGCGAAGGCCATCTCGGGCTCAATCATCCAAAACTCGGCGGCGTGGCGCGTGGTGTTGGAGTTTTCGGCGCGGAAGGTGGGGCCAAAGGTGTACACGTCGCCAAAGGCCATGGCAAAGTTCTCGGCATTGAGCTGGCCGGACACGGTGAGGCTCGCATGCTTGCCAAAGAAGTCCTGGCTCCAGTCGACCTCGCCGGACTCGGTGAGGGGCGGATTTTTGGGGTCGAGCGTGGTCACGCGGAACATCTCGCCGGCGCCCTCGCAGTCACTCGTGGTGATGATGGGGGTGTTGACGTAGACAAAGCCCTGCTCCTGGAAGAAGCGGTGGATGGCGGCAGCCGCGACAGAGCGGATACGGAACACAGCGCGGAACAGGTTGGTGCGCGGGCGCAGGTGCTGCTGGGTGCGCAGGAACTCGACGGTGGCACGCTTCTTCTGCAGCGGGTAATCCGGGGCGCTGACGCCCTCGACCTCGATGGAGGTAGCAGAAAGCTCGAAGGGCTGGGGCGCATCGGGGGTCAGCTTAACGGTGCCGCTGCAGATGAGGGCGGCCGAGACGTTTTGATGGGCGATCTCGTCGTAGTTGTCGAGCGCCTCGCGGTTCATGACGACCTGCAGGTCGCGGAAGCAGCTGCCGTCGTTGAGCGTAACGAAGCCAAAGTTCTTCATGTCGCGGACGGACTTGACCCAGCCGGCGACGGTGACAGTCTGGCCGCCGAGCGACTCGGCATCGGCATAGAGCTGCGCGATTTTGGTGCGGTTCACGTATCCTCCCATAACGGTTGAATGATAGTTATCCATACAGTTCGATATTTTAGCAGCTCGGCTCATTTGGGCTATACAGATAAGGCATTGGCGGGATGGTTTTTCAAACGAAAAGCGCCCGCGGCCTAATGGTCGTGGGCGCTTGACGAGGTGCCTTTTGGCTGTGTGGCGCGGGGCCTGGCTACTTGGTCTTGGCAACCAGCAGCGGGTCGCCAAGCTTGACGAGCGGGTTGCCGCCGATAAGCGTTCCAGACTCGCCGACATGGTCGATGCTCTTAAGACGATCGAGCTCGGAGACGATGACGGTCACGATGTCCTCGTGACCAGCGGCCTTAATGGCCTCGCGGTCGAAGCTGATGAGCGGCTGGCCTGCCTTGACCACATCGCCCATCTCGACAAAGCGGGCAAAACCCTTGCCGTTCATTTCCACGGTGCCCAGGCCAACATGGATGAACACGCGCAGGCCGTCCTCGGTAATCATGCCGATGGAGTGGTTGGTGACAGTGGTGGCACCGATGCGGCCGTTGGCGGGCGCATAGATGGTGCCGGTAATGGGCTCGATGCCATAGCCCTGGCCAAGCATGCCCGAGGCGATCGTCTCGTCGGGAACCTCGTTCAGGTTGACGAGCACGCCGTTGACGGGGGCATAGATGACGCCTTCGCGGGTAGCGAAGCTTGCTGCGGGCGGAACGGACGCCTCGCCGGTCGAGGTGAAGGTGGACTTAAGCGAATCGAGCAGACCCATAGTTGCCTCCAACTTAAATAGGCGCATATCGCGCGTTTGGTTTGCCGGAAACGTTTCATATGTGTTTCGCGGCTTGGTCAACGCCCCTATTCTACGCTGCTCAAAGATACCTCTGAGCTGGGATTATGTGATATATCAGTTGAAGGGAAACTTATTGCCGGAGTGTTTCTGCGCCACGGGTTCAAGTGGGGTACGCTTGAAGGCAAAAAACAAGGGCGCTTAATTTGCGCGAAGGGAGCACATATGATTGTCGAGAACCATGCGCTGTGGGGCGAGGAGCCGACCGAGGAATATCCGGCGACCTTTACGTATTTGGGTGCCGAGCCGCTGCCCGATAAACCGAATGGCCGCCGCCCTGCCGTGATTATCTGCGGCGGAGGTGCGTTTACGCATATCGCTCCGCATGAGCAGGATCCCGTGGTGTTTGCGTTTTTGGATCACGGCTACCAGGCCTTTGTGCTCAACTATGTCACGAGTTCTACGGGTGACGTGAGCTTTCCGCACCCCCAGGCAGATCTTGCCAAGATGGTCGCCACGGTGCGCGCCAACGCTGACGAGTGGCATGTCGATCCCAAGCGCGTGTGCGTCGTGGGCTTTTCTGCTGGCGGCATGATTTGCGCTTCGCTGGCAACACAGTGGAAGACCGGCCCCTTCGCGGCACTTGCCGGGGCGCGTCCGGACGACATTCGTCCCGATGCCGTGGTGCTGGGCTATCCATTGCTCGACTTTGCCTATGTGCGCGACATGCAGACGCGCGATCCGCGCATTGACTTGCGCGTGCCCAAGACGGGCGGCAAGACGGGACGCGATTTGCTCAACGACTACCTGTCGATGGTGACGGGCGGCGAGGCAACTGACGAGCATCTGGCCGACATCTGCCCCACCACGCATGTTTCGCGCCAGATGCCACCGACCTTTGTGTGGGGCGTGTCCGACGACAAGACGGCGCCGATCGCGCAGGTCTACCCGTTTGCGCAGCGCATGGCCGAGGAGGGCGTTGCATGCGAGATGCACGTCTTCGACCAGGGTGGTCACGGCCTTTCGCTCGGCAACGCCAACACCGCGGTCGACAACGAGGACAAGCAGGTGGCGGTCCGCCCTTGGATTCGCCTAGCCTTCCGCTTCCTGGAGCGCCATCTGTAAGAGGACGGGCATCCCAGCCCTTCAATAACTTGCGGTGAAATAGTTCCGATCTGGGGCATCAACCAGCCCATCCAGGAACTATTCCACCGCAACTTTGTTTTTGATGCCCCGCCCGGAAACTGCGTCCCAGTTTTGCCTTTCAAGGTGGGACACGGTTTCCCATAGGGCCTCGACTGGGAAAGTGCGTCCCGTTTCGAGTGGGGATTCCGGGATGCATTTTCCGTAAGAGGCCTGTTTGGGAAACCATATCCCGTTTCGAGCCAGAATTCTGGGATGTAGTTTCCCCGAGAGGCCTCATCGGGAAACTATGGCCCTGAACTCTCCTGCCTGTCCCCATTGCGCCAATCTGCTGATTGAACGTCATTGTGTGTTCACGCTATCATGTAAGCTTAAAATTGGTTAGCCATGGCAAACGGTTAGTCATGGTAAACAAAATGCAACGCCCTGTGGGCGCCGGGGGAGGAACACGGACGTGAAGCTCGATACGCTCGAGATTGGAAAGGACGCCGTTGTCGCATCGGTGGCATCGGACGACCAGGCACTCCGACAACATATTTTGGACATGGGCCTAACACCGGGCACCGAAGTCACCATGATGAAGTACGCCCCCATGGGCGACCCGCTCGAGATTCGCCTGCGTGGCTACGAGTTGACGCTGCGCAAGGACGATGCCGCACGGATTGAGCTCGTGGGTGTTCACGACACAGATACGGGTCCGCGCGCTAACGCCGCAATCGGCACGACGGAGCACCCGGCACTCGGCGAGGGGACGTATTCGCCCCGCGCGGCAAAGACGGCCGTGCCCGAGGGTGCGCCGCTGCATTTTGCCCTTGCCGGTAACCAAAACTGCGGCAAGACCACGCTGTTTAACCAGCTGACGGGCTCCAACCAGCATGTCGGTAACTTTCCCGGCGTGACGGTCGACCGCAAAGATGGCACTATCCGCAACCACCCCGAGGCGGGCGTTACCGACCTGCCTGGCATCTATTCGCTGTCGCCGTACACGGGCGAAGAGATCGTTAGCCGTCAATTCATCCTTGACGAAAACCCCGACGCCATCATCGATATCATTGACGCCACCAACATCGAGCGCAACCTGTACCTGACACTGCAGCTCATGGAGCTTGACCGTCCTATGGTCATCGCGCTCAACATGATGGACGAGGTGACCGCCAACGGCGGCGCCGTAGACGTCAACTTGCTCGAGAGCCTGTTGGGCGTGCCCGTTGTCCCCATTAGCGCTGCCCGCAACGAGGGCATCGGCGAGCTGGTGGACCACGCCCTGCACGTGGCGCGGTTCCGCGAGCGCCCTGGTCGCCTGGACTTTTGCGCGCCCGACGGTCCGGACGGCGGTGCGCTGCATCGCTGCATCCACGGTATTGCTAACCTGATCGAGGACCATGCCGTGACGGCGCACATCCCGGTGCGCTTTGCGGCGACCAAGCTGGTCGAGGGCGATGAGCTGGTAACCGAGGCGCTTCACCTGGATCGCAATGAGCTCGACGCTATCGAGCACATCATCACCCAGATGGAGGGCGAGGCCGGCACCGACCGCCTATCTGCACTGGCCGATATGCGTTTTAGCTTTATCGGCGACGTGTGCGGGCGTTGCGTCGTCAAGCCGCACGAGAGCCGCGAGCACGTGCGCTCCGTCAAGATTGACCGCATCCTGACAGGTCGCTACACGGCCATTCCGGCGTTTCTGGTGATCATGGGCCTCGTCTTTTGGCTGACGTTTGGCGTGATCGGCGCGGCGTTGCAGGGACTCATGGAGGACGGTATCGCTGCCATCATCGCCTCGGCCGATGCGGGCCTCAAGGCGTTCGGTACCAACGACGTGGTGCGCTCGCTGGCTGTCGACGGCGTGCTTACGGGCGTGGGCAGTGTGCTGACCTTCCTGCCGATTATCGTCGTGCTCTTTTTGTTCCTCTCCATTCTGGAAGACTCCGGATACATGGCGCGCGTGGCCTTTGTCATGGATAAGGTGTTGCGTCGCTTTGGCCTGTCGGGCCGCAGTTTCGTGCCCATGCTCGTCGGTTTTGGCTGCACCGTGCCGGCTATCATGTCGACCCGTACGCTCCCATCCGAGCACGACCGCAAGATGACGGTCATGCTCACGCCGTTTATGAGCTGCTCAGCCAAGTTGCCGGTTTACGGCTTGCTGTGCGGGGCGTTTTTCCCGCAGGCGACGGTTCCCGCCATGGTCTCGCTCTATCTGATCGGTATCGTGGTCGGCTGCATCGCGGCTTTGGTGCTCAACCGCACGGCATTTAAGGGCGACCCGGTGCCGTTTATCATGGAGCTCCCCAATTACCGCCTGCCGAGCGTCAAGACGACGGTGATGCTGGCATGGGATAAGGCCAAAGACTTTATTACCAAAGCCTTTACCATTATCTTTGCTGCTACCGTGGTCATCTGGTTCCTTCAGACGTTCGACATTCGCTTTAATGTGGTCGCCGATCAGTCGCAGAGTCTACTTGCCGGTTTGGGTAGCATTATCGCGCCGGTGTTGGCCCCGCTCGGTTTTGGCGACTGGCGCGCCTCGACGGCACTCGTCACGGGACTCATTGCCAAGGAGAGCGTCATCTCGACGCTCACGGTGCTTTTGGGCGCAACCTCTCCCGTGGCACTGTCAGCCATGTTTTCGCCGTTTACCGCCTACGTGTTCTTGGTCTTTACGCTGCTGTACCCGCCGTGCGTGGCGTCCATCGGCGCCGTCAAGAGCGAGCTGGGCGCGCGCTATGCCGTTGCCGTGTTCGCGTTTCAGGTGACGGTCGCCTGGATCGTGGCGTTTGTCGTGCATTCGGCAGGTATATTGCTGGGGTTGGCTTAGTTATTTATTGACGGCGCAACCTCTGTGTATCGAATTGTTTTCGGCCCCGCATCTGTTGCTGACGGATGCGGGCCGTTGCTATATAATCGCCTCCGCTCAAAACGATTGGAGACGTTATATATGACTCAGGCAAGGCAAGACGGCATCACGCTCAAGCAGTGGCTCCCGCTCATCGGACTCACCTGCTGCGCCTTCGTGTTCAACACGTCGGAGTTTATGCCCATCGGTCTTTTGACTGACATCGCCGCGTCGTTCTCGCTCACCGAGTCCCAAGCCGGCATCATGATCTCAGTCTATGCCTGGGGCGTCATGCTGCTGTCGCTGCCGCTCATGGTGTTCGCTTCGCGCTTTGAGTTCAAGCGGATGTTGCTGAGCGTGCTGGCCGTGTTTTCGCTGGGCCAGTTTCTGTCCGCTGTGGCGCCGACTTATCCCATCCTGGTCTGTGCGCGCCTGGTGGTCGCTTGCGCACATGCCGTGTTCTGGTCGGTCGCTTCGATTATGGCCTCGCGCCTGGTCGACACTCGCCACGGGGCGCTCGCCATCAGCATGATCGCTACGGGCTCGTCCATCGCGCAGATCTTTGGTCTGCCCCTCGGTCGCGCTATTGGCTTGGCCGTGGGCTGGCGCATGACGTTTGCCGTGGTCGGGGTCCTCTCGGCCATCGCGGTCGTCTACCAGGCGACCGTGTTCCCGGCCATGCCGGCGGGCGAGCGCTTTACCGTCAAACAGTTGCCCGAGCTGCTCAAGAACCCGCTCCTGATCGCGCTCTACGCGGTCACGGTTTTTATGGCGACCGGCTACTACGCGGGTTACAGCTATATCGAGCCGTTCCTGGCACAGGTCGCGCACGTCGACGCGGGCGCCATCACCATGACGCTGACGGCGTTTGGCTGCTCTGGTCTGCTCGGAAGCTGGCTGTTTGGCCGCCTGTTCGATGGGCATCGCTTCCCGTTCTTGGCTATCACGCTCTCTGGCGTGCCGGTGGCTCTGCTGCTTATGGGTCCGGCCGCATCGTCGCTCGCTGCGGTTCTCGCTGTTTGCGCGCTATGGGGCTGCTGCGCCACGGCCTTCAATGTGGCGTTCCAGGCCGAGCTCATCAAGAACACGCCGGCGGATTCGTCGGCTGTCGCCATGTCTATCTTCTCGGGCCTGTTTAACCTGGGCATCGGCACCGGCACGGCGATCGGCGGCGCTGTGGTGTCGGGCCCCGGTATCGCCTGGATCGGCTATGCAGGCGGCGCGATTGCGGTCGCGGGCGTCATCCTCGCCATCACGGTGATGTTCCCGGCCATCCGTCGCGCCAAGCCCGTCGCCTAGCCACATCCTCCTCATCAGTTGCGGTGAAATAGCTCCTGTTTAAGGCCTCTGAAGGCCCAAGCAGGAACTATTCCACCGCAACTTATTTTGGGGGAGGGGGTGCGCGGCGGGCATACAATGGGTGGCGTTGCGTGAAGGATTTCTGGGAGGCTGTTATGTGGGCATACGAGACGACGTTCTATCAGATCTATCCTCTAGGCTTTTGCGGAGCTCCGCGCGAAAACGCCGCGCCCGTTGCCGAGGACGAGCTCGCCCAGGTTGCCAACGCCGCGCCCAATCCCGACGCTCCCATCATGAAGATCGTCCAATGGGCCGACTACCTGCAGGAACTCGGCGTTGGCGCCGTGCTCATCAACCCGCCGCTCGAATCTGATAGCCACGGTTACGATACGCGCAGCCTGCGCCACATCGACCGTCGCCTGGGTGGGGATGCCGACTTTGCCGCCGTGTGCGAGACGCTGCACGACCATGGCATCCGCGTGGTGCTCGATGCCGTCTTCAACCACGTCGGTCGCGGTTTTTGGGCCTTCCGTGATGTGCGGGAGCGCAAGTGGGACTCGCCCTACAAGGACTGGTTTCACATCAGCTTTGACGGTGACTCGTGCTACGGCGACGGCTTTTGGTACGAGGGCTGGGAAGGCCATTTTGAGCTTGTGAAGCTCAACCTGCAAAACCCCGCCGTGGTCGATTACCTGCTTGAGTCCGTGCGCCGCTGGGCCGAAGTCTTTGGCGTCGACGGTCTGCGCCTGGACGTCGCCTATATGCTCGACCGCGACTTCATGCGTCGCCTGCACGCCTTTACCCGTGAGCTCAAGCCCGACTTCGTGCTGATCGGCGAGACGCTCCACGGCGACTACAACCAGATCGTCAACGACGAGATGCTCGACTCCTGCACCAACTACGAGTGTTACAAGGGCCTGTACTCCAGCTTTAATTCGGTCAACATGTTCGAGATTGCCCATTCGTTGCATCGCCAGTTTGGCGGCGATCCGTGGTGCATCTACCGCGGCAAACACCTGCTGTCGTTTGTCGACAACCACGATGTGCCGCGCCTGGCGAGCATCCTTACCGACAAGTCTTGCCTACGCCCCGCCTATGGCATGCTGTTTGGCATGCCAGGCATTCCGTGCGTCTATTACGGTAGCGAGTGGGGAATTGCTGGCGAAAAGGGCGGCCCCGATGGCGACTGGGCGCTGCGACCTGCGCTCGATGAGCCTGCGCCCAACGAGCTGACGGCCTTCATCAAGCAGCTCACGCACCTGCGCTCGGCCGACGGCGTGGCGGCCCGTGCTCTCAACTACGGTGCCTATCGCAACGTGGTGATCCAGAACAAGCAGCTGCTGTTCGAGCGCGCCTGCGACGACGCGACGGTGCTCGTGGCGGTGAACGCCGTCGCCGAGCCTTACACCTTTGGCGCCGGCGAACTCAACGGCTCCTTCGTCGACCTGCTTGCCGACGATGCGCCCACGGTTGAGCTGGCTGGCTCCCTTGAGCTTGCGCCCTACGAGGTGCGCTATCTGTTGAGGGCCTAGATCATGACAGCGCCGGACGAGGGCTATCAACATATTGAGCATGGGTTTGAGCCCGTGTTTGACGAGCGCTCGCGCGTTTTGGTGCTGGGGTCGTTTCCCTCGGTGCTTTCGCGCGCCAATGCCTTTTATTACGGCAATCCTCAGAATCGCTTTTGGCGCGTGATGGCCGCGTGCCTCGGTGTGCCCGTGCCGCCCAACGAGGGCGACCCTTTGGCAAGCGGTGAGCCCGCGACGCTCGACGTCTCGATTGCCGCCAAGCGGGCCATGCTGCTGAACGGCGGCGTAGCCCTGTGGGATGTGATTGAGAGCTGCGACATTAAGGGCTCGAGTGACGCCAGCATTCGCAACGTTGTGCCGGCACATATCGAGCGCATTACCGGCGCAGCTCCCATTGAGCAGGTGATATGCAACGGAGGTACGGCGGGGCGCCTTTATAAGCGCTATCTACAAGAACGCACCGGGCTACCGGCCATCGTTCTGCCGTCGACAAGTCCCGCCAATGCGGCATGGCGCCTGGAACGCCTTGTCGAGCGCTGGCGCGAGGCCGTTGAATGGGGCGCTCTGTAATTTAGATATCTGATTGGGCGCGGCTGCCGAGGTATTTCATGATGGCATGCCATATCGGTGCGGGCAGCGCGGGCCTGGCGCGCACCATGCCGTCGGCATCGACGCTGCCGGCATTGCCGCCGCCAAGTCGCTGCGCATGCTCAATGGAGCATCCCATGCGCACAGCGCCCACAAGCTTATCCATCGCTTCGGAAAATGGCCGGCGCAAGAGGCCCATACGCGGGGAGTGGCGAAGCGCCGCAATACCGCTGCCGGCACAGACGACAACGCCGCCACACCACAATTGGTCATGGCGCTCACATGCCTTGTGCAGACGAACGGCGGTCCCGCGCGCCTGCTTAGCGCCCTCTTGTGCGGCTTGAATCGCGGCATAGACGCGCGTTCCCGTACCGCCAAAGCGTTCAAGCGCCTGCTCGATAGCTGTCAACGTCTCATCGTCAGCCATATCTTCAATGGCCAGCACCATGCCATCGACTGCACCGGCATCATCCGCCTCCAAATCGACCGGGCGGGGGAGCGCGGTGCCGGAAAGCTGGGTATAGGCGGCGATGGCATCCTGCAGGTCCCAAAGCAAAAACTCAAGATCGGCGTTATCGGGAATACTGATATATGCAATGGTTTGCAGCGTTTTTGGTACATCCCCGCGCGCGGTCGTCTCCATGCCGCTCCTTTCCGGTTGGTTTCCGTTTAGGTTACACCGTCCGGCAGCGCCTCGCCGCGCTATCCTAGTGCAACCCTTACGAAAGGAACGCCATGCGCCTGCCCATGAATACCTCGCTTGCCACGCTCAAGCCCTCCGGCATCCGTCGGATTAACGCGCTCGCTGCCCAGCACCCAGGGTGCATCGCGCTTGCGCTTGGCGAGCCCGATTTTCCCACGCTCGATGTGATTAGCGCCGAGGTGACCGCCTCGCTGGGCCGTGGCGACACGCACTATCCGCCCAACAACGGCCGTCCCGCCCTGCGTGAGGCGTTGTCTGCCTACATGGGGGACGCGGGCCTTACGTTTTCGGCCGACGAGGTCATCCTGACCGACGGCGCGACCGAGGCCCTGTCGGCAACATTCATGGCTATGCTCAACCCCGGCGACGAGGTCATTATCCCAACGCCGGCCTTTGGCCTGTACGAGAGCATCGTCGTGGCCAACCACGCCAAAGCGGTCTATTTGGATACGGAGCCTACGCAATTCCAGATTGACGAGGACGCACTTCGTGCCTGCGTAACGCCGGCGACCAAGGCTATCGTCATCTGCTCGCCCAACAACCCCACGGGCTGCATCCTCAACGCGGCGTCGCTCGACGCCGTGGCGCGCGTGGCAAAGCGGGCGGGCATCTACGTGGTCTGCGACGACGTATACAACCGTCTGGTCTATGTGGATGGCTACGAGCGCTTTGCCCAGCGTCACCCGGAGCTACGCGAGCAGACGGTGGTCATCGAGAGCTTCTCCAAGCCCTGGGCCATGACCGGCTGGCGTTTAGGTTGGCTCGCAGCGGCAACCCCCGTCATCGCCGAGATCGCAAAGGCCCACCAATACCTAGTATCGAGCGCCGTCTCCTTTGAGATGGACGCCGCGGCCCGAGCCCTGACCGTCGACCCAACCCCCATGCTCAAAGTCTACCGAGCCCGCCGCAAACGCGTGCTCGCAGCCTTAAACGCTATGGGCCTCGACGCAGTAGAGCCCGCAGGCGCCTTCTACGCCTTCCC
This sequence comes from Collinsella sp., assembly GCA_048485235.1. GTDB lineage: Bacteria > Actinomycetota > Coriobacteriia > Coriobacteriales > Coriobacteriaceae > Collinsella. The sequence continues at coordinate 60,621 of DBFWCI010000007.1, forward strand.
CAGCATCAAACAATTCGGCCTAACAAGCGAAGCCTTCTGCATCAAAGCCATCAAAGAAGCCAACGTAGCCCTAGTCCCGGGTGACTGTTTCGGCACCGAAGGCCACATCCGCCTAAGCTACTGCGTAAGCGACGAAAACCTGGACGAAGGCTTAACCCGCCTGTCCACCTTCATTTCAACCCTGTAGCCCTCAGGGATGCAACACATCAGCCCACCGACCCAAGCATTATGAGTGGGGCGCGCCGGCCAACGGAAAACCGGGCTGCCCCATAGTTGACGCAGGCCGCGCCGCCGAAGGCCAGGCGCAAGGTTTTCGTAGATTCCGCACGAGCCGAAGGCCACTTAATGTGGCCTTCGTACGAGCCCAGGACTTGACCGAGCGAAAACCTTGCGCCTGGCCTTCGGCGGAGCGTGCCGGATGGTGGAATTGTGTGCAGCCCGGTTTTCCGTTGACCGACGCCGGGGTCCCCGCCATAATACTTTCGGTTCACGCACGAATCCGCTGCCAGAGACAGCCGGCGCTAACGGGCTTTGCCCGCGAGCTTAATGGGATATCCCGCCAGCCGAGGTGGTCGAGTAGATATGTCTTCTCGCCCCCGTCGCTCATGCAGCGCGGGGGCTTTCTTTTTGGACATGCCCCCGTCACGTCCTTGTGGCGGACCGTGCCCGGAAAGAATTCGAGGAGGTGTAATTCATGCCCCAGCAGTACAAAATCGACAAGGTTGCAGAGATCGAGTCCCGTATCGCCGAGAACGCCGGTCTGTTCGTCGTCAACTACAATGGTCTGACGGTTAAGCAGGCTCAGGAGCTGCGTCATCAGCTTCGCGAGTGCGGCGCCGAGATGAAGGTCTACAAGAACAACCTGGTCAAGATCGCTCTCAAGAACCAGGAGCAGCCCGAGCTCGACGAGATCCTCGCCGGCCCCGTCGCTTATGTGTTCTACGAGACCGAGCCGGTCGAGGCCGCTAAGACCCTTAAGGACTTCTCCGCTAAGTCCAAGGGCGTCCTTGAGATCAAGGGCGGTATCTCCGACGGCAAGGCCGTTTCCGCTGATGATGTTAAGGCTATCGCCGAGCTGCCCACCAAGGATCAGCTTCTCGGCCAGATCGCCGGTCTCATCTCCGGTTTCGCTCGCGACATCGCTGTCTGCGTCAACGGCGTTTCCTCTGGTCTCGCTCGTTCGATCCAGCAGGTCTCCGAGCAGAAGGCAGCCTAGTTGCTGTTTTCACCCGCGGCGGCAACGCCGCACCCCTGGCGCATTCGCGCCGTGTTTTAACTGATCTCCGTGCATTCGCACGGAAACCGAAAGGACTTAGAAATGGCTAAGCTTACCACCGATGAGATCATCGATGCTCTTAAGGAAATGACCCTTCTCGAGGCTTCCGAGCTCGTCAAGGCTATCGAGGACACCTTCGGCGTTTCCGCCGCTGCTCCTGCCGCTGTTGTCGCCGCTCCCGCTGCTGGCGCTGCTGAGGCCGAGGAGAAGACCGAGTTTGACGTCGTGCTCGAGGGCTTCGGCGACAACAAGATCCAGGTCATCAAGGCCGTCCGTGAGCTCACCAACCTTGGCCTGAAGGAGGCCAAGGAGGTCGTCGAGGGCGCTCCCAAGGCTGTTCTCGAGGGTGCCAAGAAGGAGGACGCCGAGGCTGCCAAGGAGAAGCTCGAGGCTGCTGGCGCTGCTGTCACCCTCAAGTAATCAGGCTTTCTCGCCAGATTTCTTTGCAGACGGGGTTCGCATTGCGAGCCCCGTCTTTTTTTGTTTTGGCCCTTCATTCCCATTGCTCGGCACGCAGCACACCGCTGTCTTCGCCGCGCCAATCCCGTTACCGCTGGGGCGTAAAATTGCACCATTCGAGCAATAATTTGCGTTGACCTGCTGAAGAATTGCGTTTGCCTTACGGCGACGTATGTCTCCGGCGGTAAGATACTTCGGTATCGCAATTTGGTCTGCGGCCGCCGTGCCGCACGCACAGGGCGCATTCTGCGCCTGCGAAAGGATCCTTGAATAATATGAAGGCAATCATCCCCGCCGCCGGTCTTGGCACGCGTTTTCTGCCTGGCACTAAGTGCACGCCCAAAGAGATGCTGCCGGTACTCGACAAGCCGGTCATCCAGTATGTCGTTGAGGAGGCGCTCGACCCCGAGGAGGTCGACGACGCCATCATCGTTACCTCTCCCGGTAAGCCCGAGCTGCTGAGCTACTTCCAGCCCGATCGTTCGCTCGAGAACCTGCTGCGCGAGCGCGGCAAGAACGCCTATGCCGATGCTGTCGCCCACGCTGGCGGTATGCCGGTCGATTTCCGCTATCAGTACGAGCCCAAGGGCCTCGGCCATGCTATCCGCTCTGCTGCCGACGCCGTGGCAGGGGAGAACTTCCTGGTTCTTCTTGGCGACTACGTTGTGCCTAACCGTGACATCTGCGACAAGATGCTCGCCGTTTCCAAGGAGCACGGTGGCGCTTCGGTTATCGCCGTCGCTGCTTGCTCGCCCGAGGAAGTCAGCCGCTACGGCGTTATCGCCGGCGATCGCGTTGGCTCGCTCGAGGGCTTCGAGAATGCTGCCGACGACGAGCCCGGTGCCGTTTGGCGCATCGGCGGTCTGGTCGAGAAGCCTGCTCCCGAGGCGGCTCCGTCCAACCTGTACATCGTCGGTCGTTACCTGCTGAGCCCCCTGGTCATGGACCTGCTCGCCGATCAGCAGGCCGGCAAGGGCGGCGAGATTCAGCTGACCGACGCCATGGCACGTTCGCTCGACCGCGAGGCTATGTACGCTGTCGTCATCGACCCGCTGTCGGGCTACGATACCGGTACCCCGTCTGGCTGGATGGCCACCAACGCCCTCATGGCCGCAAGCGATCCTCGCTTTGCCGACGCCTTCTGGGACGCCATCGACGAGCGCGGCGGATTGATGCGCAAGTAAACCTTCGGACATCGACATTTACGGGCGCGGACCTCGGTTCGCGCCCGTTTTTTTATAAGAGCTGCGATTGCCGGCTCTCTGTTCACAGAAAATATATGAACAGATGTTCGATACACATACATCTACCTGCGTGTTTTCTGTTGAAAAACTTTGCTACTCCAAAAACTCAATCGCGTCAAGGCTTTTCTTGCCCAACGGTCGGTACCTGATAAACTATTAGGTTGCGATAACTGGCGAAGCTATGCCTCGCCAACCCACCGAGCATTTCCGTGAAGGAGGAAAAACCTGGTGACCTACGCATACACTGCCACTGAGCGCAAGCGCGTCAGCTTCGGGAAAATCCCGGAGGCCATGGAGCTCCCCAACCTTATCTCTGTTCAAAGGGAATCCTTTGAGCGTTTTAAGGACGAGGGCCTTCGTGAGGCGTTCAAGGAATCCAGCCCCATCCAGAGCCAGAACCATGTTCTCGAGGTTACCTTCGGCGAGCATCAGTTCGGCGACCCCGCGCACACCGTCGAGGAGTGCCGCGAGAAGGACATGACCTATCAGGCCCCGCTTCTGACCGACGTTCGTCTCACCAACAAGGAGACCGGCGAGATCAAGGAGCAGCTTGTCTTTATGGGCGACTTCCCCATGATGACCGATCAGGGCACCTTCATCATCAACGGTACCGAGCGTATCGTCGTCTCGCAGCTCGTCCGTTCCCCGGGTGTGTACTACAGCTCCGAGATGGATTCGGGCAAGCAGATCTACAAGGCCCAGATCATCCCGTCCCGCGGTGCCTGGCTTGAGTTTGAGGTCGACAAGCGCGACCAGCTCATGGTCTCCATCGACCGTAAGCGCAAGCAGAGCGCCACGATGTTCCTGCGCGCCCTTGGCATTGCCGTAACCAACGATGACATCATCGAGCTGCTCGGTAACTCCGATGTGATCAAGCGCACCCTGGAGCGCGACACCGCCCTCACTCGCGAGGACGCCCTCATCGAGATCTACCGTCGTCTGCGCCCGGGCGAGCCTCCCACCGTGGACGCTTCCCGCAGCCTGCTCGAGGGTCTGCTCTTTAACCCGCAGCGCTACGACCTGGCCCGCGTCGGTCGTTACAAGGTCAACAAGAAGCTCAACCTCACCACCGAGGAAGAGGTCACGGTGCTCACCGACGAGGATATCGTCGCGACGCTGCGCTACCTGCTGTCCCTCGCTGCCGGCGAGCAGGGCTTCAAGGTCGACGACATCGACCACTTCGGCAACCGCCGTATCCGCACCGTCGGCGAGCTCGTCGCCAACCAGTTCCGTATCGGCATGAGCCGTATGGAGCGCGTCGTCCGTGAGCGCATGAGCTCCCAGGACATCGACGAGATCACCCCGCAGTCGCTCATCAACATCCGTCCGATCGTGGCTTCCATCAAGGAGTTCTTCGGTTCCTCGCAGCTCTCGCAGTTCATGGACCAGGCGAACCCCCTGACCGGTCTGACCCACAAGCGCCGTCTGTCCGCACTCGGCCCTGGTGGTCTTGCCGGCCACAAGTCCGGCTCCAGCCGCCGCACCAACGTGCCGACGGCCGTCCGCGACGTTCACAATTCGCACTACAGCCGCATGTGCCCGATCGAGACCCCCGAAGGCCCCAACATCGGCCTGATCGGCTCGCTCGCCCTCTACGCCCGCGTCAACGAGTATGGCTTCATCGAGGCCCCGTTCCGTCGCGTCGAGAACGGCGTTGCCACCGATCAGATCGACTGGATGACCGCTGACGAGGAAGAGAAGCACGTCATCGCGCCGGCCAACACGCCGCTCGATCCCAAGACCAACGAGTTCATCACGACCGATGCCGAGGGTAAGATCGTCCGTCCGCACACCGTGATCGCCCGTACCCGCGACTTCGACGGCTCCTTCGGCGCTCCCGCCGACGTGCCCGTCGAGGACGTCGACTACATGGACGTCTCGCCGCGTCAGATGCTCTCCGTCGCAGCCACGCTGATCCCGTTCCTTGAGCACGATGACGCCAAGCGTACGCTGATGGGCGCCAACATGCAGCGTCAGGCCGTGCCGCTGGTTCACCCCGCCGCTCCCTATGTCGGTACCGGCATGGAGCGTCGCGCCGCTCTGGACTCCGGCGAGGTCACCCTGGCCAAGAACGCCGGCGAGGTCATCTTTGCCGACGCCGCCAAGATCATCGTCAAGCATGCCGGCGGCATGGACGAGTACCACCTGGCCAAGTACCAGCGCTCCAACCAGTCCACCTGCATCAACCACCGTCCGCTCGTTCGCGTTGGTGACACCGTTGAGCAGGGCGAGCCTCTGGCCGACGGTCCTTCGACCGATCACGGCGAGCTCGCACTGGGTCAGAACCTCACCGTGGCCTACATGCCGTGGGAAGGCTTTAACTACGAGGACGGTATCGTCGTGTCCGAGCGCCTGGTGGCCGAGGACCTGCTGACGACCATCAACATCACCCGTCACGAGATCGACGCCCGCGACACCAAGCTCGGCCCCGAGGAGATCACCCGCGAGATCCCGAACCTCTCCGAGGACATGCTTGCCAACCTCGACGAGGACGGCATCATCCGCATCGGCGCCGAGGTCGGCCCTGGCGACATCTTGGTCGGCAAGGTCACGCCTAAGGGCGAGAGCGCTCTGACCGCCGAGGAGCGCCTGCTGCGCGCCATCTTCGGTGCCAAGGCCCACGACGTCCGCGACACCTCCCTTAAGATGCCTCACGGCGCTTACGGCCGCGTCATCGACGTCGTCCGCTTTAGCCGCGAGAACGGCGACGACCTGGCCCCCGGCGTCAACGAGCAGGTGCGCGTCTACGTCGCCCAGCGTCGTAAGATCCAGCAGGGCGATAAGATCGCCGGCCGCCACGGCAACAAGGGTGTTATCTGCAACGTTCTGCCGGTCGAGGACATGCCCTACATGGCTGACGGTACCCCGATCGACGTTATCCTCAACCCGCTGGGCGTTCCTTCGCGTATGAACGTCGGCCAGCTGCTCGAGTGCCACCTTGGCTGGGCTGCTGCGTGCGGTTGGGATACCGAGCAGGCCGACTCCGACAAGTACGTCCCCGGTCCGTTCTTCACCGCCACGCCCGTCTTCGACGGCGCCAAGGAGGACGAGATCGCCGAGGTCATCCGTCGTGCCAACAAGAACATGCTCAACAAGGCTACCGCTGCCTTTGGCGATCACATGCGCCCCGAGTTCGTCACCCAGCTTGACGAGCGCGGCAAGACCCGCCTGTTCGACGGCCGCACCGGCGAGGAGTTCCGCGAGCCCATTACCGTGGGTACGTCCTACATCCTCAAGCTCGGCCACATGGTCGACGACAAGATCCACGCCCGTTCGACCGGCCCTTACAGCCTGGTTACCCAGCAGCCTCTGGGCGGCAAGGCTCAGTTCGGCGGCCAGCGCTTCGGCGAGATGGAAGTTTGGGCACTGTACGCTTACGGTGCTTCCAACGTCCTGCAGGAGATCCTGACCGTCAAGTCCGACGATACCGTGGGCCGTGTCAAGACCTACGAGTCCATCGTCAAGGGCGAGAACGTTCCTGTCCCGGGTATCCCCGAGTCCTTCAAGGTTCTCGTCAAGGAGATTCGCTCCCTCGCACTGGACATCGAGCCCATGCACGATGCCGACGAGGACGCCTCCGCCCCTGTGACCGCCGAGGAGACCTCTGCTCTCGACGACCTGGCTGCGCTCGCCGGCGTTGACGCCGACGTCGAGGCCGAGGATGCCGAGACCGCCGAGGCACCCGAGGCTGTCGCCGCCACGACCACTGATAAGGAGTAGTTGACTGTGGCAGATTTCGAAGCTACTGATTTTGACTCGGTAAAGATCTCCCTTGCCTCCGCCGACCAGATCCGTTCCTGGTCGCACGGTGAGGTCAAGAAGCCGGAGACCATCAATTACCGTACCCTCAAGCCCGAGAAGGACGGCCTGTTCTGCGAGAAGATCTTCGGTCCCGCCAAGGACTGGGAGTGCTCCTGCGGCAAGTACAAGGGCATCCGCTTTAAGGGCATCGTCTGCGAGCGCTGCGGCGTCGAGGTCACCTCGGCCAAGGTGCGTCGCGACCGCATGGGCCACATCGAGCTCGCCGCTCCCGTGTCCCACATCTGGTACTTCAAGAGCCCCACGAGCTTCCCGATGAGCCGTATGCTCGACATCAAGTCCAAGGACCTCGAGAAGGTTCTGTACTTCGCCAGCTACATCATCACCGAGGTTGACTACGAGGCTCGCGAGGCCGACGCCGACGACCTGCGCGAGGAGCTCGCCGCCGATCTGGAAGAGATCGATGCCGAGTGCGCCCGCCAGATCGAGTCCCTCAAGGAGCAGGGCAACCCCGAGAACTTTGACGAGTTCTCCGACGAGGAGCCGCTGACCCCCGAGGAGATCGCCTCTGGCATCGTCGACATCGAGGAAGAGTGCAAGGACGAGAAGCAGCTCCGCACGGACGCCTTCAACGCCTTCATGAAGCTCAGCGAGCGCGACCTCATTTCCGATGAGCCGCTGTTCCGCGAGATGACCCGCTACTACTCGATGTACTTCAAGGGCGGCATGGGTGCCGAGGCCGTCCGCGACCTGCTCGCTGCCATCGACCTCCCCTCCGAGGCCGAGAAGCTCAAGGCCATCATCGCCGACGAGGACTCCCAGAAGCAGAAGCGCGAGAAGGCCGTTAAGCGCCTCGAGGTCGTTGACGCCTTCCTGAAGGGCGGCAACAGCCCCGCGAACATGATCCTGGACGTCATTCCGGTCATTCCGCCCGATTTGCGCCCGATGGTCCAGCTTGACGGTGGCCGTTTCGCCGCGTCCGACCTCAACGACCTGTACCGTCGCGTGATCAACCGTAACAACCGACTCAAGCGCCTGCTCGACCTGGACGCCCCTGCGATCATCGTGAATAACGAGAAGCGCATGCTCCAGGAGTCCGTGGACGCCCTGTTCGACAACGGCCGTCGTGGTCGCCCGGTCTCTGGCCGTGGCGGTCGCCCGCTCAAGTCGCTCGCCGAGGCCCTCAAGGGCAAGCAGGGTCGTTTCCGTCAGAACCTGCTGGGCAAGCGTGTCGACTACTCCGGCCGTTCGGTAATCGTTACCGACCCCAAGCTGCTGCTGCACCAGTGCGGTCTGCCCAAGACCATGGCGCTGGAGCTCTTCAAGCCCTTCGTCATGAAGCGCCTGGTCGAGCTTGGCAAGGTCGAGAACATCAAGGGCGCCAAGCGCGCTATCGACCGCGGTGCCACCTTTGTGTGGGATATCCTCGAAGAGGTCATCGACGGCCGCGTCGTGCTGCTCAACCGTGCACCGACCCTGCACCGTCTGTCCATCCAGGCCTTTGAGCCGGTGCTGGTCGAGGGCAAGGCTATCCACCTGCACCCGCTGGTCTGCTCGCCCTTCAACGCCGACTTCGACGGCGACCAGATGTCTGTCCACGTGCCGCTGTCCAGCCAGGCTCAGGCCGAGGCCCGCGTGCTCATGCTCTCTGCGAACAACCTGCGCTCGCCGGCATCCGGCAAGCCGGTCAACATCCCTTCGCAGGACATGATCATCGGTGTGTACTACCTCACCCAGGTTCGCGAGGGTCTGCCGGGCGAGAACCACGTGTTCTCGAGCTTCGACGACGCGCTGCACGCCTATGACTGCCGCTCCGAGGTCGACATGCAGGCCAAGATCCAGGTCCGCGTGTCCGCTGCCGATGCCAACGTCATCAACGAGGACGGCACCCGTATCTTCCGCGTCAAGAACGGCAAGAACGAGTTTGTCGACTACGACGTCACCGGCAACAAGACCGCGCGCTTCGAGACCTCTATCGGCCGCATCATCTTCAACCGCCAGTGCCTGCCCGAAGACTACGAGTTCATGAACTACAAGATGGTCAAGGGCGACGTGGCCAAGCTGGTTGCGGACTGCTGCGATCGCTATCCCGAGGCCAAGGTCGGCCCGATCCTCGACGCCATCAAGTACTCCGGCTTCCACTACGCTACCCGCGCCGGCCTCACCATCTCGGTGTGGGACGCTCTCATCCCTGCCGAGAAGCAGGAGCTGCTCGACCGCGCCCAGGCCAACGTCGACCAGATCAACGAGTACTTCGAGGAGGGCTTCATCAACGAGACGGAGCGCCACATCGAAGTCGTTAACGAGTGGACCGCTTGTACCGATAAGGTTGCAGCGCTCATGCTCGACATGTTCGACGAGGAGAACCCGCTGTACATGATGGCCGACTCCGGCGCCCGTGGTTCTAAGACCCAGCTGCGTCAGCTCGGCGGTATGCGTGGCCTGATGGCAGACATGTCCGGCGAGACGATCGACCTTCCCATTAAGGCGAACTTCCGCGAGGGCCTGCTGCCGCTCGAGTACTTCATTTCGACCTACGGCGCCCGTAAGGGCCTGGTCGATACCGCATCCCACACCTCGGACTCTGGTTACCTGACCCGTCGTCTGGTCGACGTGGCCCAGGACGTCATCGTCCGCGAGGAGGACTGCGGTACGCACGAGGGCGTCACCTACAACCTCATCATCCCCGGCACCACCGACCTCAACACCGACCTCGTCGGCCGTTGCTTCATTGAGGACGTCGTGGCTCCCGATGGCACCGTGCTCTTTGAGCAGGACGGCTACATCGAGAAGGTCGCCGACATCCAGAAGATGGTCGATGCGGGCCTTAAGAAGGTCAAGCTTCGCGCGCTGCTCACCTGCCGCTCCAAGTACGGCGTGTGCCAGAAGTGCTACGGCTGGGATCTTTCCACCCGTCGTCCGGTCGCCATCGGTACCGCGGTCGGCATTATTGCCGCCCAGTCCATCGGCGAGCCCGGTACGCAGCTTACGATGCGTACCATTCACTCCGGCGGCGTCGCTGGCGTCGACGATATTACGCAGGGTCTGCCTACGGTCAGCCGTATGTTCGATATCGTCGGCAACGTCAACGAGAAGATTCTGGGTCGCGAGGCCGAGCTGGCCCCGTACTCCGGCCACCTCTCGATTAAGCCCGAGAAGTCCGAGTACGTGCTGACGCTCACCGACTCCGAGGATCACACCCGTGTCCTCGACGAGCGTCGCGTTCCCGCTTCGGTGCGCTTCATGCCCGAGATCGAGGACGGCTGCGAGGTTCGCGCCGGCGACCAGATCACCAAGGGCTTCGTCAACTTCCGCAACCTGCGCAAGCTGACCGACATCGAGTCGACGATGCACACCTTCGTCGAGAGCGTCAAGGACGTCTACACCAGCCAGGGCGTCGACCTGAACGACAAGCACATCGAGGTGCTCGCACGTCAGATGCTGCGTCGCGTTCAGATCACCAACCCCGGCGACTCCAAGTACCTGCTTGGTCAGTACGTCGACCGCTACGAGTTCGCCGACGAGGTCGAGCGCGTTGCCCGTCTGGGCGGTCAGGCTCCCGTGGCCGAGCCCGTCATCCTGGGTACGCTCAAGGTCGCGTCCAACATCGACTCCTGGCTGTCGAGCGCTTCGTTCATCCGTACCGCTGGCGTCCTTACCGAGGCTGCCATCGAGGGCAAGGTCGATCACCTGCTCGACCTTAAGTCCAACGTCATCGTCGGTAAGAAGATCCCGGCTGGTACCGGCCTCAAGCCGTACGCCAACGCCAAGCTGACGTATCGCACGGCCGACGGCTATGTCGACATCGACGGTCCGGCTTCGCCCAATGCCAAGTCGCTGCCTGAGTGGGCTCCTGTGGAGCTCAAGGACCTGGACGAGCAGCTCCCGCAGCAGCTCGACTGGGCCGGCTACGACGAGTTCGGTGGTGCTGACGGTTCGTTCACCCGCAACGGCCACACCATCTCCGCCGAGAAGGCTCGCCTGTACCTGTTCGACGACCTGGGCGTGTCGCAGCGCTGGACCAACAAGTTCAGCGAGGTCGGCATCGAGACGGTCGGCGACCTGGTCGGCAAGTCCGAGGAGGATCTGCTGCGCATCGATGGCATCGGTGCCAAGGCGATCGAGGAGCTCCGTGACGGCCTGGAGGCCCACGACCTGCTCTACATCCTCGAGAACAACGACGACGTTGCCGACGAGGAAGACCTCTCGCAGCTGTTGCAGATGGTCTTTAGCCCCGACGGTCCGGACGATATCCTGCTGGGTACCTCCGCTCCGACGCATCACGCCGACGCCGACGAGGAGCTCCTGGGCGCCCCGATCGACGACAAGAAGGCTCCCGCCAACGGCGCGATCAACGAGGACATGGCTTCCCTCGACGAGCTGCTCAACCAGCTCGTGGACACCGACGACGCCGAAGAGGCCAAGGACAACGACGAGGAGTAATTTCCTAGTACGTTAACCGTCCTTCCAAAGACCCGCTTCCCAACAGGGGAGCGGGTCTTTTTTGTTGAAGAAAACCTACCAAAAAGGGACAGGTTTATTTTGGTAGGTTATTCCTGCTTGAATTTGAAACATTTCGTTCGGTCAAAGCGTATCTATGGTGAGGGCCTCAGCAAGAAACATCAGCATCACCGGGAGGTGATTATGGAAGAACAAGCATTTAGACAGGCGGTCGAGGATCACCGTGATGTCGTGTTTCGAATCGCATTGACGTATCTGCGCGATCGTGCCGATGCCGACGATGTCGCTCAAGACGTCTTTCTGAAGTTACTCAAAAGCGATGCCCAATTTGAAAGCTGGGAACATCTTCGTCGATGGCTTATCCGGGTCACGATCAATGAATGCAAATCTCTCTTTCGAAAGCCATGGAGGCGTGTGGAGGATATTGAGAACCTGGCCGATTCGCTTTCGACGGCGCAGGAGGAGACCAAGGCGGTCCTGTCAGACGTTATGCGACTTCCGGAACGATTCCGTGTTCCCATCATGCTCTATTACTATCTGGGCTTTTCGACCTCAGAGATTGCCGAGTTATTGCATGTGCCAGCCGCGACTGTTCGAACGCGTTTGGCTCGCGGCAGATCGAAGCTCAAGTTCATCCTAGAGGAGGGCGACCGTGAAATCCAATCAAATCAAGCAGGCCTTCGAGTCCGTCCAAGCCGATAGCGATCTTGCTGACCGTGTTCTTTATGCCGCTGCTGGTGAGCTGCTTCGCCGAAAGGGTCACGCGAAGCCTCTGTATGTTGCCGTGATCGGATGCCTTGCCGGAGTGCTGGCGACCGGAGGGGTCGCCTACGCCTTCGTCAATTCCAGCTATTTTGCCTCTGCCTGGGGAAACCACGGCAACGGGGATTCCATTACCTGGACCAACGGCGGCTCATCGGGAACTAAATATACCTACACCAGAGAGTTTGGCGATGGCATCGCGCCCCAAAGCCTGGAAGGCGCAGTCCAGGAGGTTAATCTGTCCGTCGAGGGCAACGGCTATACGCTTGATATCCATGAGATGGCAATCGACCAAAACGGCTGCGGAGCCGTGACGTTTACGTTGTCCAATCCAAATGGAGTTAACTACTACAAGCCAGCAGCAGAGATTGGCGAACTTGTTCTCTATGGTGAAGAAGAGCAGGGCATCGGCACGCCCGATATGAAGTTCGGCGAGGAATGGCCTGACACACGCAGCACAATTGATAAGGACACATCAAGCGATACTGTCATTAATGGCACGATGTACTTTGCCGCTATGGATCGCGAGCGAGATTTGCAACATGCTGTCACCTGGAATATCCATTGGACCGAGGGTGAAGGTGAGAGTGCGAGGCGGTTTGAGGCGTCGACACCCGAGTTCAATATTGGAGCGTACGTCGATACAAAGGAACTCCGCTCCGGTGACTCGCCTCTTGAGATTAGCCCGTTTTCCATCCAGACGCACATCGATGATTTGGGCTATGAAGCAGTTGATAATAAGCTGACCGTCAGCTACAAGGATGGATCGGAGCAGATTATCGAAGATGACGACGCAGGGGTGTTCAACTTATATTTTTCTTATGGGCGCAATAGCGGAGAGAACATCTGGGTGCCAACGAAGTTGATTGATGTCGATCAAGTTGTCTCGGTAACCCTTGAAATTGTGAGGTATACATCAACAGGGGAGACCGAAACGAAAGAGCCCTTTACCATCGTCTATTCGTAAGATTTGGGGTCGCTTCCTACTAGGGGAAGCGGCCTCTTTTGCGTTAAATGGAAACGCCGCCGATTTCCATGCGACAGATGAGAGCAGATCACCGCTGGAGCGCGACGTTTCCCCAGATAAAACCGACCAAAATAAACCTGTCCCTATTTGGAAGGGAACGTTGCCCCGACAAGCACGTCGGATTCCCGGTCCGGGCGGCCCGCTGTTTAAGTTTGTCGCGAGTTCCGCACGCAAAGGAAAGCACTTAATGTGCTTTCCGTCTTGCGCAGGACTGTAGAGCAGCAAACTTAAACAGCGGGCCGCCCGGGCCGGGAATCCGCCCCCGCGCACAGGAGGGGATTCCTTTTGTGTAGGCTTTGCGGAAATATGGCTATTTTGGGATACGCCCGGCGGCGTGGTCTGTTGACGGCACAGCTAACGCCACGTATCCTATCGAACTGCGTGTTTCGTAGGGGGATGCTGACCCCTCGATTCAAGCCGTTGCACTTTACAGAAAGCTGGAATCATTCGAGAAGGAGTACGCTTTGCCTACTATTAACCAGCTGGTTCGCCAGGGCCGTCGTTCCGTGCCCAAGAAGTCCAAGAACGCTGCTCTGCAGCACAACTCCCAGAAGCGCGGCGTGTGCACCCGCGTCTTCACCACGAGCCCCAAGAAGCCGAACTCGGCTCTTCGTAAGGTTGCCCGTGTTCGCCTCGTCAACGGCATCGAAGTTACTGCTTACATCCCGGGTGAGGGCCACAACCTGCAGGAGCACTCCATCGTGCTCGTCCGCGGCGGTCGTGTCCGTGACCTCCCTGGTGTCCGTTATCACGTCATCCGTGGCGCCTACGACGCTGCTCCGGTCCAGAACCGTATGCAGGCCCGTTCCAAGTACGGTGCTAAGCGCCCCAAGGCTAAATAAGCCAGATAACGTTTTGATACTTTCGCCGTGTGCCGCCTAAGGGCCGCACGGTAGACACTTAAGGAGATTTCACATGCCGCGTCGTGCAGCAGCTAATCGTCGTGAGGTTCAGCCTGACGCCGTTTACAACAACCGCCTGGTGACTCAGCTCATCAACAAGGTCCTTCTTGACGGCAAGAAGGCCACCGCTGAGCGCATCGTTTACACCGCTTTCGAGATCGTTGCCGAGAAGTCCGAGGGTGGCGACGCTCTCGCTACCTTCAAGAAGGCTATGGACAACGTCAAGCCCACGCTCGAGGTTAAGCCCAAGCGTGTCGGTGGCGCTACCTATCAGGTCCCGATGGAGGTCAACTCCCGTCGTTCCACCGCTCTGGGCATCCGCTGGATCGTCAACTTCTCCCGCGCTCGCAAGGAGAAGACCATGGCCGAGCGTCTCGCCAACGAGATCCTCGACGCTTCCAACGGCCTGGGCGCTTCCGTCAAGAAGCGTGAGGACGTCTTCAAGATGGCCGAGGCCAACCGCGCGTTCTCTCACTATCGTTGGTAAGTTAAGGTAAGGAACTAACATGGCTAAGCCTAAGTACAAGCTTTCCGATACCCGTAACATCGGCATCATGGCTCACATCGATGCCGGTAAGACCACCACGACCGAGCGTATTCTTTACTACACCGGTAAGACCCACAAGATCGGTGAGGTCCATGAGGGCGCTGCCACCATGGACTGGATGGTTCAGGAGCAGGAGCGCGGCGTAACCATTACCTCCGCTGCTACCACCTGCTTCTGGAACAAGGACGGTAAGGACTACCGCATCCAGATCATCGACACCCCGGGCCACGTTGACTTCACCGCCGAGGTCGAGCGCTGCCTGCGCGTCCTCGATGGCGCTGTCGCCGTCTTCGACGCCGTTGCCGGCGTTCAGCCCCAGTCTGAGACCGTTTGGCGTCAGGCTTCTACCTTCAACGTCCCCCGCATCGCCTTCATCAACAAGTATGACCGCGTGGGCGCTGACTTCTTCAACGCTATCGAGACCATGAAGGATCGTCTCGATGCTAACGCCGTGGCCGCTCAGGTCCCGATGGGCGCCGAGGACAACTTCTGGGGCGTCATCGACCTGGTCACCATGACTGCATGGGACTTCAAGGCCGACGAGAAGGGTATGACCTACCCCGAGCCGATGGACGAGATCCCGGCTGAGTTTGCCGACATCGCTGCCACCAAGCGCGAGGAGCTCCTTGACGCTGCTGCCAGCTTTGACGACGAGCTCATGGAGAAGATCCTCATGGAGGAGGACTTCACCGTCGAGGAGCTCAAGGCTGCTCTGCGCAAGGGCGTTCTGGCCAACGAGCTCAACCTCGTCTTCGTGGGTTCCGCCTACAAGAACAAGGGCGTTCAGGAGCTGCTCGACGCTGTCGTCGACTACCTGCCCAGCCCGCTTGACGTTGAGGCCGTCACCGGTACCGATCCGGACACCGGCGAGGAGATCCAGCGTCATCCTTCCTTCGACGAGCCCTTCTCCGGCCTGGTCTTCAAGATCATGACCGACCCGTTCGTCGGTAAGCTCACCTACGTCCGCGTTTACTCCGGCCGCGCCGAGTCCGGCTCCTACGTTGTCAACGCTTCCAACGGTCAGCGCGAGCGCCTCGGCCGCATCCTCGAGATGAACGCTGCCGAGCGTATCGACCGTGACGACGCTGCCGCCGGCGACATCGTCGCTTGCGTCGGCTTCAAGAACTCCACCACCGGTGACACCCTGTGCGCCGAGGGCAAGGAGATCGTCCTCGAGAAGATCGAGTTCGCTAAGCCCGTTATCGACGTTGCCATCGAGCCCAAGACCAAGGCCGAGCAGGACAAGATGTCCTTGGCTCTGACCAAGCTCGCCGAGGAGGACCCGACCTTCCAGGTGTCCACCAACCACGAGACCGGCCAGACCATCATCGCCGGCATGGGCGAGCTGCACCTCGAGATCATCGTCGACCGTCTGCTCCGTGAGTTCAAGGTTGACGCTAACGTTGGTAAGCCCCAGGTTGCCTACCGCGAGACCGCTGGTCACGACGTCGAGAAGGCTGAGGGCAAGTTCGTCCGTCAGTCCGGTGGTCGCGGTCAGTACGGCCACGCCGTCATCAAGCTCGAGAAGATGGAGGAGGGCTTCGGCTACGAGTTCGTCAACGCTATCGTCGGCGGCGTCGTGCCCAAGGAGTACATCCCGTCCATCGACAAGGGCATCCAGGAGGCCCTGAACACCGGTGTTATCGCCGGCTTCCCGGTCCTCGACGTTAAGGTCACCCTGTTCGACGGTTCTTACCACGAGGTCGACTCCTCCGAGGCCGCCTTCAAGATCGCCGGTTCCATGGCTATCAAGGACGCCCTCAAGAAGTCCGACCCGCAGCTGCTCGAGCCGATCATGGCTGTCGAGGTCGAGACTCCCGAGCAGTACATGGGCGACGTTATGGGCAACCTCTCCGGTCGCCGCGGCAAGATCGAGGGCATGGAGGATCGCAAGAACAGCAAGCTCATCCGTGCCAAGGTGCCGCTGGGCGAGATGTTCGGTTACGCTACCGACCTTCGCTCCCAGACCCAGGGCCGTGCATCCTACACGATGCAGTTCGACTCTTATGAGCCCGCGCCCAAGTCCATCGTGGACGAGGTCATGAGCAAGAACGCCTAAGTTCGAGCTCCCTGTTACGTAATCCGCGAGAATGTCTCTCGCACTCTTTGGAGGTTTAAGTTGGCTACCCAGAAGATCCGCATTCGCCTCAAGGGCTATGATCACGAGGTCGTCGATCAGTCCGCGAAGCTCATCGTCGAGACCGCTCAGAAGACCGGCGCTCGCGTTTCCGGTCCTGTCCCCCTGCCCACCGAGCGCAACCTGTACACGGTTATCCGCTCGCCGCACGTGAACAAGGACTCCCGTGAGCAGTTCGAGATGCGCACCCACAAGCGCCTCATCGACATCCTCGACCCCACCTCGGGCACTGTTGATTCGCTCATGCGTCTCGACCTCCCCGCTGGCGTCGACATCGACATCAAGCTCTAAGCGATATCGCTCATAGCTTACAGAGCCCCGCTGTCATAACGGCAGCGGGGCTCTTTTGTTTTGAATGGTGGCCTTGGGGCCCAGGTAATGCGGCCGAATGGGTGGCTATGGCGCCTTATTTACCCATGGGACGCAGCGATGCCTCCTCAAAATGGAAGGATCGTAAGTCGCCTTCCGTCTCGATGCACGCTCGACCAAAGTCATCGACGGTTTTAAAGATGCCTCGCGCCAGCTCGTCCCCAGCGGGGGAGCGGGCGATAACGTGCTCCCCAATCCAATTGAGGTGAGCGATATATTCGCTGTGGACGGGCGCGAGCGGTCCGGCGTCTTCTTCCATGGCGTTGAGACGCTCTGCCCACGCATCTACAGCGTCTATAACTGCGTGATAGACCTCATCGAGGAGCACATCGACGGAGGGAACGTTCTCGTTGAGATCCGAGAGACCGATTGCCGGCAGGCCGCCATCGGGAACCTCCGAAGGCACATAGTTCACATTGACGCCAATGCCACAGACGGCAAAAGGTTTGCCTTCGTTATCGCGCGCGGCTTCGACCAGAATGCCGCCGAGTTTGCGCCCTCGCGCGACGAGGTCGTTGGGCCATTTGAGGCCGATCTCGTTAGCAAGACCTTGCGCCTCGAGTGCCTCGAGCACCGCTAGGCCGCTGACGGCGGCAAGACCAGAGTACTTGGCGGGATCAACATGTGGACGTAGGACAATCGAGAGCAACAGGTTGCCGGCGGTTGAATCCCACTTGTGGCCGCGTCGGCCACGTCCTGCCGTTTGCGCGCGGGCGGCAAGTCCCGTGCCGTGCGGCGCACCCTGTTTTCCTGCCTCGAGCAGGTCATCGTTGGTCGATCCGGTTACGTCGACTATCGTTAAACGAGAATCCATAACAGCTGCTACCTCCTAAGTAAATAAGGCAATCGCGCAATGGTGTCGAGAGATAGACACAATGTGAAGCCTTTGTCGCATTTGGACAATTTAATGTTAACACGTCAACAAAGACTGAAATGCGTTATCCTCTCTTGGTCGATGTAAACACGTCAACAACTCAAAGGAGGTTAGTGATGGGTTTCACGATTCTTGGAACAGGCTCGGCGCTTCCTGAGCGCAGCGTTTCCAATGACGAGCTGTCTGAGTTCCTCGATACCTCGGATGAGTGGATTTTTACTCGCACAGGTATCAAGAGCCGCCACGTCTGCACCACCGAGTCACTTGACGACCTTGCCGTAGCGGCGAGCGAGCGGGCACTCCAGGTGTCCGGAATCGACGCGAGCCAGCTGGATCTGATCGTCTGCTCGACGACGACGGGTGACCACCTTGTTCCCGCCGAGGCGTGTGCCGTTGCTGAGCGACTTGGCGCGACGTGCCCTGCCTTCGATGTCTCGGCGGCTTGTGCCGGCTTCGTATTTGCGCTCGATGTCGCCGAGGGCTATATCGCCCGCAGCCGTGCCGAGCGCGTGCTTGTTGTTGCTGCCGAGCAGATGACGCGCGCGCTCGACTGGACCGACCGTGCCACCTGCGTGCTTTTTGGCGATGGGGCAGGCGCCGCAGTGATTGAAGCTGGGGGAGACAACTCCCTTGCCGTTGAGCTTTTGACGGCGCCCGACGTCGAGACGTTGCGCGTTCCCGGTCTGGTCGGTACCTCGCCGTTTAAGGCTTCTGCAGATAGCGCGAGCGTGCTGTCCATGAATGGCCGCCGCGTGTTCAAGTTCGGCGTCAACGCCATCTGCGACACGGTCCATAAGCTTGCGATCGATGCGGGCATTTTGGTCGAAGACATCGATCATTTTGTATTCCATCAGGCTAACGAACGAATCCTGAGCCAGGCGGTCAAGCGCCTGGGCGTGCCGGACGAGCGCGTGGTTCGCACGTTGCGCGAGACCGGCAACATTTCGAGCGCATGCATTCCGCTTGCCCTCGACCGGCTGGCAAACGCCGGTGCACTTCACACAGGCGACACCATCGCCTTGGTTGGATTTGGCGCCGGTCTGGATATAGGTGGCTATCTGCTTCGTTGGAAGTAGTCGCACATAGGAAATAAAAACGCCCTAGGGTACAACCAAAGGAGAACTACCATGGCAGATCAGAAGACCTTCGAGCGCGTTTGCGACGTTATCCGCGAGACCGCCGGTCTTGACGACGTCGAGATGAAGCCCGAGTCCACGCTCGAGGAGATTGGTCTCGACAGTCTGGGCACCGTCGAGATCCTCGTCGCCGTCGAGGACGAGTTTGGCATCCAACTCAATACCGAGGAGAACCCCAAGACGGTCGGCGAGTTCGCCGATACGGTCGAGGCGGCATTGGAGAAGTAGAGATGCTCAAGACTCCTCTCTGCGAGCTGCTCGGCATCGAAAAGCCCGTGTTCCAGGGCGGCATGGCCTGGATTGCCGATGCTTCGCTTGCCTCGGCCGTGTCCGAGGCCGGCGGGTTGGGAATCATCGCGGCCATGAATGCCGACGCCAACTGGCTGCGCGATCAGATTCACGAGCTGCGCACCAAGACGGATAAGCCTTTTGGCGTGAACGTCATGCTTATGAGCCCGTTTGCCGACGAGGTCGCACAGGTTGTGATTGATGAGCGGGTGCCCGTTGTGGTGACCGGCGCCGGCAATCCCACCAAGTACATGAAGGCCTGGAACGATGCGGGCATCAAGGTCATCCCGGTTGTTGCCTCGGTGGCACTGGCGCGTCTCGTGGCGCGTCGCGGGGCCACCGCCGTGGTTGCCGAAGGCACCGAATCGGGTGGACATATTGGCGAGACGTCGACGATGGCGCTCGTTCCGCAGGTTGTCGACGCGGTCGATATCCCCGTTGTGGCAGCCGGCGGTATCGCGGATGGCCGCGGGGTGGCGGCCGCCTTTATGCTTGGCGCCGCTGGCGTCCAAGTGGGCACGCGTTTTCTCGTCGCCGATGAGTGTACCGTCTCCGAGCAATACAAAGAGCTGGTGCTCAAGGCGGGAGACACCTCGACGCGCGCGACTGGCCGTTCGACGGGACATCCGGTGCGTGCGCTCAAGAGCCCCTTCACCAATGCCTACGCCAAAAGTGAGGCGGCGGGCGCAAGCGCCGAGGAGCTTGGGGCCATAGGCACAGGTGCGCTTCGCAAGGCCGCCAAGGACGGTAATTACGAAGAGGGTTCGTATTTGTGCGGACAGATTGCTGGCATGGTCAACGAACGCCAGAGCGCACGCGAAATCGTCGACGATCTGGTCGAGGGTGCCGAGCGCGTCCTGAAGGGTGCGTGCGCATGGGTAGCGTAGCGTTTTTGTTTGCCGGCCAGGGCGCCCAGCACCCCGCGATGGGCGTCGACCTCATCGAGGCATCACCGGCGGCCGCCGAGGTGTTCGCCATTGCCGATGAGGTACGCCCGGGGACCAGCGAGCAGTGCCGGAGCGCCTCCAAGGAGGAGCTCTTGCAGACCGAGAACACGCAGCCGTGCGTGTTCGTTCACGACCTGGCAGCGGCTACCGCCCTGCGCGAGCGCGGCGTGGTGCCTGCCGCCTGTGCGGGATTCTCGCTGGGCGAGGTCGCCGCGCTCACCTTTGCGGGGGCATTCGATACGCGAACGGGCTTTGAGCTCGTGTGCGAGCGCGCGGCGCTGATGGCCACGGCTGCCGAGCGCCATCCGGGCGGCATGCGCGCCGTCATCAAACTCGATGCGGCGCAGGTCGAGGGCTTGGCAAAACAGGCCGGCGAGGACTGCTGGCCGGTCAACTACAACAGTCCGCAGCAGACGGTTGTGGCCGGAGCGCCCGATGCGTTGCAGGCCCTCGACGTCCTGGTAAAAGAGGCTGGCGGTCGCGCCATGAAGGTCGCGGTGTCGGGTGCATTTCATAGCCCCTATATGGCCGAGGCGACCTGTGGCCTTGCCGCATATATTGAGGCCGGTCACGCGCCGTCCCCGTTGCTCATTCCTGTTTTGGCAAATATGACAGCGGCGCCCTATCCGGCGGATCCCCAGACGGCATCGGATGTCTTGGCCAATCAGGTGAGCCATGCCGTACGCTGGGTCGATACGCTGCATGCTCTGCAGGATCAAGGCATCGACACATTTATTGAGGTCGGCCCCGGCAAAACGCTGTCCGGCCTGGTCAAGCGTACGCTGAGCGACGTTCATGTGTATTCGTGCGAGACGGCCGAGCAGGTCGCAGCTATTGCCGACGAGCTCGCATAGTCCACAGGGCTGTAACCCGAAAGGAATGACATGGGCAACTTGAACAATGGCGCGCTCGAGCGCAACGACTCACGTCGCGTGGCACTGGTCACGGGCGGCTCGCGGGGTATCGGCCGCGCCTGCGCTATCGGTCTGGCGGAGGATGGCTGCGATATCGCCGTCGTCTATGCCGGCAGCGTCGATGCGGCGCGCGAGACGTGCGACGCCTGCGAGGCGGCTGGCGCCACGGCGCGCTCATATCAATGCGACGTGGCCGACCCCGCTGCCGTCAACGCGTGCGTGGAAGCGGTCCTCAACGACTTTGGCTCCATTTGGGCGCTCGTCAACAACGCTGGCATCACCCGCGATGGCCTGCTCATGCGCATGGGCGATGACGCCTTCGATCGCGTGCTCGATGTCAATCTTAAAGGAACGTTTAACACGACGCGCGCGCTCACCAAGACCTTTATGCGCCAGCGCGGCGGCTGCGTCGTCAACATGAGCTCGGTCGTGGGCCTGATGGGCAATGCCGGGCAAGCCAACTACGCTGCCTCCAAGGCGGGCGTGATCGGCCTGACCAAGGCGGTGGCGCGCGAGCTTGCGCCCCGCGGCGTACGAGTGAACGCGGTTGCCCCCGGGTTTGTCGAGACGGATATGACGGCAAAGCTCTCGGAGAAGGTGCGTACGGTAACCGAGGAGCAGATTCCCCTTAAGCGTATGGCGCGCCCCGAGGAGGTGGCTGGCGTAGTGCGCTTTCTGGCGAGTGATGCGGCTGCCTACATTACGGGTGAGGTCGTGCGCGTCGACGGCGGAATGGCGATGTAGAAACCAGGGCCGAAGAACGGCTTGGATGAGGAGACCATGATGGAACAGAGAGTTGCAATCACCGGTATCGGTGCCGTGTCGCCGCTCGGCAACACCGCGCTTGCCACCTGGGCGGCAATGTGTGCTGGCACGTGCGGCATCGGCCCGATCACGCACTTCGATACCGATGCGTTTGCCGTCAAGGTGGCAGCCGAGGTCAAGGGCTTTGACGGCAACGAGTACTTTGGCAAGCGTGACGCCAAGCATCTCGACCCCTGCGTTCAGTTTGCGATGGCGGCTTCGGACGAAGCCATGCACGATGCGGGCTTTGATGTCGAAGGCGCCATCGATCGCGAGCGCCTGGGCGTCTACGTGGGCTCGGGCGTGGGCGGCATGACGACGCTCGTCGACAACGTCCATACGATTGCCGAACGTGGGCCCCGCCGCGCATCGCCCTATATGATCGCGATGATGATCCCCAACATGGCATCGGGCAATATCGCAATCCGCCACAAGGCAAAGGGCCCGACCCTGCCCGTGGTGACCGCGTGCGCAACCTCGGCCCATGCGGTGGGCGAGGCGTTCCGCGCCATCAAGCACGGCTATGCCGACGCGATCCTCGCGGGCGGCGCCGAGGCCGCAATTATCCCCGATGCCGTTGCGGGCTTTACGTCCTGCCGCGCATTGACCACCAACCCTGATCCCGCGACGGCTTGCCGCCCGTTCGATGCAGACCGCGATGGCTTTGTGATGGGCGAGGGCGCCTGCGTGCTCGTGCTCGAGAGCATGGAACATGCGCAGGCGCGCGGTGCGCACATTTATGCCGAGGTCGTGGGCTACGGCAACACCGATGATGCCTATCACATCACGAGCCCTGATCCCGAGGCTGCCGGCATTGCCCGCGCGATATCGCTGGCGGTGACCGAGGGCGACGTCAGGCCTTCCGAGGGCCTCTACATCAATGCCCACGGCACATCGACCAAGCTCAACGATTCGTCCGAGACGGCGGGCATTAAGCGTGCGCTCGGCGAGGACGCGGCGCGCGCCGCGCACGTCTCGTCGACTAAGTCGATGACCGGCCACATGATCGGTGCCACGGGCGCCATCGAGGTCATGGCCTGCGCCATGGCGCTCGAGCAGGGCGTGGTGCCGCCGACCATTAACTACCACACGCCCGATCCCGCCTGCGATCTTGACTACACGCCCAATCGCGCGGTTCGCGCTGACCTTACCTGGGCGCTTTCGACCAACCTGGGCTTTGGCGGACACAACGCCGCCATCGCGCTGCGTAGATATACGAGGAGCTAGAGCATGGATTCCAAAAGACTTGCCGAGATAGCCGATGTTATGGAGGACCGCGGCCTCACGCGCGTACGCGTTGAGGAGCCCGATGGCACCGCGGTCGAACTCGAGCGCGCGAGCGCCGCACAGCCGGTTGCCGTGCCCATGCCCATGCCGAGCGCTATGGCCACTCCAGTTGCAGCTCCCACAGTCGCGCCTGCCGCACCGGAGCCCGCCGCGCAGACACCTGCCGCCGCACCGGAGCCCAAGGGCACCGAGGTGACCGCTCCCATGGTCGGCGTTTTCTATGCTGCCCCGGCGCCGGGCGACGAGCCGTTTGTGCACGTGGGCTCTAAGGTCAAGGCCGGCGAGACGCTCTGCATCATCGAGGCCATGAAGGTTCTCAACGAGGTAACGGCAGAGGCAGACGGCGAGGTGCTCGAGATCTGCGTGGCCGACGGCGACCTCGTGGAGTTTGGCAGCTGCCTCATGAGGATCGGATAGGTGATATTCATGAACAAAGAAGAGCTTAAGGAACTGTTGCCGCATCGCGAACCGATGCTTTTGCTCGACGAGGCCGAGCTGGTGGGCGACGAGGCCCACGGCAAGATCACGATTACGGGCGACGAGTACTTTTTGCAGGGGCATTTTCCGGGAAACCCGGTGGTCCCCGGCGTGATTCAGTGCGAGATGCTCGCCCAAAACTGTTGCGTGCTGCTGATGGGCGATGAGGAAGCGCGCGGCGCGACGCCGTTCTACACGAGTCTGGACAAGGTGCGCTTTAAGCGTCCGGTGCGCCCGGGCGACACGGTTGATCTGGTGTGCACCATCACGCGTGCGCGCGGGCCGTTCCGCTTTGCGACGGGTACTGCGAGCGTCAACGGTGAGGTTTGCTGCCGCGCCGATATGTCTTTTGCACTCATGCACGAAAGTTAAGGAAGGCTTCATGTTCGACAAAGTGCTCATCGCCAACCGCGGCGAAGTCGCGGTCCGTGTTATCCGCGCGTGCCGCGATATGGGCATCAAGACCGTCGCCGTTTATTCCACGGCCGATGCGGACGCGCTGCACGTGCAGCTTGCCGACGAGGCGTATTGCATCGGCGGTCCGCGTCTTGCCGAGAGCTACCTCAACGACGATGCTGTGCTCACCTGTGCCGTAAAGTCGGGAGCTAAGGCAATTCATCCCGGCTATGGCTTTTTCTCCGAGAAGGCGAGCTTCGTGCGCGACTGCGACAAGTATGGCCTGGCGTTTGTTGGTCCTTCGGCCAAGGTGATCGACAGCATGGGCGACAAGGACGCCGCACGTCGAACGGCTGCCGCGGCGGGCGTGCCCATCGTGCCGGGCTGCGATTTGCTCAAAAGTCCCGAGGAGGCAACGGCCGAGGCTGAGCGCATTGGCTGCCCCGTGCTTATTAAGGCGCGTGCGGGCGGCGGCGGTCGCGGTATTCGTAAGGTCGAGCGCGTGGAAGATGCGGCAAAGGCCTTTATTGAAGCACGCGCCGAGGGCGAGGCCGTTTTTGGCGACGGCGAGTGCTACATGGAGAAGTTCGTCGCGCCGGCGCATCACGTTGAGGTACAGATTATGGCCGATAAGCAGGGCCATGTGTTTTCGCTCGGCGAGCGCGAGTGCTCGGTGCAGCGGCGCAACCAAAAGCTAATCGAGGAGAGCCCCGCGCCGTGCCTCGACGGACACGACGACATTCGTGCTCGCATGCACAAGGCAGCGCGTGACCTGGCTCGTGCCGTCGGCTACGAAGGAGCCGGTACCATCGAGTTCCTGTATTCGGACGACGGCAATTTCTACTTTATGGAAATGAACACGCGCTTGCAGGTGGAGCATCCGGTTACGGAGTTTGTGACCGATACCGACTTGGTCAAGTGGCAGCTGCGCGTGGCAGCCGGCCAGCCTCTGCCCTTTGAGCAGGAGGACATGCCGGTCCGCAACCACGCCATGGAGTGCCGCATCAATGCCGAAACGCCGGATTTTCTGCCGTCATGCGGAACGGTCACCGCGTTGCGTGTGCCGGGTGGTCCGCGCGTGCGCTGGGATTCCGCCATGTTTACCGGTGCTAAAGTTCCGCCGTACTACGACTCCATGCTTGGCAAGCTCATCGTGTGTGCGCCCACGCGTGACGGCGCCATTCGCAAGATGCGCTCGGCCCTGGGCGAGCTCGTGATTGAGGGCGTGAGCGAAAACAGCGAGCTTCAGCTCGACGTGCTGGCAAACGACGAGTTCTTGTCGGGCATGTATCACACCGATCTGATGGGGCATCTCTATGCTGATGAATAGAAAAGCGAAGACGGTCAACGTCCTCGAGGGACCGATGACCGAGTCGTGCGCCGAGTTTCCCGCGCGCCACGTGTTTATCAAGTGCCCGGAGTGCCGCCGCGTGATCGATGAGGCGCGCCTGCACGACAACCTCGAGGTCTGCCCTCGTTGCGGCAAACACTTTCGCGTGAGCGGGCGCGACCGCATGCGCATGACGATTGACGAGGGCACGTTTGAGGAATGGGATGCCAGTCTGGCGCCGGAGGACTTCCTCTCGTTTCCCGGCTATGCCGACAAGCTCAAGAGCGTGAGCGAGCGTTCGGGCGAGCACGATGCCGTTGTGTGCGGCAGGGGCAAAATCTGCGGTTGCGATACCGCGCTCTTCTTTATGGACGCCAACTTTATGATGGGCTCGATGGGTTCCGTGGTGGGCGAGAAGATCTGTCGCACATTTGAGCGAGCGACCGAGCTTGGATTGCCAGTTGTCGGCTTTACCGTTTCGGGCGGTGCGCGCATGCAAGAGGGCGTGACATCGCTTATGCAGATGGCCAAGATTTCTGCGGCGGTTAGGCGCCACAGCGAGGCGGGCGGCCTGTATATCACGGTGCTCACCGACCCCACGACCGGAGGCGTAACCGCGAGCTTTGCCATGGAGGGCGATATTATCCTGGCCGAGCCCGATGCCCTGACGGCATTTGCCGGCCCGCGCGTGATCGAGCAGAACATGCACAAGCGCCTGCCCAAGGGATTCCAGCGCTCCGAGTTTTTGCTGGAGCACGGCTTTTGCGATGCCGTTGTTCCGCGTGGCGAGATTGCGCTCACGGTAGGCGAGCTGCTGGCGCTGCACGAAGGGCACGCGCCCGGCCTGGGGGCACCGCATGAGATCGTGCATACGGGTCGCCGCGGCAAAAAGCTGGGACACTTGTTCAAGCGCTCGGCCGCACCAAAAACCGCGCTCGAGATTGTCAAGCAGACCCGCTCGGCAGATCGCGCCACGGCAGGCGAGATGATCTCGCTGGGCCTGGATGGATTTGTGGAGCTGCACGGCGACCGCTACTTTGGCGACGACGCTGCTGTGGTGGCTGGCATTGGCTGGAAAGACGGACGCCCCGTAACGGTCATCGCCATCGAGCGCGGCACCACGACCAAAGAGCGCATGCGTCGCAACTTTGGTATGGCACATCCCGAGGGCTACCGCAAAGCGCGTCGCCTGATGCGCCAGGCCGAAAAGTTTGGTCGACCGGTTCTGTGCCTGGTCGATACTTCGGGCGCGTTTTGCGGCATCGGTGCCGAGGAACGCGGCCAGGGTGAGGCGATTGCCCAGAACCTCATGGAGATGAGCGGCCTTAAGACGCCGATTGTCTCGGTGGTGACAGGCGAGGGCGGCTCTGGTGGCGCGCTGGCGCTGTCCGTGGCCGACCGCATCCTGATGCTCTCGAGCTCGGCCTATTCGGTCGTGAGCCCCGAGGCCTGTGCGTCGATCCTGTGGAAGGATACCGAGCGCGCGAATGAGGCCGCCGAGGCGCTTAAGCTCACGGCCCCCGATCTGCTGGCGCTCGGCATCATTGACGGCATTGTTGACGATAAGGGCCTGTCGCATGAGGAGATCGCCGGTGCCGTCATGTCCTCGGCATTTGATGCCTTCGATGCGCTTGGGCAGCTCGACGACGCGACCCTCACAAACCTCCGCTACGAAAAGTACCGCGCAATCGGTCAGTACCGCACGATGTGACAAAGGGACAGCCCGCATGTCATATTGGGAAAGGCGTTCCATGCTACAAGTTTCTAACACCTCGTTTACAACGTCGGTTTCATCAAACGCCATGGCCGTGGTCGATTATCTGTCCAAAAGCATGATGTCGGCGCTGCCGTTTATTGTCTGCGCGGCGTTGTTCCGCACCGTCGCCGTCATTATGGGCGAAGGCATGCTGGGCCTGTGGTCTGCCGATTCCGAAATCTATCGCCTGTTCTACAGTTGGCTCTATAACGCCGGCTACTACTTTTTGCCCATCTATCTTGGTTGGGCGGCCGCCCGCCAGCTCGGTTGCTCGGAGCAGCTGGGTATGATGCTGGGCGGCGTATTGATTGCGCCCGATCTGCTCAAGCTCGTCGATGCCGCATCGACGACGGGGGCATCGATGACTTCCGTGTATGGTCTGCTTCCCGCGCCGGTCAACGATTACACGACGACTGTTATTCCAGTTCTCCTTTCGGTGCCTGTGCTATGGCGAGTGGAGTGTTTCTTTAAGCGCGTTATCCCTAGGGCCGTGGCGTTTTCGTTTGTTCCGTTTGCGACCATGCTTGTCATGGTTCCGGTTTCGCTGTGTATTACGGCACCGGCGGGCAGCTATCTGGGCATGCTGTTGGGCCAGCTTATGTTTATGCTTGGCAATTCCGGTGGCATCGTGTCGCTGCTCACGCTCATGGGGCTTGCTGCGGGCTGGGAGTTCCTAAAGATCGCCGGCGTCAGCAACGTTGTCCTATCGCTCGCCTATGCGCAGTTTATGAGTGTGGGAACGGATTCGTGCATCCTGATCGCCGCGACGATGGCAACGTTCGCCGTTTGGGGCATGCCCTTTGGCGCGTCGCTTCGCGTTGCGGATAAGGACGAGAAGGCGCTCATGCTGGGCTATTCAATCTCGGGTGTTCTTGGCGGCGTAAGCGAGCCGGCGCTGTACGGTTGCGGCTTTAAATATGGCAGGTGCCTGACGTGCATGGCCATTGGCGGCGCCGTCGGAGGCCTTGTTGCGGCCGTGGGCCACGTTACGGCCTATACCATCGGCATGACGAATGTCCTTATGGTCATTGGCTTTGCCACGGGCGGCATCTCGAACCTGCTGTGGTGCTGCGCTGCCGGCGGTGTGGCATTTGCGGTGTCTGCGGCGCTGAGCTACTGCTTTGGCGTGGTGCCGGCGAAGGGACAGACGACGGGGGACGGAGCCGATTCACCCGAAACCTCGAAGAGCGTGGCCGAAGTAAGCGCGTAAACCTGTGCGACACAAGGACGATTCCTTTGCCATATTCCAAGGCCGTGGCCCGTGTGGGTTGTGGCCTTTTTTGTATCTGAAGGACAAAGTGGCTACACTACAATCCGTTTGAGCAATAGATATATATAGGCAGTACCGTGGGGGCTGATGAAGATGGTCGAGTGGATCGTTCGTCGTGCGCAGGGCGACCGTGCGCGCGTGGGCACGTTGACGGGCATGGTGTGTATTCTCGCTAATGTTGCGCTTTGTGCTGCGAAGGGCGCAATTGGTGTGCTGTCGGGATCGGTTTCGATTGTGGCGGATGCCATGAACAACCTGTCCGATGCCAGCTCGAATATCGTGAGCGTGCTGGGCTTTAAGCTGGCGAGCAAGCCGGCCGACCCCGAGCATCCTTACGGCCACGGTCGCTACGAGTATCTCTCGGGTTTGGTCGTGGCGGCGCTCGTGCTGCTTATTGGCATCGAACTGGTGAAGTCCTCGGTGGAGCGTATTGTCAACCCGGAGCCTGTCGAGTTCTCGCTTGCCCTGGTGGCAGTCCTGGCACTTTCGATGGTTGTAAAGCTGTGGATGGCGGCCCTCAACCAAAAGCTCGGCGATCGCATTGAGTCCGAGACGCTGCATGCGACCGCGCAGGATTCCAAGAACGATGTCCTTGCCACAGGCGCCGTGCTGGCATGTGCGATTGTTTCGCAGGTGACGCACATCAATCTTGACGCATGGGTTGGCCTTGCCGTTGGCGCCTATATTGGCTGGAGCGGTTTTGAACTTATCCAGGATACGGTTAGCCCGCTTTTGGGCCAGACGCCCGATCCTAAGCTCGTCGAGCATATCCGCAGCAAGATCATGAGCTACCCCGGCGTCTTGGGCGTTCACGATTTGATGGTTCACGACTACGGCCCGGGCAGGAAGTTTGCAAGTGCGCACGCCGAGATGGCGGCCGAGGCCAGCCCGCTGGAAAGTCACGACACGCTCGATAACATCGAGCAGTCGTTTAGGAACGAAGACGGCATGATTGTCACACTTCACTACGACCCCATCGTGACCGATGACCCCAAGCTGGCGAGCATGCGCCTGCGTATCAACGCAATGGCTCAGGAGATCGATAACCGCCTCTCGATTCATGATCTACGCTGTGTGCCGGGTCCTACGCACACCAACGTGATCTTTGACTGCGTGCGTCCCTCGGATCTGCAGATGAGTGCCGAAGACGTAAAGCACGCGCTGGCACAACGGGTCGAATCGGAATATCCCAAGTCGATTGCCAAGATTACGATCGACGAAGACTACGTAGGGCATACCCACGAGTAAGGCTGTGCCGGCAAAGCAGGTTATGCAGAAGGGGAGAGCATGAAGAAGCTGTATCTACTCCGTCACGGTCAGACGGAGTTCAACGTCAAAAAGCTGGTCCAGGGCCGCTGCGATTCACCGCTGACCGACCTGGGCCGCAAACAAGCGGGAATGGCAGCCGCATGGCTCAAAGCAAACGGCGTCGTCCCCGACAAAGTGGTCTCTTCGCCCTTAGGCCGAGCCATGGACACAGCTCAGCTCGTCGCAACCGAACTCTTTGGCCCAGACGCAGCAGTCGAGCCCTGCGAAGGCATCATCGAGCGCTGCTACGGCACCTTCGAAGAAGGCCCCCACGACGCCCTGCCCACCGACGTCTGGGATCCGGGCGAGGACCTGGTCCCCTTCGGAGGAGAAGGAAGCCAGGCGCTGCAAGAACGTATGGTGGATGCGCTTACCAATATCATGGGCTCCGAGGGCATCGAAACCCTCCTAGCAGTAAGCCACGGCAGCGCCAGCCGCCAATTCATCAAGGCTGCAGCCCCAGAGGGCTTCGAGCTCCCAACAAAACTCCCCAACTGCGCCATCATGATCTTCGATTTTGACGAGGAAAAGCCGCAAGCAGAAGGCGAGCCAATGCAGTGTAAGTTCACCCTTCAGCAAATAGTGGACCCCCAACAAAGTAATTAGCTGAGCGAGCAGAGTTAAGCAGACATCAACGTGTCGTCTCCCGAGCTTGGCAGAGGGGCGGCGAAATAAATTAAGTTTGTCGCGAGTTCCGCACGCAAAGGAAAGCACTTAATGTGCTTTCCGTCTTGCGCAGGACTGTAGAGCAGCAAACTTAATATATTTCGCCGCCCCTCTGCCAAGCCCAGGCGACTCCACGCACTTTACCTGCGTAAACAATGTGAGTGAAATATGAATCTCGATGGATACGCCCGCAGCCGTGTATACTAAACAGCTGTGTGTAACCAGGGGAGTATTCTGGCTGGACAAAATGCCTGCTTAATAGGGTTGTCAGGTAGTCTGGACGCAATACAAGGCTGGGGAGCACGTCGTGTAAGTAGTGGTCCTCTAGGGGCGTACGCTCGGTGGTGTACGCATTGTCCCAAGACCACGCGAGAGTTGGGATCATATCTTGATCAGCATGATTCTCGGCCGCAAGATTGGCATGACCCAGGTTTGGGACGAGGACGACAACGTCGTTCCCGTCACGGTCATCCAAGCTGGCCCCTGCGCTGTCTCGCAGGTTAAAACTCAGGCAACCGACGGCTATGACGCCGTCCAGATCGGTTTCGGCGACATCAAGGCCAAGAACGTGAACAAGCCCATGGCTGGTCACTTCGCCAAGGCTGGCGTCGAGCCTGTCCGCTTCCTTCGTGAGGTCCGCGTCGAGAACGGCGAGGAGCACAAGGTCGGCGAGGTCGTCACCGTCGCTGATTTCGCTGATGTCGAGAAGGTCGACGTCATCGGTACCTCCAAGGGTAAGGGCTTCCAGGGTCGCATCAAGCGCTGGGGTCAGCGCCGCGGTCCTATGACGCATGGTTCTCACTTCCAGCGTCACCCCGGTTCTATCGGTCAGTGCGCCTATCCTGCGCGCGTCCTCAAGGGCGTTAAGATGGCCGGTCACATGGGTAACGAGCGCGTTACCGTCAAGAACCTTTCCGTTGTCCGCATCGATGCCGAGCAGAACCTCATCTTGGTCAAGGGCGCTGTCCCGGGTGCCAAGAATGGTCTCGTCGCCATCCGTATGGCCTAAGGGCCCAGCCCATTTAGCCCAGCGTCATACCAAGGAGAACACTTAAATGGCAAAGTTTGAAGTTAAGAACAGCGAGGGCAAGAAGGTCGCCGAGGCCGAGCTCGCCGCTGAGGTGTACGGCATCGAGCCGAACATCCACGTTATGCACCACATCGTCAAGTGCCAGATGGCCTCTTGGCGTCAGGGCACCCAGTCCGCTAAGGGCCGCTCTGAGGTTTCCGGTGGCGGCAAGAAGCCTTGGCGTCAGAAGGGCACCGGCCGTGCCCGCCAGGGTTCCATCCGTGCTGCCCAGTGGCGTCACGGTGGCGTTGTCTTCGCCCCCAAGCCCCGTTCCTACGCCAAGCGTATGAACAACAAGGAGGTCAAGCTGGCTATGCGCTCCGCGCTGTCCGCCAAGCTGGCCGATGGCGAGCTCGTGCTCGTCGACGACTACGGCTTCGAGAAGCCTTCCACCAAGGCTGCCGTCGCCATGCTCAAGGCTCTCGGCCTTGAGGGCAAGCGTCTGACCATCATCGTTCGCGATGAGGACGTCAACGCCTACCTGTCGTTCCGCAACATTCCCAAGACGTTCATCATCACCGCTGACGAGGCCAACACCTACGATCTCGTCAACAACAACGCTGTGCTGATGCCCGCCGACATCGCCGCTCACTTCGGGGAGGTGCTTGCATAAATGACCGCCCACGAGATCATCATCCGTCCGATCGTGTCCGAGCGTTCCTTCTCCGGCATGGAGCTGAACAAGTACACGTTCGAGGTCGCCAAGGATGCTAACAAGTATCAGATCAAGGACGCTGTCGAGGAGATCTTCGGCGTCAAGGTCGTTCGCGTGAACACCCTGACGGTCAAGCCCAAGACCAAGCGCGTGCGCTATGTCGCCGGCAAGACCCGTTCTTGGAAGAAGGCCATCGTCACGCTGGCCGAGGGCGACACCATCGAGGTCTTTGGCAACCAGGCCTAAGACTCGCTGCTGTTGAGTGAGCTCATGCCTCCCAAATAGGGGAGGCGGGAGCTCAAGGTTTTGGGCGTATAAAATGGACACGCCCGGAACCGTGTATACGTCCGGTGTCATCGCACCCGAGGCAGAACCTCGAATCCCTGTCTGCGATGGCTAACGGATTCCTATTGAAAGGGATTGTAATGGCTGTAAAGCACCTTAAGCCGACCTCCGCTGGTAGGCGTTGGCAGACGATCTCCGACTTCTCCGAGATCACCTGCACCAAGCCCGAGAAGTCTCTTCTCGAGCCCCTGCCCAAGAAGGCCGGTCGTAACAACAACGGCCGCATCACCACCCGCCACCAGGGCGGCGGCGTGAAGCGTCGTTATCGCGTGATCGACTTCAAGCGCAACAAGGACGGCGTGCCCGCCAAGGTTGCCACGATCGAGTACGATCCGAACCGTTCCGCTCGCATCGCTCTGCTGCACTACGCTGACGGTGAGAAGCGCTACATCCTGGCCCCCAAGGGTCTCGAGGTCGGTCAGACCATCATGTCCGGTTCTGACGCCGACATCAAGCCGGGCAACGCTCTGCCCCTCGCCGACATCCCCGTCGGTACGCTCATCCACGCCGTCGAGTTCCAGCCGGGCAAGGGCGCTGCCATCGCCCGTTCCGCCGGTAACTCCTGCCAGCTGATGGGTAAGGAGGGCAAGTACGCCATCGTCCGTATGCCTTCCTCCGAGATGCGCCGCATCCTCGTTACCTGCCGCGCCACCGTCGGTGAGGTCGGCAACGCCGATCACTCCAACATCGTCATCGGCAAGGCCGGCCGTAAGCGTCACATGAACGTGCGCCCGACCGTCCGCGGTACCGTCATGAACCCTGTCGACCACCCGCACGGCGGTGGCGAGGGCAAGAACCACACCTCTGGTCGTCCCTCCGTTACCCCCTGGGGTAAGCCGACGAAGGGCCTTCGTACGCGCAAGAAGAAGAAGGTCTCGAACCAGCACATCATTCGTCGCCGTAAGAAGTAATTTCGGATACCGAGTTTTAGGAGAAAGCACTTATGAGCAGAAGTCTCAAAAAGGGCCCGTTCGTGGAGACTCGCCTTCTCTCGCGTATCACCGCGATGAACGAGGCTGGCAAGAAGGACGTCGTGAAGACCTGGTCCCGCGCGTCCACCATCTTCCCCGAGATGGTTGGTCACACCATCGCCGTCCACGACGGCCGCAAGCATGTGCCCGTGTATGTTACCGAGTCCATGGTTGGTCACAAGCTCGGCGAGTTCGCGCCGACTCGTACGTTCCGTGGCCACAAGGCCAAATAGGGGGTTAACCGTAAATGGCAACTAAGTCTATTGAAACTGAGGCCACCGAGGTTCGCGCCGTCGCTAAGTACGTGCGTGTTTCCCCCAGCAAGGCCCGCCTGGTGGTCGATCTGATCCGCCGCAAGCCTGTCGCTCAGGCCTTCGACATCCTCCACTTCTGCGACCGCGCCGTCGCCGTGGATGTCGAGAAGGTTCTCCGTTCCGCCGTTGCGAACGCCGAGAACAACAACGGTCTGCGTGCCGACAACCTGGTTGTCGCCGCTGCCTATGTTGACGAGGGTCCGACGCTTAAGCGCATCCGTCCCCGCGCCAAGGGTTCCGCTTCTCGCATTCTGAAGCGTACTTCCCACATCACCGTCGTCGTTGCTCCTCGAAAGGAGGCGTAAAGCTGTATGGGTCAGAAAGTCTACCCCACCGGCTTCCGTCTTGGCATCACCGAGAACTGGCGCTCCCGCTGGTTCGCAGAGAAGGATTACGCTAAGACCCTCGGTAACGATCTCGAGATCCGCAAGTACCTCGAGAAGCGTCTTTCCCGCGCAGCTGTCTCCCGCGTCGAGATCGAGCGCGCTGGCGACAAGGTGAAGGTCATCATCCTCACCGCTCGCCCCGGCGTTGTCATCGGTAAGAAGGGTGCCGAGATCGATACCCTCCGCACCGAGCTCGAGAAGGTCGCTGGCGTCTCCAAGGGCCAGCTCTCCGTCGACGTTGTCGAGATCAAGCGCCCCGAGCTCGACGCCAACCTCGTTGCTCAGTCTATCGCCGAGCAGCTCGAGGGCCGCGTTGCCTTCCGTCGCGCTATGCGCAAGGCTGTCCAGTCTGCCCGCAAGGCCGGCGCTAAGGGCATCCGTATCCAGTGCTCCGGTCGTCTCGGCGGTGCCGAGATGGGCCGTCGTGAGTGGTACCGCGAGGGTCGCGTGCCTCTGCACACCCTCCGTGCCAAGATCGACTACGGCACGGCTGTCGCCAGCACCACCATGGGCGCTTGCGGCGTGAAGGTCTGGATCTACCTGGGCGAGAAGCTCCCGGGCCAGCCTGTTCCCAACCCTGCACTCGAGGGCTCTTCCCGTCCTCGTCGTCGTAACTCCGAGAGGAGGGGTCAGTAGTGCTTGCCCCTAAGCGTATTCTTCACCGCAAGGTGCAGCGTGGCTCCATGAAGGGCCAGGCCAAGGGTAATACCGAGCTGCATTTCGGCGAGTTTGGTATCCAGGCTCTCGAGGCCCATTGGATCACCAATCGTCAGATCGAGGCCGCTCGTATTGCCATGACCCGCTACATGAAGCGTGGCGGTCGTGTCTACATCACGATCTTCCCCGATAAGCCCATCACCAAGAAGCCTGCCGAGACTCGCATGGGTTCTGGTAAGGGTAACCCCGAGGAGTGGGTGGCCGTCGTCAAGCCCGGCCGCATCATGTTCGAGGTCAAGGGTGTTCCCGAGGAGGTCGCTCGCGAGGCTCTGCGTCTTGCGCAGCACAAGCTCCCCATCAAGACCAAGATTGTTGCTGCCAAGAACGCTGAGCAGCGCATCGAGAAGGAGATGGCTGAGGAGGCCGCTCTCGAGGCCAAGTGGGCTGCTGAGGACGCCGCCGCCGCCAAGGAGGAGAACTAATGAAGCCCGCAGAGATTCGTGAGCTCTCGGACGCTCAGCTCGTTGAGAAGCTGAAGGAAATGCGCGCCGAGCTCTTTAACCTTCGTTTCCAGATGGCCACCAGCCAGCTGGACAACACCGCTCGCGTCAACACCGTGAAGAAGGACATCGCTCGCGTCCTCACGGAGCAGCGCGCCCGCGAGATCGCAGCGGAGAAGTCCGCTGTCGCCGAGTAGGACCTAAGGAGAGAACATGACTGATTCGCGTAACTCGCGTAAGGTCCGTACGGGTGTCGTTACCTCCGTCTCCGGTGCCAAGACCATTGTTGTCACCATCACCGAGCGCAAGCGTCACCCCAAGTACGGCAAGATGATGACCAGCTCCAAGAAGCTGCACGCTCACGACGAGGAGTGCACGGCTGGCGTGGGCGACACCGTCCGCGTTATGGAGACCCGTCCTATGTCCAAGATGAAGCGTTGGCGCCTCATCGAGGTCGTCGAGCGCGCTAAATAAGCAGTCGCTCTTACGACTTGTACGTTTCCGAAGATGTGCGTATGCCTGGCTTGCATACCACGGGCCGCATAAAGGCTGCGCACCTCTCTTCGGTTCTTAGTTCGGAGGAACATCTACCATGATTCAGATGCAAACCATGCTGAACGTCGCCGACAACTCCGGCGCTCGCAAGATTCGCTGCATCAAGGTGCTTGGCGGTTCCAAGCGTCGTTATGCAGGCATCGGCGATGTGTTCATCGGTGCTGTCCAGGAGGCTACCCCTGGCGCCAACGTCAAGAAGAAGGACGTTGTCCGTTGCGTCGTCGTTCGCACCGTTAAGGAGATCCGCCGCAAGGATGGCTCCTACATTCGCTTTGATGAGAACGCCTGCGTTGTCATCAACAACGATGGTTCGCCCGTCGGTACCCGTATCTTCGGGCCCGTCGCTCGCGAGCTTCGTGACAAGAAGTACATGAAGATCGTCTCGCTCGCTCCCGAGACCCTGTAGTTAGGGGAGATATATGTATATCAAGAAGGGCGATAAGGTCCAGGTTCTCTCTGGTAAGGATCGCGGCAAGCAGGGCGTTGTCCTGCGTGCTCTCCCCGCCGAGAACAAGGTCGTTGTCGAGGGCGTTTCGGTCGTCAAGAAGGCCGTCAAGCCCAACGCTGCCAACCAGCAGGGCGGCATCGTTTCGCAGGAGGCTCCCATCGACGCCTCCAACGTCAATCTCGTTTGCCCCGAGTGCGGTAAGGTTACCCGCGTCGGTCACGAGAAGGACGGCAAGAACAAGCTGCGCGTCTGCAAGAAGTGCGGCCACAAGTTCTAAGCTGCCCGCAACATCAAGTTGCTAGCAAAGGCCCGGATGCCACGGCACCCGGGCCTTTTTCTATCCCCACTCATTTGGGACAGACTTAAATGAGTACCCTAACTGGGTAAGCATAAATGAGCGGGTCGTGCTGTATAAATTGCTTGTGTGCGCGTTTATGCGCGTTAGATTGCGTTTAATTACGCACCTATGCGTATATATGCGCCGTTTACGGGGCAATAATGACCGTTTAGCGGTGAGATACGCAAAAACGCGCACAAACGCGCGTGTTTGTGCGAATATAGAGCTGTCAGAAATGCAAGACGTTCTATGACACAGGAGACACATAATGGCAGATTCCAAGCAGGCTCCACTCGACGCCGCGGCAGCCGCCAAAGCAGCATTTGCTTCGGTCCAGGACAAGCCGTTCCCTAACGACATCTTTACGGCTCCCGAGCTCCGTTGGGCTGTGATCGGTTGCGGCGTTATTGCCAACCAGATGGCTCAGTCCCTTGCCCTTGCCGGCCGAAAGCTCGCGGGCGTTGCCAACCGCACGTTGTCCAAGGCTCAGGCTTTTGCAGAACAGTATGGCGTTGAGAAGGTCTATGACACGGTTGAGGATCTCTACGCCGATCCTGACATCGACGCCGTCTACATCACCACCCCGCACAACACCCATATCACCTATCTGCGCGCCGCCCTGGCGGCCGGCAAGCACGTTCTCTGCGAGAAGGCCATCACGCTCAACTCCGCCGAGCTCGAAGAGGCCCGCGCCATTGCCGCCGAACACAACGTGGTTCTTATGGACGCTACCACGGTGCTCCACATGCCCTTGTATCAAGAGCTGCGCCGCCGCATGGATGCCGGCGAGTTTGGCCGCATGAACCTCGCTCAGCTCAACTTTGGTAGCTACAAGGAGTACGGCGACCTGACCAACCGTTTCTACAATCGCAACCTCGCCGGCGGTGCCATGCTCGATATTGGCGTATACGCCCTGTCCGTCATGCGCCTGTTTATGGCGAGCCAGCCCGTCGAGGTCGTGTCTCTGGGTAACACCTGCAAGACCGGCGTGGACGTTGCAGGCGGCATCGTCTGCCGTAATGCCGAACAGCAGCTGGGCGTGGTGAGCCTCACGCTCCACTCCAAGCAGCCCAAGCGTTCGGTCATTAGCTTCGACAAGTGCTATATCGAGGTCAACGAGTATCCGCGCGCCGACCATGCGACCATCGTGTGGACTGCGGACGGTCGCCGTGAGGAGGTCCACGCTGGCACCGAGGCTTATGCCCTGTGCTACGAGATGGCTGACCTCGAGCAGGCCGTCGCCGGCGACGATTCCAAGCGTGAGCTTCTGGATTATGCTTCTGATGTGATGGAGCTCATGACCAAGCTCCGCGCCGATTGGGGAGTCGTCTACCCCGAGGAGGAGTAAGCGATGCTTGCGGAAGATAGGCTCAATGCGATCGTGTCGATGGTGCAGCAGGCCGGCTCGGTTACCGTGCCGGAACTTGCCGAGGCCCTGGGCGTGACACCGTCCACCATTCGCCGTGACTTGCAAACGCTCGACCGCGCGCACCGTGTCGCCAAGGTGCACGGAGGTGCGACGAGTCTGGAGCGCGCGCACGTGACGCGCGACTTGACGATCAGCGAACGCAGTGATCTCCATAACGACGACAAGGAGCGCATCTGTGCTCGTGCCGCGGCCCTGGTGGAGCCCGATAGCTTTGTGTATATCGATTCGGGCTCAACGACCCTCAAGCTCATCGAGCATCTTCCGCGTCTCGACGGCGTCACCTATGTGACCGATTCCGTGCTCCATGCTCAGCACCTTGCTTTGCGCGGCATGCGTACCGTGGTGCTGGGCGGCGAGCTCAAACCCGAGACCGAGGCGCTCGTTGGCCCCGATGCCTTGGCAACCCTGGACCGCTATAACTTCAACTGCGGCTTTTGGGGATCCAACGGCATCGCGG
Organism: Collinsella sp.; assembly: GCA_048485235.1. GTDB lineage: Bacteria > Actinomycetota > Coriobacteriia > Coriobacteriales > Coriobacteriaceae > Collinsella. The sequence continues at coordinate 99,140 of DBFWCI010000007.1, forward strand.
CCGAGCAAGGTCTCACCACACCGGATATCGAGGAAGCACAGGTCAAGCGTATCTCGATGCGCCATACCGCCAAACGCTTCGTAATCTCGGACGCCAGTAAATTTGGCATGGTGGCGCCCGTCAAGTTCGCGGACTTCCGCGACGCAACGATTATTACCGCAGGCGAGGTCCCCGCCAAGTACCGGGCAATGGACAACGTCATCACGGTCTAGCAGCAGGGGACGGGCTAAGGCCAAAACCACCGCGAAGGTGCCTGTCCCCATTGTGGTGGTTTAGGGCTCCCAGGGGCAGGGGGCTTCGATGTGGATGTGCTCGCCGGTTACGGGATGCGTGAAGGACACGCTGTGGGCGTGGAGCATCAGGCCGCAGGGGCGCGGCGTTCCGTACAGGTCGTCGCCAACCAGGGGGTGACGCTCGCTGGCCAGGTGCACGCGAATCTGATGCTTGCGGCCGGTGAGCAGCTCAACATCGATATACGAACGCGCGGGCAGGCCTCGGCGGCTCTTAAGGCGCTTGAGTACCTTGACGCGCGTCTGAGACGGCTTGCCGCTGGCGCCGACGCGCATCTTGCGGCTGTCGTGGCGGTCGCGGGCGATGGGCTTGTCGATGAGCTTTTCGTTCCAGTCGATCTTGCCCTCGGCGAGCGCCAGATAGTGCTTTTCGAATGCGTGGTCGATGACCATCTGGTCAAAAGCGGGCTGCGTCCGCTTGTCGAGCGAGAACAACACCACGCCGGTGGTGTCGCGGTCCAAGCGGTTGAGCGGTTGCATGTCGGTCGCGGCAAAGCCGTCGCCCATCGCCAGCAGCAGGTCGCTGGCGTAGTCGGTAAGTGTGCGCTCGCCGGTGCCGTCACCGTGGACGATCATGCCGGCAGGCTTATCGATAGCCATGAGCCAGGCGTCGCAGTAGAGGACTTGAGGTTCTTCGTTCACGTGTAAGCCTTTCGATTAGCTAATTCCCACAAACATGCAGCCCGAGGTGGCGCCGCGCAGGCGGGCGGCGGGCTTGCGGCCGGCTTGAGCCGCCTCGACGGCGCGACGGACGCGAGCGACGGCACGGCCAATCTCATCGGCCTCGAGCAAGGTTCCGTCGACCATAAGACGACGGACGCCGGCGTCGAGCAACTGCGGTACCTGCGGCGTGAGGTCGATGGGGTAAGCATCGTACAAGCGAGAGCGGCCATGGATGTCGGTGCGTACGGGCATGACCTTGCCGTCGATATTCTTGAGCGAGAGCTTGCGGGCACGCAGGCGGCAGTTGGCGCAATCGTGGATGCAGCCGTTGGCAACCTGCAGAATGCAATGCTCGCTTGTCATGACGCGTGGGCGGCCAAAGACGGTGATGCCCAGAGTCGCGGGCGCGGCGGCGCCGAACGAGACAATCTCGTCGAGCGTGATCTCGGGCGAGAGCCAAAACGCACCGGCCCCGCGCTCGGCAAGCGCCTCCATGCAGGGCGTGTTGTGCACCGGCAGGCAAGAGCGAATCTCGGCCGTGGCGCCAACCTGGGCGGCCAGGGCAAGCTCAGAGATGTTGCCAATAGCGACCGTGGCGCCGGCAACAACCCACGGGTCGACGCGCTCGTGGTCAACGGCACGGCAGACCTCGTCGAGCACGGGCACGATGCCCTGCTCAAACGCATCGGCGGGGGAGAGCTCGGCCGCATCGAGCGCGTCGGTGGTCATGTAGATGCGCGTTGCACCCTCCGCTCGCGCTGCCTCGGCGGCCTCGAGCGAGGTGACGGTGGCGCAGATCTGCGGCTCGTCGCGGTAGTGCTCGGGCATGGGCCGCGTACATTTGTCGAGCACCGGCAGCTCGAGCGTGCGGGCACGCTCGTCATACGGTGCCAGAATGGCCTCCTCCAGCGCCTTGCAGGCGGCGGCGCGCACCTTGTGCACAGCGGAGAAGCCCATGCCGCAGCCCTTATCGAGCGCCACATCAAAGCTCGCGGACTCAAAGGGCGAGGACCCCATGCGGCCCACATGCTCTACCAGATCGGACGCCTCGACCGCGCGGGTCTTGGCGGCCTCGACGGTAAAGCCCGTGGCCGTGGCCGTAAGCGAAGGGGCGTCGCAGCAAGTAAGCGTGACGGCAAACGGTTCGCCCAAACGCGCCACAACGGTTACATCAACGGCGCGGCGGCGCAGCACATCGCGCTTGAGCGCGGCGCCGGCAGCGTCAATGGCGCGCTGGCTTCGAATCACGCGCACGCGGCAGCCCTCGGGCATGCTGCGAGGCACGCGGCACTCGATGATGTCACCGGCGGCGGCATCATCGGCGGCAATGGTGGTCAGGAACTGGTCAAACTCGTTATCGTGGCGAAGCTCCAGCAGGTCGCCCTTGCCCACGGGCTCAAACAACTCAATGCGGGCGATGGCGGCGCGCCGACGGCGGTCGTCGGGCTTGAGGCCGCGCACATCGCGGTTGGCCGGGCGGCTGCCCAGCACCGTGCCCACGATCTGGCCGCGGTTGTTGGAGCGCTCGTAGCTCATCATCTCGTCACCCGAGGTACCGTCTTGGTAGGCGTGCGTAAAGTCGCGGTTAAAGCAGCGCTTGAGCTGTCGCTGGCGGGCCGCATCCTCATCCTTAGAGGTCGAAACATCGGCCAGCATGTCATCAATCTGATGACGATACACGTCGACGATGGAATACACGTAATCGGGGGCCTTCATGCGGCCCTCGAGCTTGAGCGATGCGGCGCCGGCGTCATACAGACGGCGAACAAGCTGCGAAGTGTTGGTGTCGCGCGGGCACAGCGCGCGCTCGCGTCCGGCAGGGGAGAGCGAGCGGCCGTTCTCGTCAATTAGCTTGTAGGGTAGGCGGCAGGGCTGGGCGCACATGCCGCGGTTGGCCGAGCGGCCAGCCATGGCAAAGCTCGACAGCAGGCACAGACCCGAGTAGCAAAAGCAGATGGCACCGTGGCTAAAGACCTCAAGGTCCACATCGGGCGCGGCGTTGTGAATGGCGGCGATCTCGTCGATGGAGAGCTCGCGCGAGAGAGTCACGCGGTCGGCGCCCTGCTCACGGCACCAAAGGGTTCCGCGGTCGTCGTGGATGTTCGCCTGGGTCGAGATGTGTGTCTCGATGCCGGGCATGGTGCGCTTGACCTCAAAGAACAGACCCCAGTCCTGGATAATGAAGGCGTCGGCGCCCAGCGTGGAGCAGCGATGGATGAGTTGCAGCGCATCGCCCATCTCAGACTGCTTGATGACGATGTTTACCGTGACGTAGACGCGCGACCCGGCTAGATGCGCGGCGCGGCAGGCTTGCTCAAAGGCCTCGTCGGTAAAGTTGGTTGCCTTGCGGCGAGCGTTGAAGCTGCCCATGCCGCAGTAGATGGCGTCTGCCCCGGCAGCGAGCGCGGCGGCAAAGGGCTCGGGCCCTCCGGCGGGCGCCAAAAGCTCGGGTCTGCGGTTGGTGGTTCGACTGGCGGTTGCGGTCATATCCTGCCTTTCAAAATGCTCAGATATTCAAAAGTATAGTGGTGCCGTTGCGGCAGGCGATGCCCGTGCTCCAAGCGGGATAAAGTCTTCAGCAGCTTAGGCTGGCTGACCCCGTGGAGAACCGTTCAGCTGCCAACGGGCGCCGTTGGGCGATAAAATATTCTCTCCAGCTGATAATATTCTTGCATCAAACAGAAACCTTGAGTACTATCCCAAATCAAGCGCGGTGTTCAGACCGAATTGTGCCTCCCGGTGCGAACGCCGCGCTCACGCTCTCTATCTGATCGTAAGGAGAAAAACATGAGCAAGACCGTCGTGTCTTCCGATAACGCACCCGCAGCCATCGGACCGTATTCCCCCGGTATCCAGACCGGCAACATGGTGTTCCTGTCCGGCCAGCTGGGCATCGACCCCACAACTGGCAAGATGCCCGAGGGCGTCGAGGCCCAGGCCAAGCAGTCCCTTGCTAACGTCGAGGCCCTGCTGACTGCCGCCGGCGCTACGTTTGCCGATGTCGTCAAGACCACGGTCTACCTGGCCGACATTGCCGACTTCGCTGCCGTGAACGAGATCTACGCCTCCAAGTTCGAGGCCCCGTTCCCCGCGCGCAGCGCTTTCCAGGTTGCCGCCCTTCCGGCTGGCGGTCTGGTCGAGATCGAGGTCGTCGCCGCTCTCTAAGGCGTTGGCAACAACTAAACATGACATGCAAAAAGACCCTGCAGCGCGTGCGAGCTGCAGGGTCTTTTGTTAAGTGACGGATCGCTTGTGGAGCCGCGCTCCATTTTGCTCGTTAGCCCTCCTTGCGAACTTTTTGCAGGTAGCGGTAGACGCTGGGCTCCGAGATGCCCAGCGCGGTGGCGGCGCAGGCCACGGCGCCCTTGAGCATGAACACCCCGTTGCCGTTGAGGTGGCGAATGACGTCCACGCGGTCGCTCTGACCAAGCGACGCTACATCCAGCCCGCGCGCGCTCAGCAACTCGGCAATGCTGCGGTCAATGAGCTCCTGTGTGGACTCCGAAAGGCTTTCGACCTCGATAGGGGCGGGCTCCGTGCGCGTCGGCGCCGCGTCGAAGCACGCCATGAGCTGCTGCGCCATGGCGTTGATGGAGCGTACGGTCGAGAGGTCGGTGTTGACGCAGAGCATACCGACGATCTCGTCATTCTCGCGGATAAAGTACGTCGCCGACTTCAACGTCTTGCCGCCGGCACCGCGCCCCTCGTAGCCCGTAATAAACGGCAGGTCGCGATACTTGGCGTCGTGCATGATCTTGAGTGCCAGATCGGTGGCGGGACCGCCGACCTTGCGGCCGCTCACGATGCCGTTGCGAATATCGACGATGGCGTGGTCGGGATCCGAGAAATCGTGCAGCACGATTTCGCTGTTTTTGCCGAGTATCTGCTCCAGAAAATCGACCATCGGCAAAAAGCGGCGTACGGTCTCGTTCACGGGCAACTCCTTTGGGTGAAAACGGAAATGTTCATAACAATTTTTTCTCATGGTAACACGCTGCCCACCATCTCGTATATCCGCAGGTACATTGCGTAATGCAGACGAACGGTAGGAATTTAGCGGTAAACGGTTGACCAAAAGAAAAGTTAGATGTTATTTTGACCAGACACTTTCCTGACCTGCGGAAATGCGTTATTTCAGCTGAAGAATGGTCTGATAACAAAAAATTATTATTGAGAATGAGAATCATCTTTAATACGATATGCAATGAAGGCACAACCTCAACCCCGCACTGCGTCACAATAGAGCGTTAGATGCGAAAACAACTACTTCGAGGATTGGTGGTCAAATGACCCAGGAGACGGTTACGAACGGCACTGAAGCCCTGTTCACTCGCGAAGGTATGCCTCCCGTTAAGGAAATGATCCCGTGTGCCCTTCAGCACGTACTGGCATCGTTTGCCGGCATCATTACCCCGGCGGTCATCATGGCCGGCGTCTACGGCTTTAGTAGCCAGCAGAGCACCGACATCATCCAGGTCGCGCTCATTCTTTCGGCGATCGACACGGCCCTTCAGGCCTTCGCTCCCTTCCGTCGCATCGGCGGCGGCCTGCCCATCGTCATGGGCGTTTCGTTCGCGTTTCTGCCGGCCCTGCAGGCCATGGGTGCCTCGGGCTTTAGCTTTGGTGCGCTGCTGGGTGGCGAGATCGTCGGCGGCGCCGTCGCGGTCCTCTTTGGTCTGGCCTACAGCAAGATCAAGTGGCTGTTCCCGCCTGTCGTGACCGGTACGGTCATCTTCTCCATTGGCGTCTCTCTCTATCCCACGGCTGTCAAGTATATGGCCGGCGGTATGGGTACGCCGCTGTGGGGCACCCCGCAGGCCTGGTGCGTCGCTCTTATCACCTTCGCCGTGGTCTTTGCGCTCGCCAACTTTGGCAAGGGCACGCTCAAGCTGGGATCCGTGTTCTTTGGCATGATCGTTGGTATGATCGTCTCCATCCCCTTTGGCATGATCGACTTCTCCAGCGTCGCCACCGCCCAGGTCTTCGCCCTTCCCAAGCTCATGCCCTATGCGCTCGAGTTTGATCCCGAGGTCTGCATTACCCTTGCCGTCGTGTTCCCCATGGTTGCCATCCAGGTTATCGGCGACGTCTCTGCCGCCTGCCTGGGCTCCATCGACCGTATGCCCACCGAGTGCGAGCTCTCCGGCGCTATCGTGTCCCAGGGCCTCACCTCTATGGTCGGCGGCCTGCTGGGCGGTCTTCCCACCAGCGCCCTTGGCCAGAACGTGGGCATCATCTGCTCCAACAAGGTCGTCAACAAGTGGGTCTTTGTGATCATCGCGGCCGTCTTTGCCATCGCCGGCCTGTTCCCGCAGCTCTCTGCCGTCCTTTCCGCTATCCCGCAGCCCGTCATCGGCGGCGCGACCGTCGGCGTCTTTGGCACCATCACCATGAACGGCGTGCGCATGTTCACCCGCGAGGGCCTCACGCAGCGCACCACCACCATCGTCGGTACCTCCGTCGTCTTTGGCCTGGGTATCTGGATGGCCAGCGGTTGCCTTGCCGGTGAGGGTATGCCCACCTGGGTGCCCACCGTCATCGGCTCCAATGCCGTAACCCCCACCGCCATCATGGCCATTGTCCTTAACCTGATCCTTCCGCAGACGCCGGTCGTGGCTCAGCACATCGATGCTGCCAAGGACGCTGCCGTGGATCTGGTCTTGCCCGAGAGCAAGAAGTAACCAATTCGGTGCTATTCGTCGGCGGGCGCATCGCCTCGTCCGCCGACGTCATGCGGTGCCAAGCCGCACTTCAAAGGGTTTGTCCCTTTGGTGAAGCGTTGACGGGAGAGGGCCCGTTTCCGGTGTAGGCCGGCGCTTCGCACTCCGCCATGTCAGAGGTGTCAAACCCCGCCTCTGATGTTGAAGGGAGCATTCATGCTTCTGGTCGCTAACGGTTCCGTTTTTACCCGCAACGCTCAGACCCCGTTTATTCCAAACGGTGCGGTCGCCATTGACGGAGATACGATCATCGAAGTGGGCCCCGAGTGCGAGCTCAAGGCCAAGTACCCGGATGCCGAGTACGTCGACGCCCGGGGCAACCTCATCATGCCCGGACTCATCAACTGCCACACCCACATCTACTCGGGTCTGGCCCGCGGCCTTGCCATTAAGGGCTGCAACCCCACCAACTTCCTGGAGAATCTTGAGCAGCAGTGGTGGAAGATCGACGACAACCTGACGCTCGACGGCACCAAGGCCAGCGCCTATGCCACGATCCTGGACTCCATCCGCGACGGCGTCACCACGATCTTCGATCACCACGCGAGCTTCTGCGAGATCCCGGGAAGCCTCTTTACCATTAAGGATGCAGCTCAGGAGCTGGGCATGCGTTCGTGCCTGTGCTACGAGGTCTCCGATCGCCGCGGCCAGGAAAAATGCGACCAGGCCATTGCCGAGAACGCCGAGTTTGCCCAGTGGGCCGCCAAGGAGCGTCGCGATAACGACAACCACATGATCGCCGCCATGTTTGGCGGTCACGCCACCTTTACGCTGTCGGACGAGACCATGGACAAGATGGCCGAGGCCAACAACGGCCTGACCGGTTTCCACATCCACGTGTGCGAGGGCATGAACGACGTGTGGGACTCCCGCCTCAACCGCGGCGGTATCAGCCCCGTCGAGCGCCTGCTGCAGCACAACCTGCTCGGTCCCGACACCATGCTCGGCCACTGCATCCACGTGACGCCCGCCGAGATGGATATCGTCAAGGAGTCCGGCACCTGGCTGGTCAACAACCCCGAATCCAATATGGGCAACGCCGTGGGCTGCGCCCCCGTGCTCGAGTTCTTCCGCCGCGGCATCCCCGTGTGCATGGGCACCGACGCCTACACCCACGATATGCTCGAGAGCCTCAAGGTCTTCCTGATCATTCAGCGCCACAACGCCGCCATGCCCAACGTGGGCTGGTGCGAGGCCATGACCATGCTGTTCGAGAACAACGCCAAGATGGCCAGCAAGTACTTCGATCGCAAGCTCGGCGTGCTCGAGGCCGGCGCTGCCGCCGACGTCATCGTTATGGACTACAATCCCTTTACGCCGCTGAGCGAGGAGAACATCGACGGCCACATGCTCTTTGGCATGATGGGCAAAAACTGCCGCACCACCATCATCAACGGCAAGGTCCTGTACAAGGATCGCGAGTTCGTCGGTATCGATGAGGAAAAGATCAACGCGTGGACCATGGCTGAGTCCAAGAAGCTCTGGAGCACGCTCAACGATCGCACCTACTAATTCACAAGTAGATTCACGCGCGCCGGATGTTTCGCCGCATCTGACGCGCGTATAGGCGGCCTCCGCGGGGTCGCCGGCGCTGTGCTAGCGCTACACCGTATTTGCGCCCGCCGCGCGGTCTCGCCGGGCGTTACAGAGAGGAGCTCATTATGAGCGACATCATGAGGCCGATCCCGTTTTCGCAGCTGATGAACTGGATCATCGAGGAGCACAAGACCCAGGACGCCATCTTTGGCGTGCGCAAGATGGTCACGACCAACCAGGAGGGCGCGCTTCCCATTTTTGACGAGCGCATCGAGACTCCGTTTGGCCCGGCCGCCGGTCCCAATACGCAGCTGGCCCAGAACATCGTGGCATCCTACGTGGCCGGTTCCCGCTTCTTTGAGCTCAAGACCGTTCAGGTTATGGACGGCGAGGAGCTCTCCAAGTGTGTGAACAAGCCCTGCATCGTGGCGCAGGACGAGTGCTACAACTGCGAGTGGTCGACCGAGCTCGAGGTTCCGCAGGCCTTTGCCGAGTACGTGAAGGCATGGTTTGCCTGCCACCTGATCGCTCGCGAGTACGGCCTGGGCAGCCCGGATGGTTTTGTCTTCAACATGTCCGTGGGTTATGACCTCGAGGGCATCAAGAGCCCCAAGGTCGATGCGTACATTGAGGGCATGAAGGACGCCAGCGGCTCCGAGGTTTGGAACGAGTGCCGCACGTGGGCGCTCGCTAACCTGGACAAGTTTGAGAATGTCGATGCCGCGTTTGTCGAGTCCATCCCGGCGCGCGTCTCCAACTCCATTACCGAGTCCACGCTGCATGGCTGCCCGCCGGCGGAGATCGAGCGCATCGCGACCTATCTGATTACCGAGAAGGGTCTCAACACCTACATCAAGTGCAACCCCACGCTGCTGGGCTATGAGTTTGCTCGCCAGCGCCTCAACGAGCTGGGCTTCGACTACATCGTCTTCGATGACACGCACTTCCGCGAGGATCTGCAGTGGGTCGACGCTGTGCCCATGTTTGAGCGTCTGATTGCCCTGTGTGCCGAGCGCGGCCTGGAGTTTGGCGTCAAGCTGACCAACACGTTCCCCGTCGACGTGACGAGGAACGAGCTGCCCTCCACCGAGATGTACATGTCCGGCCGTTCGCTGTTCTCGCTGACCATCGAGGCCGCCCGTCGCATTACCGAGCAGTTCGATGGCAAGCTGCGCATTAGCTACTCTGGCGGTGCTACGGTCTACAACATCCGCGCCCTGTACGATGCCGGCATTTGGCCCGTCACCCTGGCGACCGACGTACTCAAGCCTGGTGGCTACGAGCGCTTTAGCCAGATGGCTGGCGAGTTTACCGACCTGGATGGCAAGCCGTTCGCGGGCGTCTCGCTCGAGGCCGTGACCGCGATTCAGACCGACTCGCTCACCAACCCGCTCTACAAGAAGCCGTTGCGCCCGCTGCCCGATCGCAAGGTCGCCGGCAAGAGCCCGCTTTCCGACTGTTTTACCACGCCGTGCCGCACGAGCTGCCCCATCCAGCAGGATATTCCCGCCTACCTGGCGGCTGTTGACGAGGGCCGCTACGAGGACGCGCTCAACATCATCATCGAGCGCAACGCCCTGCCGTTCATTACCGGCACCATCTGCCCGCATCCCTGCGGCCGTGCCTGCGAGCGTGCGTTCTACGAGCCCGAGGGCGCCCAGATCCGCGCCAGCAAGCTCAAGGCCGCCCGCGAGGCCATGACCGCCGTGCTGCCCAAGCTACGCACCCAGGCCATCGCCAACGACGGCGAGCGCAACGTTGCCGTTATCGGCGGCGGCCCGGCCGGTCTGGCGACGGCGTTCTTCCTGACGCGCGCCGGCGTGCCCGTCACCATCTTCGAGGCTCGCGATTCGCTCGGCGGCGTGGTCCGTCACGTGATTCCTGAGTTCCGCATTGCGAGCGACGATATCTCCCACGATGCCGAGCTCTGCCTGGCCTTTGGTGCCAAGGTGCAGCTCAATGCCCGCGTGGAGTCCATTGACGAGCTCAAGGCCCAGGGCTTCACCGACGTGGTCGTGGCCACCGGTGCCTGGATGCCCGGCTCTGCGGGCCTGGGCGAGGGCGCCGAGCTCGACGTGCTGGAGTTCCTCGAGGCCGCCAAGAAGGGCGAGAAGCTCGAGCTGGGCGAGGACGTCGTGGTCATTGGCGCCGGCAACACCGCCATGGACGCGGCCCGCGTGGCCAAGCGCCTGGCCGGCGTGAAGAACGTGCGCCTGGTCTACCGCCGCACCAAGAAGCAGATGCCCGCCGACGAGGAAGAGCTTGATCTTGCTCTTGCCGACGGCGTTGAGTTCTGCGAGCTGCTGGCACCTAAGGCACTCAACGGCGCCGTGCTGACCTGCGATGTTATGGAGCTTGGCGAGCCGGATGCAAGCGGCCGCCGCAGCCCCGTCGCCACGGGCGAGACTGTTGAGCTTCCCGCCACCACGGTGATCTGCGCCGTGGGCGAGGGCATCGACGCCAGCCTGTACGATGCCGCGGGCGTCGAGCACGACCGTCGCGGCCGCCTTGCCGCTACCTCCACCGGCGTCGAGGGCGTCTGGGCTGCGGGCGACTGCCGCCGCGGTCCTGCCACCGTGGTCGAGGCTATCGCCGATGCCGCCGAGGTCGCCCGTGCCATCGCCGACGTGGACTTTAACAAGTACGCCGACTGCAACGAGCAGGCCGGCCGCGAGGACACTTGCTACGAGCGCAAGGGGTCGCTGTGCCGCGACAAGCGCAACTGCACCAAGACCCGCTGCCTGGGCTGCGGCTCGGTGTGCGAGGTCTGCTGCGACGTGTGCCCCAACCGCGCCAACGTGGCAATTAAGGTGCCGGGCCTGGCCAAGCATCAGGTCGTCCATGTCGACGGCATGTGCAACGAGTGCGGCAACTGCGCTGTGTTCTGCCCCTACCAGGAGGGTCGTCCCTACAAGGACAAGCTCACCCTGTTCTGGAGCGAGGAGGACATGGAGAACTCCGAGAACGAGGGCTTCCTGGCCGTGGACGAGGACCACTTTAAGGTTCGCGTCGCCGGCACGGTCCGCACCGTCTCGGTCGATGCCGTCAACACCGGTCTTCCCGAGGCCGTCCGCCTGACCATCAGGGCTGTGCGCGACAACTATTCGTACCTTCTTAAGAAATAGGCGAGTCTCTTATGGCCAAATCCATTCAACATAACGTGGCCTACGTTGCCTGCGGAAGCGGTTGCGCCTCCGCAGGCGGCGACGCCCACTGCAGCGAAGGCTGCATTGGCTGTGGCGCCTGCGTCACGGCCTGCCCCCACGGCGCCATTGCGCTGGTCGATGGCATCGCCCGCGTGGACCGCTCCAAGTGCACGGGCTGTGGCCTGTGCGGCATGGCGTGCCCGCAGCGCGTGATTGCCTTCGTCCCCGGCTACCAGAACATTCTGGTGCGCTGCAACAACACCGATAAGGGCGCCATTGCGCGCAAGGTCTGCGACACGAGCTGCATCGGTTGCGGTATGTGCGCCAAAAAGTGCCCTGCCGGCGCTATCCGCATCGAGGACAACTGCGCCCATATCGACGGCGTGGACTGCCTGTCGTGCGGCATGTGCGCCGTCGTCTGCCCGCATGGCGCCATCCACGACCGCACCGGCATCGCCGCCGGCGTGTAGAAGGGAATCACCATGGCACAGGAATTCACTTTTACCGTTAACGGCGTCGAGTGCACGACGACTCAGAACAAGCCACTGCTGCGCTATCTGCGCGACGACCTGCACATTCACTCCGCCAAGGACGGCTGCTCCGAGGGCGCCTGCGGCACCTGCACCATTCATGTGGACGGTGCGGCCGTCAAGGCGTGCGTGCTGACCACCGCTCTTGCCGCCGGCCGCAACATCGTGACCGTCGAGGGCCTGCCCGAGGACGTGCGCGAGGCCTTTGTGTACGCCTTTGGCGCCGTGGGCGCCGTGCAGTGCGGTTTTTGCATTCCCGGCATGGTCATGGCGGGTGCGGCGCTCATCGCCGAGGACCCCGAGCCCACCGAGGAACAGATCAAGTACGCCATTCGCGGTAACGTCTGTCGCTGCACCGGCTACAAAAAGATTATCGAGGGCATCTCGCTGGCCGCTGCGGTGCTCCGCGGCGAAAAGCAGATCGACGAGGACCTGGAGCGCGGCGATGACTACGGCGTGGGCAAGCGCGCCTTCCGTATTGACGTGCGCAAGAAGGTGCTCGGCGAGGGCAAGTATCCCGACGACATCGACGAGCTCGATCAGCCGGGCCTGACCTATGCCAGCGCCGTGCGCTCCAGGTATCCGCGCGCCCGCGTGCTCTCCATCGACACCTCCAAGGCCGAGGCCCTGCCCGGTGTAGTGGGCATCCTGCGCGCCGAGGACGTGCCGGTCAACCAGGTCGGCCACCTTATCCAGGACTGGGACGTCATGATCGCTCAGGGCGATATCACCCGCTGCGTGGGCGATGCCATCGTGCTGGTGGTCGCCGAGGACGAGGCGACGCTCGAGAAGGCCAAGAAGCTCGTAAAGATTGACTACGAGCCGCTGGAGCCCGTGCGCAACATTGTCGAGGCCAGGGCCGCCGATGCCCCGCGCCTGCATGACAGCTTCTTTGCCTTCGGCAACACGGTGGAGCTCAAGGACAACGTGTGCCAGAGCCGTCACGTGACGCGCGGCGACGCCGCCAAGGCGCTGGCAGAGAGCGCGTTTACCGTGACGCAGCGCTTTACCACGCCCTTTACCGAGCATGCCTTCTTGGAGCCCGAGTGCGCCGTTGCCTTCCCGTACAAGAACGGCGTCAAGGTGCAGTCGACCGACCAGGGTGCCTACGACACGCGCAAAGAGTGTGCCCATATGTTTGGCTGGGATAGCGAACCCGAGCGCGTGGTCGTCGAGACCATGCTCGTGGGCGGCGGCTTTGGCGGTAAGGAGGACGTTTCGATCCAGCACCTGGCCGCGCTTGCTGCCTATAAGTTCCAGCGTCCTGTGAAGTGCAAGCTCACGCGTGCCGAGTCGCTCGCGTTCCATCCCAAGCGTCATGCCATGGACGGTACCTTTACGCTGGGTTGCGACGCCGAGGGCAACTTTACCGGCCTGGATTGCGAGATCAACTTTGACACCGGCGCCTACGCGTCGCTGTGCGGCCCGGTGCTCGAGCGCGCTTGCACGCATGCTGTCGGCCCCTACAAGTACCAGAACACCGACATTCGCGGTTATGGCTACTACACCAACAACCCGCCCGCCGGCGCGTACCGTGGCTTTGGCGTCTGCCAGTCCGAGTTTGCGCTCGAGAGCCTAATCGACCTGCTGGCCGAGAAGGTCGGCCTGGATCCGTGGGAGATTCGCTACCGCAACGCCATCGAGCCGGGCGAGGTTTTGCCCAACGGTCAGATTGCCGACTGCTCCACGGCGCTGAAGGAGACACTGCTCGAGGTCAAGGATGCCTACTATGCGCATCCCGGACACGCCGGCATTGCCTGCGCCATGAAGAACGCCGGCGTGGGCGTGGGCCTGCCCGATGCCGGCCGCTGCAAGATTCGCATCGAGAACGGCGCGGCCGTGGTCTATGCCGCCACGTCCGACATTGGCCAGGGCTGTAACACCGTCTTTTTGCAAGACGTTGCCGAGGCATGCGGCCTGCCGCTTCGCTGCATCGCCAACGGCGAGTGCTCCACCGAGAACGCTCCCGACTCCGGCACCACGTCTGGCTCGCGTCAGACGGTCGTGACCGGCGAGGCCGTGCGCGGTGCCGCCTTCCTGCTGCGCGATGCCATGCTTGATATCGAGGCCGGCAAGTCTGCGCCCGCCGCTCCCGTGAGTGCGCATGGCGACGGCGTCAAGATCGAGTATGACGACGGCCGCGCCTATCAGCTGCACACGCAGGAACTCGTCGCCGGCCAGGGTATGCACCCTCAGGATCCCGCGGCCGCCATCAAGGCGCTCGAGGGATGCGAGTTTGGCTACGTGTACCTGGAGCCGACCGACAAACTGGGCGCCGACGTTCCCAATCCCAAGAGCCATATCTGCTACGGCTTTGCCACGCATGTGGTCATTCTGGATGATGACGGCCGCGTGAGCGAGGTCTACGCCGCGCACGATTCCGGCAAGGTGGTCAACCCCATCTCCATCCAGGGTCAGATCGAAGGCGGTGTGCTCATGGGTATGGGTTACGCACTTACCGAGGACTGGCCGCTCAAGGACTGCGTGCCCCAGGCAAGGTACGGTACGCTCGGGCTGTTCCGTGCACCCGAGATTCCGGATATCCACGCTATCTACGTGGAGAAGGACGAGCTGTTGCCCGTGGCATACGGCGGCAAGGGCATCGGCGAGATCGCAACGATCCCCACGGCGCCCGCCGTGCAGAACGCCTACCGCGCGTTTGACGGCAAACTACGTCCAGATCTGCCCATGGTGGATACGCCCTACAGCCGCGCCCGTCGCCGCGGGTAGGGTAGGGTGCGGACAGCATTGCTGACGGGCTGTTCGCGCTCAACACCAACTGCATATGCTGCGCCTTTGGCCCCAGCTCCATCGCGAGCCGGGGCCCTTTGTTTGGAGTGGAAACTGCGTCCCGGATTTGGCGCTCAGAACGGGACACGCTTTCCGGATGGGATGCTTGGCGGAAACTACGGCCCAGTTTTTGGCTCCAGAACGGGATGCATTTTCCGGAACGGTCCACGTGCGGTGGTGTACCGCCCCTTTCGTGTGCGCCGCTTGTCGAATTACGTTATAGCTAGCTATATTATAGGAAGGTATAATATAGCTAGCTATAACGTAAAGGAAGGATGGTCTATGTTTGTCGGAAGAACAGCGGAAATGTCCGAGCTCAATCGACTGTATGGCACGGACTCCTTTGAGATGCCTGTGATTTACGGCCGCCGTCGTGTGGGTAAAACGCGCCTTATCACAGAGTTTATCCAAGGCAAGAAGGCTATTTACTTTCAAGCTCGTCGCACCAATGCAGAGGCAAACCTGCATGGCTTTAGCCAGGCGATACTTGCGGGCTCCGTTGGTGTTGCTGGCGTGTCGTTTCGTAGTTTTGACGAGGCGTTCGATGCATTGGCTACCATGGCTCGTACGGAACGTTTGATTGTCGTGATCGACGAGTATCCTTATCTCGCCCAATCGAATCCCGAGATCAGCTCGTTGCTGCAAGACAAGATCGATCACTTGTACAAAGAGACCAAGCTTATGCTTATCCTGTGCGGGTCGTCGCTTTCGTTTATGGAAGAGCAGGTGTTGGGCTACGAGAGTCCGCTATACGGTAGGCGTACGGCCCAGTTTAAGATCATGCCGCTCGATTTTATGACGACCCTCGGCCTGTGGCAGAGCATGGGTCGCGAAGACGCTGCAGTTTGCTATGGCATGACGGGTGGCATTCCTGCATATATCGAGAAAGTCGATCCTGCCGCACCGCTCAAGGACAACATCAAACGTCTTTTTCTTACTCCTACGGGCTATCTCTTTGAGGAGCCGAGTAACCTGCTATTGCAGGAGTGCCGCAATCCCGAGCAATATGATGCGATCGTGCAAGCAATTGCCCAGGGGCGCTCGAAGATCTCGGAGATTGCGAGCTCTACGGGAATCCCTGCGAGCAACGTAAAGAGCTATGTGGATAAGCTGGCGTCGCTTGGGATTGTCGAGCGCGAGCTGCCCCTAAACGAGACGAGCAATAAGCGAGCCGTGTATCTGCTGAGCGATCAGATGTTTAGGTTCTGGTACAAGTTTGTTCCGCAGAACATCGGGCTGATTCAAAACGATATGGCCGAGATGGCGTATGAGCGCATTGAGCCGCACGTATCGGATTACATGGGTACGGTCTTTGAGCTTATATGCAGACAATACGTGTACGAACTCGCGCGGGCGGGCCAGCTCGATGTGGTTCCGGCAAGCGTTGGGCGCTGGTGGGGGACGGATAATCGCACGCATACGCAGGAAGAAATCGACTTGATTGTTGACGATGGCGAGGGCACTGCGCTGTTTGCGGAATGCAAATGGCGCAATGAACCGGTGGGCGAAGACGTGCTGCAAAAGCTCGTGCATCGAAGCGAGCTCTTTAGGCGGCAGCACAAAAGCTATGCGATCTTCTCGAAGCGAGGCTTTACGCAAGGATGTCAGGAAGCTGCGGCGAGCAGGGGAGATGCCAAGCTGATTTCGTTTGCCGAGATGTGCGAGCGGAGATAACCAAGCACGCTCTGATGTGATGCTCGGAATGGGTCGCGCTAAGGATGCCAAGCGTAAAACCTTCAATGAAAATGGCGTAAAAACTACATCTGTCATGGCGTAAAAACTACATTGAAAGTAGCGTAAAATCAGCATTGAGAATGGCGTAATTTCGCATATCGCGTGATAGAGAGGGACGGCCGTCTATGGATGCACCAAAGAGATTGACCCAAAAGGGATATAGGCCCCGGCTCATAGAGGAGCGCCTCGACACCCTTATGCGGGCGTTTGGCTGTGTGGAGATCAACGGCCCCAAATGGTGCGGCAAGACCTGGACGGCGCTCTCTCGCTCGGCGAGCGTCTCCAGGCTCGATGAGCCTGCGCAGCGTGCGGCGGCAGAGGTCGACCCAAGCCTGGCGCTCATCGGCGATGCGCCACACCTGGTCGATGAATGGCAGGAGGTGCCCGAGGTTTGGGATGCCGCCCGGCGTTTCGTGGACGCGAGCGGCAACGAACGGGGGACACTTTTGCTCACGGGCTCGACCGCGCTCAAAAGCGAGGAGCGCAGCCATGTTCGTCATTCCGGCACGGGTAGGATCGCCCGTCTGTCAATGCGCCCCATGGCCCTGTGTGAGTCGGGCGACGGCGAGCCGCTCGTGTCACTGGCAAGCCTCTTTAAGGGCGAGGATTTTGCCCCTCAGCGTCGCGAGAGCACGGTGGATGACGTCGCCCGCTGGTGCTGCAGGGGCGGTTGGCCTGCAAATCTTGGGCTTTCGGAAGATCTTGCGCGAGAGACGGCAAGCCAGTACGTGCACTCGGTGCTCGACGTCAACGTGCTGGACGAGGGCATGTCGCCCGAGCTTGCACACGGCCTTTTGCGAGCTCTTGCCATGAACGAGAGCCAGGCTGTCACGTACAAGACGCTCGTAAAGGACGCCTCGTACGGTGAGGCGGGCCCCGACGAGAGGACCATCGCTGCGTACTTGGACCTCTTCAACAGGCTCAAGCTGACCGAGGACCTGTGCGGATGGGAGCCGCCCATGCGCTCGAAGGCCCGCGTTCGCGTGCGCCCCAAGCGCTACTTCTGTGACCCGTCACTTGCGGCGGCGTTGCTGGGGGCTACCCCTGAGCGGCTGCTTGGCGATATGCAAACGCTGGGGATGCTCTTTGAGAGTCTCGTCCTGCGCGACGTGCGCGTGTTCCTTTCCACCTACGGCGGTGTCGACAACAGTGTCCATTATTTCCGAGATGAGAAGGGCCTTGAGGTCGATCTGATCGTTGAGCACGACGGGCGCTGGGGAGCCATCGAGGTCAAGCTGAGTGATGCGAAAGCAGACGATGGAGCGAGAAATCTCAAGGCGCTGGAGAGGAAAGTGCTCTCCAATCCTGCCGCCCAGAATGCCACGCCGGCGTTTTTGGCGGTCGTGGTTGGAAAGGGGAGCATTGCCTACACACGCGACGACGGCGTGGCGGTGATTCCCATGGCGGCACTTGGGGCGTAGTGGTTTTGCGGGCGTGCCGTGCTTCCTTTACCGAAAATCCATTTGGTAAACCAGATGCTCGCGGATAGAATAAAGTTGACGGCAGCCCAAGGGTGATAGCTGGGCAGCGCCGTTGCTTGGTCAAGAGGTCAGTGCCTTAATGGCAGCGACTTGTTATGCTTCGAATGCTGCTTGAGTGCCTCGGAAAGTTCGATAAGCGCCGTGAAGAGCGAGACCAAAGCAACCAAGAGCTCTGTGAGCTCTGATGGGCCCGGGATGACCTCTGATTCAAGTCACCGGGCCTCAATCTTTTTCATGCATTTGAATAGAGCGGGCGACTCTCTTGGGGCCGTCTGCATGGCGTGTGCTTGGCGCATGGTATTGCGCCCCGCTTTCATGTCCGCGCGGGCGCCTATCCTTACGGCAATGTAGCCGCCTATGTAGCAAGCGGCAGTTGACGGAGAAAGGCCATGACCGTGTCAGCTGAAAAGACGCCGGGTATCTCGGCTATCGACACGACGAACTTTGCGCGCCAGATTGTGCTGGACTTTGAGTTTGCGCCGGTGCCAAAGCAGCGCCAGCGCCGTGGACTGCGCAATGAGATTATCGAGGTCGGCGCCGTCAAGCTCGATTACCACGGCAACGTTATGGGCGAGTTCTCGCAGTTTGTGCAGACGGAATTTACCGAAGGCGTTGCGTTTCCCGTCCGCGAGCTCACAGGTATATCGGCCGTGGACACCGCGATGGCCGACCCGCTCTACATGGGGCTTATAGGACAAAATGTGTGTCCATGTTGGGGGCATCGGCGCAGGTCGATGCCCCTTTTTCAGCCGTTTAAATTCCGTGCCCGCTTTTAACCGCTCGGACAGAATGTGTGTCCGGTTGCCTATCGTTCCCGCAGG
>DBFWCI010000008.1:0-45673 GCA_048485235.1 Collinsella sp.
GGAGAGCGTGCTGGCCTCGCTGCGGTCCGTCGCGGCGGTCTGGAAGGAGGCCCGCAGCCAGGTCGAGTCCCTCGACGAGCGCATCCGCGCGCTGCTGGAGGCGAACGCGCCCGCGCTGCTCGGCGTCGAGGGCTGCGGCACCACGACCGCCGCCGCCCTGGTCGTGGCCGCCGGCGACAACCCCGGCAGGCTGAAGGGCGAGGCGGCGTTCTCGATGATGTGCGGCGCCTCGCCGATCCCCGCGTCGAGCGGGAAGACGGACCGGCACAGGCTCAACCGCGGCGGCAACCGGCAGGCGAACTGGGCGCTCTACGAGATCGCGATCAAGCGCATGGCGTACGACGAGAGGACGAGGAGGTACGTGGCGAGGCGGACCTCCGAGGGGAAGTCCCGGCGGGAGGCGGTCCGCTGCCTGAAGCGCTACATAGCGCGGGAGGTGTACCACGTGCTCATGGACCCGAACCCCGACGGCGCCGCGCCGGAAGGCCCCGAGCTCGCGAAGATGCGCAAGGCGATGCGGGTGACCCAGAAGCAGGCCGCCGCGGAGCTCGGCCTGTCCGCAGCCACACTCGGGCACTTGGAACGGGGGAAACGGCGGTCGACGAAACTGGAGAGGAGGTATTACGAGCTCCTGTGCGAATTGGAGAGAACGCTCCCGCAAACTGCCTCTTGACAACTTATAGGAGCGTCGGTTTTATTGAGGCAAATATGTTGGGTGCTCGGCATTTCCAAAAAAGTCTACTCACTTAGCAAGCGGGCAGCCAAAAAAGAACCGCCGCGACGTCGTTTGACTCCGTTGCGACGGTTTTTCGAGCATTTTCGCGCTGTCGAGGACGCAGACGCTCCTCATTTCTAGCGCTTACCGAGCAAGAAGGCGCTACTCTCCGAAAGTAGTCAAAAAAGCCCCGTCCCAAATTAGCTACGGTAGATCGGCGGAACAAGGTTATTCGCCCGGGTTGATGTTCGCGTAGAACTCGGCCCCATCATCGAGCCGCAGGATGCCCACGCGACCGAACTCGGAGCCGGTGGCGGCGGCGCAGTCGATATCGATACGATCGGGCACACCGGCAGTGTCCTCGCCGCCCAAGCGCACGATCTGCCCGCGTCCCGATTCCTCATCGAGCCCCGCCAGACCACCGACCTCGCAATAGCGCCCAAGCGATACCGTGGGCGTGTGGCCGCTCACCACGACCGGGCCCTTGCCCTCGGCAGAAAGCAGCCCGGTCGGCACATCCCAATAGCCGTGACGAATCCATAGCAGGTCATCGGACGACTGCACCGCGAGCATCTGCTGCAGCAACTCGCGATCGGCACCCACCGCTCCGACGCCATCGGCACAATCGACGCCATGCTCAAGCAAAAACGCGCGCGCCGCCTTCATCTCGATTCCAGCATGTACCAGCAGATACGGGCGCTCCTCGGTCTCGACCACCGCGTAGAGCGGCAGCGCGGCCATCCATCGCACGAGCTCCTCGTATGCCTCAAATTCCATGTCGTTGAGCTGCTCGCGCGTCGTCCAGCCACCGTTGATATCCCAGGTCTCGGCATCGAGCGGATCCTGACCAATGATGGCATCGAGCATGATCTGCTCGTGATTGCCCTTGAGCACGTGGGCGTTGGGCAGCGAGCGCACGAGCTTAATAACGCCGACCGGATCGGGCCCGCGATCGATCATGTCGCCCAGCACGTACAGCGTGTCGTCGGACGTCAACGAGATCTTAGACAGGGCCTCGTCAAGCGCACGCACGTGCCCGTGAGCATCAGATGTCACATAGATCGCCATGGTACGCCTCTCCTTGCATTGCGGCCGAAGCCCGGTGCCGCAACTAAAACTTCAAGTTGAACTTAAACGTTACCCATTGTACTCCGTTGCAATAAAGCTGGAAAGGGTTTCCGAGCAGAGGCAAAGACGGCAGCCGTCTATGACGATATCGCGCACGCCCGCAATCCAACCCCATAAACCCACCATCTTTGGGTACAAATGACCACAGACAACTGACCGTGCCACGCCAACCACCCAGGAGCGGACACTATCCATGAACCAGATCCTTCTCTTTATCGGCCTCGTCATCATTTTGTGCCTGACCATCAAACCCGTCGGCAAAAAACTCCCCTTCCCCACCCTGCTCATCTTTATCGCGCTGGGCATGCTGTTGGGCGTCAACGGCCCGACGCATATCGACTTTAGCGACTACGCACTCACCGAAACCGTCTGTAGCACGGCGCTGCTGTTCATCATGTTCTACGGCGGCTTTAACACCAATATCGACCGCGCCAAGCCCGTCGCTGCGCCGGCGGTGCTGCTGAGCACGCTCGGCGTCGTCATCACTGCCGGCATCACCGGCGTGTTCGCCCACTTCGCGCTGGGGATCGACTGGATCGGCAGCCTGCTGCTGGGATCGGTCGTGGCATCCACCGACGCGGCGAGCGTCTTTAGCGTACTGCGTGAGCACAGCCTGTCGCTGAGAGGTGGCACCGACTCGCTGCTCGAGGTCGAATCGGGCTCCAACGACCCAGTCGCCTACATGCTCACCGCTGTGCTCGCTACACTCGCGGCCGGCGGCGACATCAACATTCCCGCGCTGCTGGCCAAGCAGATTATCCTGGGAGCGGGCCTGGGCCTCGCCATCGGCTGGGCGGCGGGCCGCCTGATTGAACGCGCGCACGCAACGGCCGAGGGCGCGCAGACCATCTATTTGTTCGCCGTGGCCATCGTCGCCTACGCGCTGCCGAGCTACCTGGGCGGCAACGGCTTTTTGGCTGTATACCTGGCCGGCATTGTGCTGGGCGCCAGCGACATCACCGGCAAAGTCGAGATGGCGCACTTCTTTGACACCCTCACCGAGATGGCCGAGATGACGATCTTCTTCTTGCTCGGCCTGCTCGTAACGCCCGCACGCCTGCCGCAGATGCTGCTGCCGGGCCTGGCACTCATGGCGTTCATGCTCTTCGTGAGCCGCCCCATCGCCGTCGGCGTGCTCCTAGCGCCCTTTAAGACGAATCCCCGCCAGGTCGCGCTCGTAAGCTGGGCGGGCCTACGCGGAGCAGCTTCGGTCGTCTTTAGTCTCTTTGCCGTAGTGGCCGGCGTTCCCGGCGGACACGACCTATTTGACCTGGTGTTTGCGATTGCCGTGTCGAGCATTGTGGTGCAGGGCTCGCTGCTGCCGGCGGTGGCGAAGAAGCTCGATATGATCGATGCGACCGGCGACGTGCGTCGCACCTTTAACGACTACCGCGACGAAGACGGCATGTCGTTCGTCAAGCTCAAAGTAGGCGCTGGACATCCGTTTGCCGGACGCTCGCTCGCCGACATTGGCAGCGCAACGGACATGCTGGTGGTCTTGGTGCTGCGTGACGGCGCCCATCCGGTGCTGCCCAACGGCGATACCGTGATCCAGGAAGGCGATCTGCTGGTGATGGCCGCCCCAACGTTCGAAGAGCGTGCCGAGGTTACGCTGCGCGAGGTCACCGTGACGCCCCACGGTCGCCTGGCCGGCCAGCGCCTGCGCGATGTGCCACAAGGCAAGCATCCGTTTATTGTGGTGATGCTCAAGCGCGAAGGCCAAACGATCATCCCCGACGGCAACACCCTAATATACGCCGGCGACGAAGTCGTCATCGCCACGCTGGCATCGTAGCCATCCCCACCCATAAGTTGCGGTGAAATAGGGATTGAATAGGCCTCTGAACAGCCATTTCAGTCCCTATTTCACCGCAACTTATTGAGGGGATGGATTGAAAAACATTTGAATTGACACCGAAATGAAAAAAGCCGGGGGATGTCCCTCGGCATTTTTTATGTGAGCCAAGACTAAGCAGTTCTCTGGAAACCGCCGGCGCCATTGCGTCAGCAATTTGCGAGCCGCTCTACCCCACATCTCGGCGGCTAAGGACTTTTCGCAGGTAGTTTGACGAACATATGTTTGCTTATTATAATTATACTTGAAAGCACCCCTATCTCATGGTATAAAGAATATGGTTCCCTCTAAAAGAGGGGCCTCCAAGAGCCGGGGTCTTACCCCCGGCATTTTTTTTGCAAAAATGGAGGCCCATCATGAGCGAACTCTCCGTCTTTGTTGACGAATCTGGCGACCTCGGAGGCGTCTCCAACTACTACCTCGTCACCCTCGTTTTTCACGATCAAAACGATGCAATCGTTGAACGCATTGACCGCTACGAGCGCGCCCTGTCGCAGTCCTCGCTTCCCAATACGCCTTTTCATGCAGGACCCCTACTGAATGGAAACGGCGACTACAAAGATCTTCCCAAGGAGCAGCGAAGGCACATGTTGAGCGCATTTCGCGCGTTCATTCAGCATCTCCCCATACGCTATCTCTGTCTGCAATACCGAATGAGCGAATTCGCCGGCAACCAAAACGGTCTCGCGGAGAGAATGAGGCGAGACCTCACAGTTGAACTTTTCGACCATCTGGAATTCTTCCAGCGATACGACACCGTTAAGATTTACTACGACAACGGCCAACCGATTGTAACGGAGGTCATTCATTCTGCGCTTGAGTACGTTCTAGCAAGGGATGTCATCGTATACCGAGAAGCCACACCACGAGCCTACCGGCTATTCCAAGTTGCTGACTACATCTGTACGATCGAGCTAACGGCTATCAAGTTTGACAGCAAGGAAGATACAAAGACTGATCGGCTATTTTTTGGAACCCGAAGGACGTTCAAAAAGGGATTTCTCTTATATCTCAGGAAGAAAAGGATGAACTGACCCGGGGTCACCAGTCGTCAGACGCTCCGCAGTCGTCATCGACGGCAAAGTCGCGGAGGTCGAGGCCTTCGCGTTCGGCTCGGGCTAGGAGCTCTTGGGGCGACTCGGCCTCGATATCTACTACGTCGAGCATGGCGGCCGGAAAGCCTACGCCAGCCGCACTCCCCGCACGGTCGAGCAGGCTCTCGCACAGCTGATCTACATCAATGTCGATTTTCATGGTGATACCTCCCGCCAAACCAGGCCCTTACTCGTCAGTGCCAAGCTCATTCACGGCAGCAACAAAAGCCGCCACCTGCTTGTTGTCCATCTGCATGGCCAAGCGCCCCACTGGCTCATCGTAGGCGAACTGCACCTTATCGATAAAGCAATCCCAAGCACGCTCATCCACACGCACGGCGGCCTCGCAATACTGGCTGAGCTTTTTGAGTCCATACCAAAACGCATTCACATGGCGCGCAGGATCCTCATCCAGCACACCATCGTAGCGACGCCCGTTAAACTCGCGCATGCGCGCCACGGCAACCTTGAGCGAATCGCCGCCCTCGGCAGAAGCCTCATCCACCAGCTCGGGAATCGTAACCTCACGCCGAACAGTATGCCTGGTTGCACCATCGTACTCGCCCACCAGCACGTCCTCATCAAGCCGAGAATCGTAGTCCAAATAGCTCGTGCCGCAACAAATGCCGTGCGGCGAGCCCGTGCCAAACGCGCAGAATAACCCGCCGTCGGCAACAACACGACGGTAGGTCTCAAACGACTTCTTAACCTGAGCGAGCAACTCGGAAAGCTCCCCGGCATCGCACGCCGTCTCGATCGCAACGCGCGCAGGCTCGGGCAACGATACCGGCTCCACCATGCTCCCCGCAATACGGGCGGCACGCTCGGCCCGATACGCCTGCGCCGCCAAGCGTGCCCGCTGCGCAGCACCGCGCACGTTGGTAAGTTCACGCTCCAACGCCACGTCGCCAGCAACATCGCCCGCAAACCCGTCAGTGCCCTGCGGCCCGGTCGCGCTCAACTCAGACTCAAACGTCGCTGTGATCATACCCGCAAGGTCCGTTGCGTCGGCGGCACAACGCAACTGCTCCAGCTGCGTGCACAGCAGATCGGCATCTAGGGGCACGGCATCCACAATGCGCACGTCACTCAGACGCGCCACGCCCTGCAGCACCATAGCCCCCGCAGCATCGTACGCCGCGCGAACCCTGTCCGCCGTATTGGCGCGCAGCTTTACCTCGATAAACGCAAGCGTCTGCTCCAAACGGACCAGCAGCTCGGCCTTGTCCTCCATACGCAAAAAGGCAGCATAGCGCCGCTCCATCTGCAGCGGACCAACAATGCCCGCCTGCTTGCGAGCGCGTGCAAGCGCAGCGCCCTCAACACGACGGACATACCCGTCAACAGCCCGTACGGCAGACTCGCGCGCAGCGCGCTCGGCAGTCTCGACGTCCCTAAGCACGCCCAGCAGCTCGCGGGAGCGCGCCTTGCGCACCAACTCCCCGCGATCGTACTGCTCAAGCGCCGCCTGGCGCTTGGCTACCGATTCAAAGCCAAACAGCTCGTCGAGCAACTCGCCAACAGAACGCTCGCCCGCCATAGCAGGCCCCCTCACGCACTACGCACCAACATGCTCGCGGGGCGCCCGAACACCGGACGCCCCGCTCGCCGCACTCCTACAGATCCAGAGCCTTTTTCGCGGCGTCGACGGGATCGCCATCCATGTAGAACACCGGGCTCAGGCCCGAGATAATCTCGGACGAAACGCTCTGCAGGCCCGCGATGGCACTCAGCGGCAAAATCACGCGCTTGGCGCCGGCGTTTTTGGCCACGCGCATAATGTCCTCGAGCCCGCGGATCTCGTCCATAGAGCCTGACATGCGCAAGATTCCCGGAATCGCCAGCGCAGGCATCACCGGGCGGTTGCATGCCGCAGAGCAAAGTCCCACAAACTCGGCGAGCGAAACTTCCTCGGACAGGCCCTTGCTCTGCAGGTCGTTGTAGAACAGCAGGTAATCCTTGGAGCCAATGTGCATGCCCGGCGCCACGCGGTTCGCCAGGTTCACAAAGTTGTCGAACGCGGCCTCCAGCGTATCGCGTACCGGCTTATTAAAGGCCACGCCCTCGTGCTTAAACTTGCACTCGCCGGCAACGGCCTTGTTCTCCAGCTTGTACACGGCAACCTCGCCGCCCTGCGACCTGCCCACGCCAAACACGTGGCCGGACAGCAGTGGCCCGTCAGGAATCAGCGTGTCCTCGCTCTGCTCGGGCACGCGCACCACGTGCACGTCCTGCGGGTTGTCGGCATCCATATAGCCCAGGTTGACGTCGATAAACTCAACGCCCGCCATAATCTTGAGCTGCTCCTTTACGCGGCGACGGCCCTCGATGGCGTAATCCAACAGCCAGCGCACGTCATCCTTGTCCATGGCCTCGTCGGGGAACAGCAGCTTTGCAAGGCCGCTAAAGGTCTTGCGCACGGCAATCTCGTCACGCTTGTTAAAGTCGCTGTTAAAGCGGAAGTAACGGTCGATATGGTGCGTAAAGTCCTTGCGGCGCATCTCCTTGCAAAACTCCGACAGGCAGTCGGTGATCAGGCCATAATGCCCGGTCAGCAGGCTCGAGCGCATCTTGGGAATCTCCCAGCCCGGCAGGTAATAGTGGATACGGTCGAAGAAGGCCGAATCGTTGTTAAACTCTGGCGGGAACGGATCAAACAGGTGCGTGGTCTTAAGGACGTTTTGCACGGTGTCGTTGATGTTGCCCTCAAAGACCATGGAGGCATCGGCGTTGATCTGGTCGCGGCCGCGCGCGTAGCTGCCACTCGCCATATAGTCCTTCATGATCTGCACGGCGTTGGTGTCCTTAAAGCGCATGCCGGCGACCTCGTCAAACGTCACGCAGTCCCAATGGCCCACCAAGCCCACGCGATCGGCGCGCATGGAGTTCATACGGCCGAACAGGTTGGCCGTGGTGGTCTGACCACCCGAAAGCAAGATGGCGTAGGGCGAGACCTCTTTGTAGATATGGCTCTTGCCGGTGCCGCGGGGACCCAGCTCGCACAGGTTGTAGTTGCGCTCGATGAGCGGCACCATACGCTCGATAAAGTGCAGGCGCTCTTTCTCGGAAAGCTCGCTGGGTTCGTAGCCAGCCGAGCGCAGCAGCATGTTGAGCCATTCGTCGCGCGTAAAGTACTGGCGCTCGTCGACCATGGTATCCAGGTCCAGGTTGGGCATCTGGATGGGTGTGAGCGACGCCACGCTAAACGGAGAGTCCTCGGGTCCGCGCTTTTTGCGCTTGGCCTTGGAGCGGCGCGGCGCATCGTCGCCAAAGACCTCCATGCCAAACTCGTCTTCCTCATCCACGGGATGACGGTACTCGATGCTCATAATGCACCAAATGCCACCCTGCAGAATCTTGGAATAGTCGCGCACGTACTCGGCAGGCATCACAAACGGCTCGATAGTCAGATTGGCAAACGATGCCACGTAGATGTCTTTGTACTCGTCGAGCTTGGCCGTCACCTTGTCGATGATGGTAAAGCGGCCCAGTTCGCGAATCTTGGACTTAATGCGCTCGGACTCGTCGGGGCGCACGTAGTTATCAGTGAGGATCCTGCGGATGCGCTCCAAACCCTCTGCCACGGCATCCTCGTCGTCAGTTGAGCAGTACATGCCCAGCAGATACTCCAGCACAAAGGTGGGCACGTTGGCGCCGCGCTTCATAAGGGCCGTCAGGTCCTTGCGCACGATCTTGCCAGCAAAGTGCTCGAGCAGCTTGCCGTCCAGCCCATCCATGTCGTAGCCGTCGTCCTCGGGGGTCTCGTCCACGGCCTGGTCATAGCCATCGGTCGAGGATTCGTCCTCGGCGGGCACCGCAGCCTCATCGGGCACCGCGGCCACCGTCGGCTCCGGGGCAGGCGCGGCAGCCACGGCCTCTACGGCAGTCTCAGCCTCCGGGGCGGGCACGGCCTCCTCTGCAGACACCGCAACCTGCACCGGCGCATTCACATCAATCGAGGGAACTTCCCACAGATTGTCGTCATTGCTATCAAACATAGGGCACACTCCTAAAAACCAAAGTCAGCAACAGGGGCAAACGAAACAGCGATGGTATACGTCTCGCGCCAAACGATCTTGCCCGTTTCGCGCTCGCGGCAGACCAGATAGTACGGACCCTTGGCCGAGAATCCATCCGCTGCACGCAGCGCAAACTTGGCATGCACCACGCGCTCCTGCGAGTTAGCAGAAGTCTTGTTGGCATGCGCCTTGACTGTATCGCTCACCTCGTTGCCGCTTGCGTCGGTAAACACCAGCTCGTACTCGCACGGCAAGACCTTGCCTTGGGCTGGTTCTTCCTGGATCAAGTTGAGCGAGAAGAGCGAGTTGGTCACCCGGCGCCCCTCACTTAGCACGCGCAACGTCGCCGCGCGCGTGTCGACAAAGTCCTTGGAACCCGAGCGCGCACGCCAAAATCCAATAACGGGCACGCAAAGCTCCTGCAGGCTCATGCCGCCGTGGACGTAGTTGTTAGTACCACCGGGACGCTTGAAGTGCACGTTCTCGCGCGGGGCAAACCCCTCAAAGCCGGCACCCAAACGTCCCATGTCAACATTAACAAACACCCCGCGTGCCTCGCCCGAAAGCTTGGCCACGGCCTCGTTGGGCACCACCAGATGACGCTTGCCGTGCATGACGGGAGCGTCAAGGAAGGGAAGATCTGGCTTGCCGAGCATCTGACACTCGCTGAGCTCCCGGCGCGTGTAGATAAAGCCGTGATCCGCCGTTATAACAACACGCGCGCCCGGGGCGTCGGTGCACACGCGGCGCGCCAACGCGGCAAGCTCCTCTACGGTGTCCGTACAGGCATCGAAGACGTCATCCTGCGTAGCGGCCTTCTCGCCCGTGGCATCAATCTTGTTGTGATAGAGGTAGACAAGTCTTGAGTCCTTGAGCATCGCCTTGCGCTCGGTTCCCGCCATGTTGAGGTATGCACTCGAGCGCAAAGCGCGGGCTGTAGACTCAACGTGGGCAAGCACGGCCTCGCGCTGCGGAGTCGTCGCAGTGGGCATGTCGTCAGCCAACACAAACGCGCCATCCTCTGCAAGCTCAAGCACCTGGTGCGGCAGCAGCGCAGGCATGCCCACCTCGGTAATGGAGGGAAAGACCGCCTGCATGCTAGAGACCTTGACGTTGCCGCCGCGTTCGCGCTCGAGCTGCGCCGCAACGTCGCGGGCCACCTCATAGCGCAGCGCATCGCTCACGATAACGACCGTTGTTTTGGCAGAACCCACAAAGGCGGGTAGCACATGCCAGTAAAACTCATCCTGCCGTGCGGGACCATCGATGTAGCCGCAATCGGCCCACTCCCCTTGCGCAGCAGCCGCCCAGCAGGCATTGGCATCCGCCAAGAACCAGTTGCTGTAGAGATTCTCCGCCCAGTCCGCCACGGCGCGGGCAGGTTCCTCGAGCGCATCGCACTCGACGGAGCGTGCCCGCAGATACGCGGTGCACATATGGCGATAGGCAGCGTCCATGGCATACCAATCGGACGTATAGGCATCCCACACCTGCTGGGACTGCGCCAGATGGAACCCACCCGCGTGCGTCTGCCTAAACGCGCACATATCGGCCACAGCGACAAGCAGGTCAAAGTAGCTCTCGACACGACGGTACCAGCTTAGGTCGCAACGGCGCGCAGCAAAGGCACGCGCATCCTCAACACGGTCTGCACCTTGCGCAAACGAGCAGAACAGCTGCGAGAGCACAACCTCGTTGACGCACGGGAACACATCAAGCGAAGCCAGCACATCGATCGGCAAGGTCTCGAACCGTGCAAAGAGTCCGCGGGCGTCCTCAACCAAACGGCAAATCTCAAATAGGTCCTCGCTCGACGCCTGGGTATCGGCGGTCTGGTCCCACGTACGCACCGCCTCAAGGCAATAGGAGCCGTAGGCGGGAGCCACATAGCTTTCGAGTCCCTTGAGCGCTCCCTCGGGAAGCGCGGTAGACGCCGCCGTAAGGAGCACATGGGATGAAAGCATAAGCAATGAGTCGCGCTCATACAGCGGTCCCTCAAGCCCATAGCAGCGAAGCATAAAGGCAGAGAGCACATCGCGCACGCAGTACTTGTCCATCAACTCGGCCAGCGCCTCGGGACCCTCGTGCAGCAGCATGGTCATACAGCCACGCAGCACAAACGCGGGGCGCGCGTCACCAAGCTCTTTACCGCCAAAAATCACCGTAAGGATGCCGAGTTCGATATCGGATGCGCCCGAGGCATGCGGAACACACGCGGCAAACTTAGCGCAGCGGGTCTTGGCATCAAAGAACGTCTTGTGCTCGCGCAGGCTCTCGCGCACGGCGTCGATATTCTCGATGCCTAGCTGATCGGCCAAAAGCGAAAGATAATCAGCTTGAAACCGGTCAGCATACAGCTCAACATCGGCAAGCCAATCGCCCTCAAGCCTGCCGCGCGGGCAACGGCGATACAGCAAGATATCGCTCACAAGGTCATCGCGGTTGACGAGCTTCTTGACGGCAAACATGCGGCCCTCGCAGGCTTCAACAAACCGCACTGGGCGCTCAAAGTCACCGTGAGCGGGCATAACGCCGTCATCAGTCCCCGCACCGTCGAAGCCCTCGGCGGCCAAACGTTCAAACTCAGGAGCAAACTCGCCGTCCGCATCGTGCCAAACCACCACACGGCGGGGCATGCATGCGGGCAACGGTTGCAAAAACCGCAGCTTGAGCTGTTCTTCTACATCGATCTTGGGCATGAATATCCTTACCGTATCTGCAGTTACTTAATCTTTGCTAGCACATCCTGAAACTTGGCGTAGTTGACCTTGACGCCGTCATCCAGGTCGATCTTAATCATCTGGTCTGCCAAGTGGTGCAGTTTCTCCTCGTAGCCAATGGTCTCTTTGAGCTGGTCGTTAAGCTTTTTGACGCGCTTGTCCAAGCGCACGCGCTCGCCGCGCTCGGCACCAGCAAGGGCATCGTTGGCATAGCCGATCTGGGCACGGTAGCGCTCCTGCTGCTCATGCACATAGTCGGTGCGGATGCGAGCCAACAGGTCGGGCTGATAGCGATGCATGTAAACAAGGCACTTGAAGCCGTTCTTTTTGCCACTGTCGAACAGCCAGTAGATGGGGCGCTTCTTATAGGTCTGGCAGTGGTCCTTAAAGAAGTCCTTCAAAAAGTAGGTACGGATTACCTCGCGCGAGGTACCCCTGCCGCCGAGTGCCTCGGCAATAAAGGCCAGGTTCTGCTCAAGCGTCTCCTCGCCATACACGGTGCGCACAAAGTCGATAAAGTAGCGCACGATGTCGTCGTCAAAGTACTCGTCATCGGTAATGGGCAGC
This sequence comes from Collinsella sp., assembly GCA_048485235.1. Lineage (GTDB taxonomy): Bacteria > Actinomycetota > Coriobacteriia > Coriobacteriales > Coriobacteriaceae > Collinsella. The sequence continues at coordinate 12,099 of DBFWCI010000008.1, forward strand.
ACGTTATCGCTATCGGGCATAAAGGTCACATGATCAGAGTTGGGCATCTTGGCCAGATAGTCATCGACTGTGGCGCCCTGATCGGCCAGGACCAGCCCGTCCACATCCAGCGAATAGCGGCCAAACATGCAGCCCACGGCATAGCTTATGAGCGAGGTGATCTCATCGCGCTTAGTGCGCACGTATTTGTTGCCCTTATAGCTCTCGGGGATCTCATCGGCGGTATCAAAGATGCGCGCTACCGAAACGTACTTATCCTCGACCTCGATGGGCACCTCGCCCTCCATGTTGTAGATCTTGGCAAAGATTCGGTTGAGCTCCTCCTCGTTAGCGCGAAGCTGCTCAAAGCGAGCATTTACCTCGGCCTTGCGAGCCTCATATTTATCTTGAAGTAAAGTGGCCATGGTAGGCCATCCTTTCGTTGCTGTTGGAAACCACTGCGAAGAAACGGATTGCAGTATCCAAAAAACCGCTAAAACGCTCTCCCCGCTGTACAGGAAGCTTGAAGAACTAAGTCGATGCAATTTCGCACCTATTCTAACTACTAGCTTTTATCTCTATATCTCTTGTCTCTTAGCGAGAGCAGATTCACCCATGCATCAAGCGTATCCTCTTTCAGTAGCATTCTTGCCGTGACGTTTCCTTTACCGTTTGCGTCCTGTAAAGCCCACCACACTGATCCATCGGGCTTAACAACTCGTAAATATTGACCATGAGCGAGAGCATTCCTCAGATGTCTAAAAACGGCGTCAAGTCTTCTAAATGAACTTTTATTCTGTTTTCTCCTGCCTGTTTTGGTCTTCGCACCCGGCTTGAATTCTGAAAGCCCAGCAATCCTTTTGTTAAGACAAGCAGCTGTTGATAAGCAAATGAGGGCAAACTCGTAATCTCGTTTAATAAAATCAGATGAATCGCTACCTGCTTCGTGGGCCGCTTTTGCAAGGTCATTAGGGGTATATGCCCATCTTGTTTTAACGGCACTGTCGAAACACATCTGTTCAAGAAACGCATTTGCCTGAACAGTAGTATAAATATTCAAATCAGTAATAAACCCATTGGTCTGCCTCGTAGCATCAATAGCTTCTGATTCGGATACAAATCTTTGCAAATATATGCGTAGTTTTTTCTTAGAGACATCGTCCTTATACGATTCATGAACCTGTTTTATCCACGACACATCATTCTTAAGAGGTGGATGTGCGCATTTATTATTGTTAGCCTTTTTCTTCTGCGACATGTGGACTCCTAAACGAGAGGATGACGTTTGAAATCCCAGGAGGTTTCAAACGAGTCCCAGTCGGTTTTTGATAATCCTCTGCTTTCCTTAAATAACCCGTCTACGAGATTGAAGCAACTCAGTAGGACGGGAAATTTATCCACATCACCAGCGTTAACGTTCAGAGTTGGAGCAATTAACGAAAAATACTCTTTAGAAACGCTGGAGTTAAGCAGCGACAACATATAACCGATTTTATCCTCAGGAACAAAAAGGCACATGCCGGCATGCTCTGAAAGACAATTGGACGCATACCTAAACGAAGGGATGGACGAAGTAATCGCCGACCATGAAATGGCGGGCTTGAATTTCAGTTCATCCGAATAATCTTGCGCATGGTTTCCTTCACGCGAGGCCGACTCAAACACACTGTGACCGTTATTTGACCAATCAATTACAGAGTCAAGATTACCGAACCATTTACGATAAGAGCCTCCCTTTGTGCAGGGGTGCCATTTTCTGCCACTAAATAAATCGGATACAGATGATGACGAAAAACCGATAGTCCCAACGGCACACTCCCACCAAAGCCTAATGAACTTATCATTTTTACCAGTGATAATTCCTTTAGACGTTCTTCCGAACGAAGATAGTTTAACGCCATCAGCCATCGCAGAGAGTAGTCCGTCGCTGGCCCAGTAGGCTATGGGGGTGCCGGGGATCTGCTTGAAGGCCTCGGCATCGCGGCGGTAGAACCAGCCGCAGTCGGGGTTTCGGATCGCCTCGAGGGCCTTCGGGGCCTGGACAGAAGCACCAACGAAGTCCGAAAGGCGCACATAGCCGCCCTTGTAGCCCTTGACGAACGAATTGTGGAACGTGTAGGTACAGATGGGCACGGTCGCGCCAGCGAAGCCCGAGTACTCAAGCTGGATGAGAGAGGTCAGCGTTCTGTTTTCGATAATCTCGTTGCGGAGCTTCTCATAGCTTCCGATGAACATCCAGACGAAAGGCGACATGACTCCGCACTCGCCGTGGTCCTTGGCGAGACTGAACATGCGAACGACAAAGCTGGAGAAGAGGTCGCTCTTCACATCGGGGTAGTTCTTCTTGATCCACTTGCTCATGAATGGATTAAAGCTGCTGCTGCCCATATACGGAGGATTCGCAACGGTGCAGGTAAAACGACGGGACAGCTTCTCGCAGATGGCGGCAGCGCTTTCGAGCTTAGTTTTGGCCGTAGCGGCAAAAAGGTCATCGGAACAACTCGCGGCGGCAGCCTTGAGCTCGTCGATCTCGTCCTCTGAGGGATTGAGCAGCGAACCGATCTCGCCCAAATGACTCAGCTCCTCGGCGAGCTTCTTGTTACCCGGCAGCTCGTCCTCCCCTAGCGGGATGCTCGAGAGCACGGTAACGTCGGCGCGAATGCCACGCCTAAAGAAGCGACGGTCGTGCTCGCGGGCGCACATGGCAAGCGCCAGCTCCGCGATCTGTGCCGCGCGGGAATCGATTTCCATACCTGCAAGGTTTTTAGTAAGAATGAGCTCGGGAATCTCGCGCTCACGATAGCCGCGCTCCTCGTACATGGCAAAAAGCAGCTCAAACGCATAGACCAGGATATGGCCCGAGCCGCACGCCGGGTCGCAGAGCGTGATCTCCTCGGGGCTCGAGATGTAGATGAAGTCCTCGTGCTCCTCGTCGGGCTCGATGTAGTACTCCATGCGCTCGCGCAGCGAACTCCCCGGATTGTTGAGCATCCACAGACGGCCGAGCGAGTTCTGGACCATATAGCGCACGATCCACTCGGGGGTGAAGAGCTGCGTGGCAGGTGCGATATCCGCCGCCGCTGCCTTGCGCTTGGACTTGAAGAACTCGTCTTTAACGTCAGCGTTGTAATACTGATACATCCAGCCCAGAACGGTCACGCCCTCGCGCCAGTCCTCGTCAGCGAGGACGGCATTGAGTTTGCCCACCACACTGTCAGCCATCATGAGGCCCTGGGGCAACAGCAGCTCCATGGCTCCGCCCACGCGTTCAAAGACGCCCGGCAGGCAATCGGCAAGCTCCTCGCACTGAGCAACAAACAGGTAGCGCCACAACGGTTCATCCAAGCCCGCCATTTTGAGCTCGGCTATGCGATCGGTATCGGCCGTCGTTATCTCCACGTCCAGAGCATTCTCCACGGCCTCGCTACCATGGCTGCCGTCCGCACGGCTCAGCATGCGCATACGGCTGGGGAGCCATCCGCGTGCATCCATAAAGCGAATGGCCACGATGCGGTTGAACCAGGTGTAGGCCGCTCGATCGCGCAGCGCCTCGTGACCCACCTCTGTCTGTATGCGCAGCAGCTCGTCACGCTGCTCAACCTCAGCAGGACTTAGGGGCAGGCCGTTGACGGTCTCGGACCCAACGGGCGAAGGTGCAGGTTCGGTGATGCCGTAGCGCACCATCTGTGCCTCCACGCCTTTGACGAGCTCTGTACGGGCCCAGGTGCAGAAGCTCTTAAGAGCAGAATCGTTCATGGTTGATGAGCCTTTCTAAACGCCATAAACCACCGGTGCTCGCTTTGGCACCGGTGGCCCCGCGAGTTAGTTGATACGAATCTCGTCGTTTGCAGCGAGCTCCTGCATAAGGCGAGAGCGCAGGTCGTCCACGTAGCGCTCCACGTCCTCTGCGGACAAGAGGCGACTCGGCTTGGCCAAATCGGCGCGGCGCACGGTCTTGATCTTGCGCTGGGGTTTAGACGCGGGCACGGGCGCAGACGATGCGGCGCCCTTGTTGGAGATCTTCTTGACCACCTCACCCGTACTCGTGACCTCAGTGGTGCGGCGCTCGTTGTCCATTCGCATGCGGGCCTCATCCACGGCGTCGTATATCTTGTTGGTTGCAGCAACGATCCAGTTTTCCCAGTTTGCCGCGAGGGCGTTAAGCTCGTTGAGGCTCTGGACGCCATGGGCGCGGTTCTTGAACGACTCATACCTGGTGTTGGCGTCCGCGATGGCATCCTTGGCCTGCTTGACAAAACCTTCTTGGCTCTCGGCCTGCTTCCGCAAATCCTGCAGGTCGTTTTCGATACGACACAAGAACTCGTTGCGGCGAATGCCCAGGTGCTTTTTGATGTCTTCCTCGACGGGTGCCATCAACGGCTGAAGGTCTTTAATGCGGCCGTAGGGCTTCGGGTCTTTGAGGATCTCGCGTACCTTTGCCACGTTCTCCACAGCGTTGGGAATGTCATCGGAGGCATACTCGATGCCCTCGGTGCGGCTCAAGAAATCCTTGGCGTGGTCAAACGCTGTTCGTTGGTTGGACTCGAAGAACTCAACCACCTTGTCAAAGTCTTCCTTGGCATCGAACAGGCGGTCCTCGTGCTTGGTGAACGTGGTCAAGAACGCCTCGGAATCGCTCTGGTCCTTAAGAACGTCGACCACCTCCGAGCGCATCTTCTCGCACTCGTCCTCACCGGGATACGGGTAGGCCGGCTTGATACCCGTGTAGTAGTCGCGTGCCATGGCGACGCACACCTCACGCAAGCCCTCAAGGCGCTCCTTGAGCTCGGCCACGAGCTTATCCTCGTTGGAGGGCACGGTCTTGAGATCAAACAGGCCACGCATAAGCTCGCCCGTGGCGCGCAGCAACCGGTCGCTCATGCGCACGCGCAAACGCACCTGGGCCTTATCGACATCCTTACGCAGGAGCGACACCATGCGGCTGTCGTTAGCTTGAACCGTCTGACCGCCAAACAGCACCTGCGCGCGCTGCTCCACTACAAGCTGCGCCACCACATTTGCGATGTCAACCTCGCGCCAGCCATAGGGCTTTTGCTGGTACCTGCGCTGGATATCGCCCATAGCGGTATCCAGGTGGCGCTGGTGCTGAACTTTGAGGTAATCCTCGACCTCCTTGAGCGCACGCGTGTTGCCCGCGTCCATGCCAGCGAGCCCCGCTTGAACGTTGCCCGCCAGAGTGGAGCGGATATCGGAATCGCTCGTGACCGGCGCGCCGATATAGTCGGCCTTTTCAAAGACCACATCGCACAGCTGCGCCAGCACCTGCTCAAAGACCTGAGCGGGTTTGGCAGCACGGATCTCAATCATGCGCCCGTTGACGGCGCATCGTGCATGGAGCACCGCCTCAGCCAAAAGGGCGTCAGCCTCTTTCTCGTTAAAGTCCTTCTCGCGCATTTTGGCCTCGACAATCTGGCGGGTACTCGGCGGTAGCTCCTGCAGATTGCGCGTCTGGGCGTACATGCGAATCTTAGCGGCGTTGACGAGTGGGGCCCAATAATCCACCTCGTCGCTCAGGGCCACGATGGCCTTATCCACGGATTTCAATGCCAGCTCGGCATCGTCCGAACGGCCCAGATCGCTGGCCATGGTCACCACGGAAAGTTCCATGCCGCCCATGCTGGTACCGTGGATTGAGCCGTCCACATAGCGGTCAAACGGAAAGTCGTTGGCCCCGCGGTTGAGTTTGCGCGCAGTGTAGATGCTTTCGAACAGGCGCTTCTTGATGTACTCAATCACCTTCGCGTTGTCGATCGGGGTGCGTGCGATCTCCTGCGCTATCTCCTGCTCCTCATCGGTGAGGAAGCTATAGGTATCGCCCTGGCGTGCCACGTAGCTCTCGCGCTCCAAGCGGGCGAGAGATTCCTTGACGCGGTCCTTAAGGGCGCGCTTGTCCACGTCCAGGCTATCGATCATAAGGATGGAGATGTTCTCGACCGTGGCCTTGACGTAGCCGATGTAGCGGATCAAGTACAGGAGCTTAAGCACCCGGACATCGTAGCTCTCAAGACCCTCTGCGTTTTCAGCCGCGCGCTCCGCACAGACGACGACCTGAATGATGCCGTGCTCCAAATCCTTGGAGATAGTGTCGAAGAAGCACCAGAACGGCACGAGTGCACCGGTCTGGTCATACTGGATGGCCTGAGCGCTCTCCTGGAACGCGCTCAGCATGGAGCGCTCGCCCGTTGACATGTGCTTAGCCTTGACACCGTGCTTGCGCACCTCGGTCATCACGTCGGGCAGGAGCTTAAACTGGTAGCCCACAAACGGGTAGCTGGCCACAAAATCCTTGGAGTTGGCGTAGCCGGCAAGGTCGGAGCGCGAGCCACCCTCAAAGGTAAAGTTGTTTTTAAGCACGGCGGCGTCTTGCTCGTAGACCTGTGCAAGCATATCGGCCGCCGGCGCGGTCTTCTCGAGCACACGGCGCTGGATGACCTCGTCCACGCTGGAGCTGGAGAGCGAAAGGCGGGTATTGAAGCGGCCCTGGATCTTTGAAAAGTCGTTGCCCACGGGCAGGCTCAGGTTGTCGATGGCCTCCTGGCTCGTAACCATCACCCACACGCGGCCACCGCAGGCGGCACCCAGCTCCTCGACGATGGTCTGAAGGCTCAGCATAAGGCTTGGGTCCTTGTCGTTTGTAATAAACTGACCCACCTCGTCGACCATAAAGAGCAAACGGAAGTTGCCGCCGTGGGCCGCTGCCTGAGCGTCTACGTAGTCCTTGACCTTTTTGGCAAAGACATCAGGGGCCAAAACCTCGTCCTCAGAACCCTCGAGCCAGTTCCATGCGGCCTTTTCGCTCATGCCGAGCACGCTCTGCAGCACCTCGACGACGTCGTCCTCAAAGTAGCTGTAGGTGTCGCGGGTCTGGAGCCAAGACTCGCCGTTGACGCGCTCAAAGGCCTCGCGGAACTCCTGGGTCTTGCCCAGGGAATCGATGTGGTCCTCGAGCTTTGCAAGCTTTAGGTCCTCGCCGTAGAAGCCGCGCGCCTCGTAGAACATGCGCTCAAAGCCGCGAAGCAGCGCCGTGGGGGCCGTATCGCCCTGCTTCCACTGGCCCGCCTTGCTATCGATGTTAAAGAGGATAGCTTGCGTGGGCACCGAGCAGGCGCGCTCCATGGCAGCCGCGACCATGGGGTCGACGATCTTGCCGTCAAAGTAGCGGATGGCGTTCTTACCGCCGATCTGGCGATTCTCGAGCAGGTAGCTCAGCATCTTGAGGAAGTGCGATTTACCGGAACCGAAGAAACCACTGATCCACACGCCGATCTTGTCGGTGCGCACATCGATGGCATCGCCGTAGGCCTTGAAGAACGTGGCAAAGTGCCTCTGCAACTCGCGCGTCACCACGTACTCGTCAAGCTCCTGGCGGATGGACCCATCTTTTGAATCCTGGACCTTGACCACGCCGTTGATGGAGCGGTTGATGTCTTTTGCAAAGAGGTCGCGAATGATCGTGTTGTCCATGGGTGCTCCTTTGGGTTTGGGAACGTATGGCAAAGGGTTGTTGCCGGCGGCAGTGCCTTGTCTGCGGGGAGCCGTGCTTACGAGATATCGATGGCGCGGTAGTAGTTGTCGGCCGGCAGACGGTTAAAGAGCTGGAAAGAAGAGCCGTTGAAACTGCCCGGATAGGCGGCGACCACAGGCACCTCATCAAAATCCGCAAGCATGCAGTGGAGAAGCGTGTGTATGCGAAAGAACGGGAAAACCTCGCCCGCGCCGGTGAGGAGAACGACGTCTCCAGGCGCGTGCGGCTCGGTCTGCTCAAGGATGTACACGGCGACTTTCTCGGGCGAGGCGAACTTGGCCACGTCCTCGAGCACGCGCTGGGTACCGCGGCGCTCCTCTTGGTGCGGGATAGCCTTGAGGACACGGCGCTTTTCGAGAATTGCCAGCACGGCGTCGTAAAGGTTCACGACCTTGAGCGTGCACGGAAGCTTGTCGGCCTCGGCATCGCGTGAAAGGGTGTCAAATAATGCACGCGCCTCAAACTCCAGCGCGGGATCATAGCAAAAAGTGTGGAAGCCGATCTCATTGCCTATGCCCTTGTTGGCCAAAAAGTCCTCGCTGCACAGACACTCGCGCAGAAGCTGCGCACGGCGCTCAAATTCCTGACAGGCGCGCTCGGAGCGGGCATGCGCCGCCACGACGCTCTTGCGGGAATGGATACCGATATTGGTGGTGAGATCAGTCGCCGGGGTGATAACAGGGTCGACGGCGCTTTTGACGGAAGCCACGCTACATCACCGCCCTGCCGGTAAGGGCCGCGATAAGCGACTGCTCGCCCAGCTGAACCAAGGCTCGCTCGACATCGGAATCGAGGAAGAGTGGTGACAGGCGCTCGGACTCCGGGCCCTGGCCCTCGCCGATAAGGCCGGCATGGCGGAGCGTCTGGCGGAGCGAGCCCTTAATGCGCTTGACCGTGGCCTCAGTCCAGCGGGCCGCATCCGGATACTCCGTGGTAAAGCGTGTCATAAAGGCGTTGAGGTCAACCGCCGTAAAGGCATAATCGAAGTTTTGTAGGCGCTCCCCTACCTCGACGAGCACGAGCTCGCGCACGATATCGTAGCGGTAGATCATGCTGTAGAAGATGGCCTGGTCCGTCTGCGTGGGAGCGCCGGATGCCATGAGCCCGGTTAGGGATGACGCAGCCTCGACGGCGGTTTTGGGGTCGATGCCGCGCGCGGCGCATACGGCGTCCGTGGGCACCATGGCGTCAAGGCGGCGAAGGCACACGGTTGCGCGGTTGGCGACCATGCGCTCCGTGGGATATTGAAAGAGGTTCTCGCTCTTTACGCGTACAATGACCTGCTCGTCGCTTGCGCCCTGCATACGAAGGGCAGCGACGATGCGCATCTCATGCGGGAGGAATTGCTCGCGGGTGAGCACCCCCCCCCCGAACGCTTTTTGTGGTTACATCCACAGTGCACGCTCCAAGGGTGTCAAAGGCTGTCACAAGTGCGCCGCAACCCGGCGGGCAGGCGCGGCGCACATGACAATAATCATACCTGTTGGTAAAAAAGTTACCACGCCCAGAGTGTCAAATGTTGAGCAACAAAATTTAATCCGGTTAACGGTCATTTTCGCAGCTTAGAAACTTTAACGAGGTCGCCCCAAATCACACTTGCCAGACAACCGCGCTTACGAATGCAGGCACGCACACGCCCAACGCCACCCTCCGCTATATTCAACATAGAGTTATACATATGCTTCTATGTAAGGAGTTTCGTATGCCTGTCGTAAAGCCTATTTCTGATCAGACGCGCGCACTAACTACCATTCAGGAACGCGAAGATCACATTCAACGTACCATCGCTCATGGTTACGACGACCTCACCAACGGTCGTGTGCGCCCCTGGAAACAAGCGAAGGCCGAGGCGAATCGGATGCGAGCCATCAGGTAAGGTCATCCCCCCCATGTAACCATCCTGTAAATCATAGCGGCGCAGTCGAGTTTTACCGTGATGCGGTCGCGCCTGGCGCTCCACTGTGCTAAAGTATCCCGAACGTTCAAACGACTACGAGGGGAACTAGAAGATGGCACGTGTGCACAACTTCTCAGCTGGCCCGGCCGCACTGCCTACAAGCGTGCTCGCCGAGATCGCCGACGAGATGATGGACTACCGCGGTTGCGGCATGTCCGTGCTCGAGATGAGCCATCGATCTAGCATGTACCAGCAGATCATCGACGACGCCGAGGCAACCCTGCGCCGCCTGCTGAGCATCCCGAACAACTACCACGTCCTATTTTTGCAGGGCGGCGCCACGCTGCAGTTTGCGGGCATCCCCATGAACTTCATGCGCCGCGGCCGCGCCGGCTACGTCGTGACCGGCAACTTTGCCAACAAGGCGTACAAGGAGGCCTCCAAGTACGGCGAGGCCGTGCTGCTCGCAAGCTCGGAGGACACCAATTTCGACCGCATTCCCAACATGGCCGATATCAACGCGCGCATTGCCGCCGAGGCCGCGGGCGACGGGCTCGACTACGTCTACATCTGCCAGAACAACACCATCTTTGGCACCATGTTCCACGAGCTGCCCGCTTGCGGCGATGTGCCGCTGGTCGCCGATGTCTCGAGCTGCTTTTTGTCGCAGCCGCTCGACGTCGAGCGCTACGGACTCATCTACGCCGGCGCGCAGAAAAACGCCGGCGCCGCGGGCGTCACCGTGGTTATCGTGCGCGACGGCCTGATCGCTGACGGCCCGGCCTTTGCGCAGACGCCGCAGTACCTGGACCTCAAGACCCAGGTCGCCAAGGGCTCCATGCTCAACACGCCCAACACCTTTGGCATCTACGTGTGCGGCAAGGTGTTCCGTTGGGTTGAGCAGACCGGCGGACTTGCCGCCATGGCCGAGCGCAACTGGGCCAAGGCCAACCTGCTCTACGACCTGCTCGAGCACAGCGAGCTGTTCCATGGCACAACGCAGGCCGACAGCCGCTCCATCGCCAACGTCACCTTCCGCACCGGCGACGCCGAGCTCGATGCGGCCTTTGTTGCAGGCGCGGCCGAGCACCAGATTCAAAACGTCAAGGGCCATCGCCTCGTCGGCGGCATGCGCGCAAGCGTGTACAACGCCGTCACCATGGAGGACGTGCAAGCGCTGGCCACGTACATGAAGGACTTCGAAGCGCAGCATAGTTTGAGTCCGCGATCTAACTAGCCCGCAACACGCGGGCCGACCAGCCACTTCAAACCACTTGTTTTAAACAAACCTGCCAAGGAGTTTTTCATGCGCAAGATTAAGACCATCGACGACATCACTAAAGACGGCAAAGTCGAGTTTGGCGAGGGCTACGAGTTTGTAAGCACCGCCGAGGAGGCCGACGCGATCCTGATGCGCTCGACCGACCTGCACGGCTACGAGCTGCCCGAAGGCATCCGCGCCATCGCCCGCTGCGGTGCCGGCGTCAACAACATCCCCGTCGAAGAGTACGCCAAGAAAGGTGTCGTCGTCTTTAACTCCCCCGGTGCCAACAGCAACGCCGTCAAGGAGCTCGTCCTGGGCATGCTGGTGCTTTCGAGCCGCGGCGTGGTGCAGTCGATGAACTGGGTGCGCGACAACGCCGACGACCCCGAGATCCAGGTCGACGCCGAGAAGGCCAAGAAGGCCTTTGTGGGCCGCGAGCTCAAGGGCAAGCGCATCGGCGTTATCGGTCTGGGCAACGTGGGCTCCAAGGTCGCCAACGCCTGCGTCGATCTGGGCATGGACGTCTACGGCTACGATCCGTTCATTTCCGTCGAGCACGCGTGGGTGCTGAGCCGCGAGGTGCAGCGCGTGGGCACGCTCGAGGACCTCTGCCGTGGCTGCGACTACCTCACCGTGCACGTGCCCAGCAAGGCAGACACCATCGGCATGATCAGCACCGAGCAGATCAACTTACTGGCACCCGACGCCGTGCTCATCAACTACGCACGCGAGACCATCATTGACGAGGACGCCGTTGACGCCGCCCTGCGCGAGGGCAAGCTCAGCTGGTTTAGCTGCGACTTCGCCACGCCCAAGACCGTCAAGATGCCCAATACGTTTATCACCACGCACTCGGGCGCCGGCACCGGCGAGGCCGAGGCCAACTGCGCCGACATGGCCATCAGCGAGCTCAAGGATTACCTGGAGAACGGCAACATAGCGCACAGCGTCAACTACCCCGCCTGCAGCATGGGCAAGGCACGCGCCGCAAGCCGCATCGCCTGCCTGCACGCCAACGTGCCCAACATGATCGGCCAGATCACGGCGATCCTGGCCAAGGACAACGCCAACGTGCAGCGTATGACCAACGAGTCCGCCGGCGAGAACGCCTACACCATGTTCGACACCGACGAGCACCTGGACAGCAGCACCATCGAGGCGCTCAAGCAGATTCCGTCGATGTATCGCGTGCGCGTGATCAAATAGCGCCGGCGCCAAGCCTGCCAGGAAGGCCATGAAGCCCATTCGGCCCCCGTTTTCACGAAACGGGGGCCGAATTCGTTGCTCCGGCTGGTTTTAAAATGCTACCCAGAATAAGTTTTTTCGGATAATCGATAGTCATGCCCAAATCACTGAGCACACCTGCTTTGATAAACAGCTTTATCAGGGGCTTTAGTAGGTAAAAATCGATCTCTATATATCACATTCAAGTTGACTGTCGATTTTCCGAAACAACTTGTTTTGGATAGCATTTTTAAAGCCCTTCCAAGGCGAAACTAAAGCCTTTTTCGCGACCAAAACTCTAGTTCACGCGACCGTTTTCCACCCGCGCGACTACATTTCCGCCCAATTGATAAAAATCTCCTCACGAAGCCGCCGTTCGAGCTCCTGCTGCCGCGGTGTCTTGTCTTTCAGCGGCACATCGAGATAGGACATGATGAGCTCCATCACCACGCGGAAGGCATCGGAGTCGGCCAGCTGACCATAGGTCATCAGAACGACGGGATATCCCATGGCTTGCAAGGCCGTCGTTCGATCGGAGTCCGAAATCTTGGATTCAATGGATCCGTGAATGGCTTTACCTTGGCATTCAACCAGACACTCTCGGCTGCCGTCCTTATTTGCCAGCAGGATATCGGCATAGCGCCTATCAAGCCCCGAAATCAGGCGGGCGCTGCGCGTCATACGTATCTCAACGTTATTGGTAAGGCGCACCCCTTCACCGCCGCGCAACCTCGAAAGACCAAACAGCATCGAAGCCTGGACCTCGAGCGGCGATGCCGCCACCCCCGTAGTGCATTTCGCGGCACGCGTGAACGATTTAGCACCGCGAAGCCCCCGGACCTTATCGACGTACTCTGCAAGCTCAGAGAGCTCGATCAAGGGAGGTCGTTTCCACAAGTCCGTTGGATTCCCCGAGGCATCCTTTACGTTTTCCCAGCCCGACCGTGCATCACTCCATCGGCTCCCATATGCCTGCTCAAGTGCCGACTTTACCTGAGGCGCAATCTTGCACACGGCAAAGGTGCCGCACATCTCATACATGCACATGATCAGACGCTCGTTTGAGACCGAGGAAGCCAGGGTCAGCAGGGAAAAGAGTGGGGACGCAACATCGAGGCCAAACTCTGTCTGCCGCACGGAATCAAACGGCCTCTCCCCGTTCCAAACATGCCTGACAATGCGATCGCCCTTACGCCCGCAGCCGCCCTGCGCCAAAACGTGTAACGGGGTGCCCAGGAAATGCGCAACGAGCGGATGCTCGCAAAGGCGCTCCCTGCGCGGATCGTCCGCAGAATCGGGCAGGTCCGGCATTATCGCCAAAACCTGTGGAGGTATCCGGTGATACCGAAAGGCAGATATGTCGCACAGCATGTCGTCCATAAAGGCTACGTACCCACCGCGCCGTTTGTAAACCCGCTTGGACGGCAAACGCGCTGGCTCGGCCTGCGAACGGTAAATGCTGCTGCGCGCGCGTCGCGAATCTCTCAGGAGGCTTACAATCGGTTTGGAAAGCAAACTGATTGTGAGGTTACATATGGTTGATGAGGACTTTGCCTGGCGGCTTGCGCAGGAGCTTTTGCGGATCGACAGCTCAGACCCGGGCGCGTATGAGGATGAAATTGAGCGGTATATCAAAGCGCTGGTTGAGGCTCAGCTGGAGCGGTTGAGTCGTCCGGTACTCCATGCCGTGCAGGTTGAGGAACTCGAGGTGCTGCCCGGGCGCCGCAACCTTATAGTCACCGTGCCGGGCCAAAGCGACGAGCCGCGGCTGGTCTATATCTGCCACATGGATACCGTCACCTTGGGCGATGGCTGGGACGCAGACATCGCACCGCTTGGGGCAGTTGTGCGCGACGATAAACTCTATGGCCGCGGCGCCTGCGATATGAAAGGTGGCCTGGCCTGCGCCATTGCCGCACTGGTCCATACGCTCGAGCGCGCGACGGCAAGCGGCGAGCTGCCCCGACGTGGCTTTTCGCTCATATGCTCGGTCGACGAGGAAGACTTTATGCGCGGCTCCGAGGCGGCCATTGATGCCGGCTGGGTCGGTTCGCGCGAATGGGTGCTGGATACCGAACCCACCGACGGACAGATTCAGGTGGCGCACAAGGGGCGCACGTGGTTCGAGATTGAAATGGCTGGCGTGACGGCGCATGCGAGCCAGCCCTGGAAGGGCGCGGATGCCGTCGCCGCCATGGCCGAGGTCGTCTGCACGTTACGCCGCGCGTTCATGGCGCTGCCCGTACACGATGAGCTGGGGCCATCGACCATCACGTTTGGACAGATAGAGGGCGGCTATCGCCCCTATGTCGTGCCCGACCACGCCAAGGTCTGGGTCGACATGCGCCTGACACCGCCGACCGACACGACCGCCGCGATCAACATGGTCGAGCAGGCCATTGCCGCCGCCGAGGACGCCGTTCCCGGTTGCCATGGCAGCTACACCGTGACGGGCGACCGACCCGCCATCGAGCGCGACCCGAGCTCTCCCCTTCTAGCAGCGCTCAAGCGTGCCACCGATGGCGTGACGGACGCGGACACGACCGTCGGCTTCTTTACCGGCTACACCGATACCGCCGTCATTGCAGGCAAGACAGGCAACCGCAATTGTATGAGCTACGGCCCCGGCTCGTTGGCGCTCGCACACAAGCCCGACGAGTATGTGCCCCATGCCGATATCGTTCGCTGCCAAAACGTGCTCATCGCGCTTGCCGATAACACGCTCTGGGACGCAAGCGGCCAAGTTGGGGCATAATAAGCCGCGAACAAACCGACTCGCGCGTTAGGACCGCCCATGAAAGCACTTCCGTTTCCCTGCATCCGCCCGGCTCAGGACCGCGTGCTCGAGGCGCTGCCTGCAATGGGCAGCATCCTGAGCGGCAACGATGCTCTGCGCGGAGCCCTTGCCGATGGCCTGATGCTCAAGGACCCGGGTGCGGCGTATTACGTGTACGAATGCTCGGGGGAGCCAGGTCGCGTGACGGGCGTCGTGGCGATTTGCCCGGTTAACGTACTGACGGGTAGCGACGAGGCTGCCGCCGAGAGCGTCGACGCACTCGCCGCCGCGCGCGCGATCGCCGAGCTTAAGGTGCAGCCCCGCCCTGTAACGCTCGCCTACGAAGCCTCGCCCGTCATGGATATCATCCTTGGCGCCGCCAAAGAAGGAGCGTCGCTTTATGCCGTCACCGACCCCACCGGCATTACGCATCGCGTATGGGAGGTCAAGCGCGAGGACGCCGTTGCCGCCATCCGAGCCATGCTCGACCAGGCACCGGAGCCGACGCCGGCAGACGACCCCGCCTACGCTGCCGCGCTGGCAGGGGCGGCGCAGCTCCTAGCAGACGACGCCCGCACAGCCGGCACCTACACGGGCAAAGAGCCGTTCAACTTTACCGTTGCCGCGCTATTCCCCGCCGCACAGGTCGCCGGCGGCGCACCGCAGGTTCCGACGGGTTTGCTCACCCACCAGATCGCACGGTTCTAATAGAACGTAAACGCCCAGTACAAAGACTCGGCAACTCAACAAACAAGGGGCGGGGATACATGCGCATGCATCCCCGCCCCTTTCACATCGAGCAATGATGTCGGCGATCCGCGTCGCCACGCCCAAACTACCCGCGCTGCGGACCCGCGGCAGCCACGAGCGGCTCAAGCCCCAGCTCGCGCGCGTAGTCTTCCTGCGTAAAGATCTCAACCAGTTCAAACGTATCGGTCGTATCGTCAAACACGAAATGCAGCACCGAACAGTTGCCCGGCACGCGCTCGCGCTCGTCGGCCGCCGCTCCCCTCACGTGGTCCAAAAACTCCTTGATGGCCGATCCGTGGCTCACCGCAAGTACGCAGGTGTGATCAGGCTTCTGCATGAGCTCGGTCAGCGTCGCCACCATGCGCTTACGCACCTGCATCTGGCCCTCGCCGCCAAACTGACGATAGAAATCGCGCCACGGGCGCTCGGGCATAAGCATCACGCGCTCGGCCTCAAAGTCGCCAAAGAACCATTCGCGCAGGCCGTCCAGGCGCTCGTACGCCAGGCCCGGCCACAAGTTGGCGATAGTCTGCTCGGTGCGATGAAGTGTGGAGGTGTAGGCATGATCGGGCTCAATGCCGCGCGCACGTAAAAACATGCCGGCACGCGCCGCCTGGTCGCATCCCAACTGCGTAAGCGGCGAGTCACTCCAGCCCTGAATAATGCGCTTGAGATTAAATATCGTCTGTCCATGACGAACCAGATACAGGTCTTTATTCATAGGGGGTCCTTTCGTTTGTTACCAACCCAAGAGCGAAAACGCCCCGTCGCAATAGCCAAAATGAAGCACGGCACCGTTGTCGGGTAGCTCTCCCCTGCCAGTCACATACTCAAGAAACTCCTGGCAGGCTGAGCCGTGGGAAACCGCCAGCACGCAGTCGTGCTGCGACCTGGCCATGATGCGGGACAGCGCCGCGACCATGCGCGCTCGGAGCTGCACTTCCGACTCGCCGCCAAAGGCCACCGGATAATCGCCCCAGGGCTGCGGCGGCATCTCGCGATTTGATGTACCCTCCAGCGTGCCCAAATGCCACTCGCGCAGGTCATCGACCAGCTCTATCGAGCGGCCCTCACCAGCAATTAGCTCTGCCGTACACCGCGCCCGCCCCAACGGAGACGAATACACATGGTCAAAGGTCACGCCGCGGTCCTCGAACGCCGCGCGCGTCGCCAGCGCCTGCTCGCGCCCGCGCGCCGTAAGCGGCGAATCGTGCCAGCCCTGCAAAATGTTCTGCACATTGAGCTCAGTCTGCCCATGCCGCACCAAATATAGATCGGCCACATGCCCTCCCCTCGTACCACCACAAAGGGGACAGGCACCTTTGTGGTGGTTCACCGCCGGATCACACCGCGGCGACGCTCAACTACACCAGTACGTCGGCAAGCGGACGCTTGGGTACGTGGTGCACCTGCGCCTCGTCACGCCAGTAATTAATTGAGCCGTCGGGGTTGGAATCGATCGCATCGATCACCTGCATCTCGACCGGAACGCCAAACGCCATGATCAGCTTGAGCTCATACTTGTCGTTATCGAGCCCCATGGCATCGATCGCGTGGGGCGTAAAGGCCTTGAACATGCAGGCTGCCACCTCGGGCGTGGCGCTGCGGGCGGCGAGCATCATCGTCTGTGCGGCAATGCCCGTGTCGACCTCGGTAATGGGAGCGGCGGGCTTACCCGGAACGGCGCGCTCGGCCAAAATCGCGATGTAGCCGGTCGGGCGCTCACCCTCGGCAGGACCCGGCCAATCCTTAAACGCGCCGGCCCATGCAAGCTCATCAAATACACGCGCGCAGTCCTCTGCACCGCTCACCACATGAAAACGCAGACGCTGAGCATTGGCGCCGCAGGGAGCCAGGTGCGCCAGCTCCGTCAGCTCGAGCAAAAACTCGCGCGGCACGCGCATGGATTCGTCAAAGCGGCGGCACGTGCGGGCGCGGCGGACCAGTGCGTCAAACGTATCCAAACCGAGCTTTTCGCAGCTTTGCTTTGCCATCGACTCGGCGCTCGACGGCGCCACGGGAACTGTTTCATTCATAGGAACCCCCAATACAAGCCAATTGTCCTTAGAAAATCTAACCTAAAACGTAGGCAATAACGAACAGGGCTGCAATGTTCTACACCTGTTGAATAGAAAATCGCAACGTGGGGAACAACGGAAACAATTCGGGGCCTTTGGGTTACGTTTCACCCTCCCCGACCCATACGTCAGCGCCTTTAGGCGATACTGGTCGTAACGATCAAGGCTTACGCCGCACGGAAAGGAGACATTATGGGCATCTTTAAGAATGATGACCAAAAATCGAGCCAGTTTGGATTTGACGAGAAAAGCATGGCAGGCAAGGCCGTCAAGGCCGTGCGCTGGATTTACGCCATCACGGGCGTCTTGGCGCTCGTCGCCGGCATCGCACTGCTGTTTGCGCCCGCCAAGTCCCTCGTCTTCTTAACGACCGTCTTGGGCTTCTACTTTGTGATCACGGCCGCGATCAGGCTGTTTACCGCTGTTTTCGAGCCACTGCTGCCCACCGGCTGGCGCGTGACGAGCATCATCTCCAACCTACTCATTATCTTGGGCGGCGTCATAATCCTGCGCAACCAGGCCTTCTCGACCGCGACGCTCACCACGATGGTGGTTATCGTGGCCGGCTTTGGCTGGATCGTCGAAGGTGTCATGTCCATTCTGGAGTCCGAGCTTTCGTCCAACCGTGCCCTCGCCATCCTGAGCGGCGCGCTCTCCATCATCGCCGGCATGTTCGTGTTTATCTATCCGCTGTGGTCGGCCAAGATGCTCGTCATCTTTAGCGGCGCCGCACTGCTGGTGTTTGGCGTAACGCTGATTGTTCGCGCTATTCAATTTGGCAAACTGGTGCACTAGATGCCGCGAACGCTCTTTATTGATGCAGACGCCTGCCCGGTCACGCGCGAGTCGATTGACTGCGCGCGGCGGGCGGGCGTCGCCGTCGTTATCGCCGGCAACAGCACACAGAACCTGGAACGCCACATTCGCCGCGACGATCCGCGCGACGTCGAGCATGCGCGACGCGGATTTTGGGTCACGACGCTCGATGTGAGCGTGGGCGCCGACAGCGCCGACTTTGCCATTGTCGAACGCCTGCAGGCGGGCGACGTAGTCGTGACGCAGGACATTGGCTTGGCGAGCATGGTGCTCGGGCGCGATGCCGCCGCCATCGGCGTGCGCGGGCGCGTCTACGATAAGGCGACCATCGACATGCAACTGTTTATTCGCCACGAGGAAAAGAAGGTGCGCCGCGCCGGCGGTCGCACTCGCGGTCCGGCGGCATTTACCAGCGAAGACCGGGCCCGCTTTAAGCGCAACCTCACCGAGCTGCTGCGCTAACCAAGGTAGATTTTCGGGACATGCCCGGAAATCTACCTTTTTGTTTTGAGCGGTGTGAGCGCTCGGAATCCATGGCTCAACAAAAAAACGGGCTTCAAAATGCCATGCGTCGCCGCATTGCGCAGGCGCCGAGCATGGCTATTTGAAGCCCATTTTTTAGGCCTACTTAGAGGC
Source organism: Collinsella sp. (assembly GCA_048485235.1). Taxonomy (GTDB): domain Bacteria; phylum Actinomycetota; class Coriobacteriia; order Coriobacteriales; family Coriobacteriaceae; genus Collinsella. The sequence goes on from DBFWCI010000008.1 coordinate 31,065, forward strand.
CGAAGGCGGATAGGATAAGGCCCCAGCCGGCGCCGATGACGTACATCATGACCAGGAACACGGCGTTTTCACGAGCGCTGCGGTTGGTGCGGAACAGGACAAGATAGCCCACGCCGGCGGAAATGAGCGTGCCGGCGAGCATCGGCGCCAGCTGTAGCGCGCCCTCCAGGTACAGCTGCGTAATGACCACGCTGGCCGAGCAGTTGGGGATCAGGCCGACGAGTGCCGAGCCCAAGACGGCGAGCGTCTCGTTGCCACGCAGGAACTGCTCGATCGCGGACTCTCCGAAGGTCTCGAGCACGGCAACTAGAATCAGCGTCACCAGGAAAATAAAAACCGAAACCTGCACGGTGTGCGAGATCGCGCTGCGGATAATCGACAGGACGGGCGCACCTTCGTGGGAGTGACCGTGGTCGTGCCCATGGCCGTGGTGGTGCTCATGCTCGCCTGCGTGACCGTGGTCATGGCTGTGTCCGTGGTCGCGCTCGTGTTCATCTTCATCATCATCGCAACCGCAATGGTCGCGCTCGCACAACTCGTGGATGTGGTCGGCGCTCACGCCCGCCTCGGCCACTTCATCAATGATGTCGCCCCCGGTATGGTCGTCGTGCGCGCAGTTCACATGAGCCGGATTGGCAGCGGTCCCCAGCACGGTACGGCGAATCGCCGCATGCGCGCGGGCATTACGACGAAGGCCGCGGATAGCCGCGTCCACGATAAAGCCCGTGACCAGCGCGATCAGTGCCTTCGAAGCCAAAAACATCGCCATGGTCTGCACGGGCACCTGCTCGGCGAGCAACAGCGGCAGCATCTCATCGGAGGTCGAGAGGAACACGGCGACCAGCGTGCCCAGCGTCACGACACGGCCGGCGTACAGCGTTGCTGCCATGGCCGATAATCCGCACTGCGGCACAATGCCCAGCAGCGAGCCAGCCACGGGACCCGCAGCGCCGGCGCGCTTGATAGCGCCGTTGACGCGGTCGCCCGCAACGTGCTCAAGTGTCTCGAGAGCAAGATACGTCACCAACAAAAACGGCGCCAGCGAGAGCGTGTCCTTGCCGGCGTCGAGCAGAATATCAATCAGCAAATCCATGACGGATGGAACCTTTCATGTCTTTCGGCAGCATTGTAAAAGTCCTAGCGGTCAACTAGGGTATTGTAGTTGTCCTAGGCGCGATGCCAATAGTTGCCGATGGTAAACTATCATCTCGCCATAACTCAATGCCACCGAGCCGCGCGACACGGCCCGTCCAAGGAGCAGTTATATGAACGTTTCACAAGCACTCGAATACGAGCGCCAGCCGTTTATTCCCATGTTTATCTATGGCGATCACGGCGCCATGGAGTCCGAGCGCCAGAAGGGCGAGGAGGCCCTTAAGGTGCTCGAAACCGAGTACTTTACCGCCGAGGGCGACCCCAGCTTCGACTTTGCCACCGTGCGCGACCTGGCTGACCGCAACCGCGACCTGTGCGACCAGATTGGCGAGGCGCGCCTGCGCAACGTGACGCCCGCGACGCTTTCGCGCGGCCTGTCCGATGCCGACACCTGCGCCGCCATCGGTAAGATGCAAAAGCGCACCGCCGCGTCGGTCATGCGCGAGATCCGCGGCGACCGCGACGCGCTCGGCGTGGCCTACGCCCGCAAGCCCATCCAGGGCACCGTGCTCGGTATCGACATCGAGACCACCGGCCGTGCACCCGAGCGCGGTTATATCATCAATGTGGGTTGGGAAATCATGGAGCTCACCAGCGACGCCGTCCCGCACGACGCCGAGGCACACTACTGCGGCCTGCCCGATATCTACCGCGGCGAGGATGTGCCGTTGTCGAATATCCACCACATCACCTGGGACGACATCGACGGCAAAAAGCCGTTCCGCGAGAACAAGGAACTGCAGAAGCAGCTGCTCAAGCTTATGAAGAAGTACCCGTACATGGCGCACAACGCCGCCTTTGAGGACAGTTGGTTCAAGATCCACCTGGACGGTTACGCCGAGGCACGCCGCGCCGGCAAGATCATCGTCATCGACTCGCGCCAGATCTGCCGCAGCCTGGATGCCGACGTCCGCTCGCTCCCCCGCGAATCCGCGCCCGCCGCGCTCGAGAACTGGGCGCGCCGCCGTGGAACCCTCGCCGCCGACGCCAACGAGCAGCATCTGGGCCTCGACGACACCGACCTCATGCTTCGCACCGTCCAAGCCGAGTTCAACCTCAAGAACCTGTTTGCCAAGTAGAAACGTCTACGCCAAACTCCGGCGTAGATCACGAGCGGTCTCGCAGCGGGAAACCCCGCAGCGGGGCCGCCCTACGTTCCACAGATAGATCTGCCATCACAAATTCTGAACCCTCATTTTGAACGATTTCGACCAATTCCCGACACGTAATTCGTTGTCGGATGGTGATGCATCGATATCAAATGTGCAGCAATTGAGTATTTATATGCTATAGCTAAGCTGCGAAAACTTTTATTTAGGGCATACCAACCCATAATTGCGTCAAGCTTTTGGACAGCATTTGGCTAGACCTCTAAAACGACTTTTCCACTCAGCGCCATCAACACGGCATTAGCTGACACGATATATAGCATGAGTATCGTATTGTCACATACCACTGCAAAAGCGGTCTACCAGGCCGCGCATTCGGTGTCTGCGAAAGGCATCGAGTCCTGTAACCCTGCCGCGATTTACGGATCATGTCCCACCGGAACGCTCCTTGACGCAGCCGCAGAATGGCTCACCAAACATGATGTTTCCCTCGACGCAAATGATTCCCTCGAGGTAATGGTGTTTGATCGCAGGAACGCGCGCTACGCGATGGACTGTCAATGCCACGTTTCTTCAAAACGATTCTCGAACTCACGCTTTGTAGAGCTTAAAGATGGCATCTTCGTTGTTGGCGTTGAGCTTTGCGCACTTCAGGCCGCCACCTATCTTTCTTTTCGCGAACTAGTGGAGTACTACTTTGAACTGTGCAGCGCTTACTCCCTTGGAACCGACTCTTCCACCTCCTATACCGAGCGTTTCGCGCTCACCTCGACCGAGAGATTAAAACAGTTCTTTAATTCCATTACCAGATGCGACGGTCTGGCTCTTGCCCGAAAGGCGATCCAATGTGTGCGCGACGGATGCCGGTCTCCTATGGAAACGGCCTTTGTCATGATACTAACGCTGCCCAAAAGCGAAGGAGGGCTTGGTATTAAGGGAGTTGAGACCGATTACGAGGTGCAGGTCACCGCTGCAGCGAAGAATCTCACGAGACGCAAAAAGTTCTTTATGGATGCGTATCTAAAGAAATCTCGCACAGACATTGAATACAACGGTTTTTATCATGACGCGGAAGAAGACCGCGCCATCGATGAGGAACGCAAGAATGCGCTTGCGTCCATGGGATACGGAATCATCACCGTCAGTCGTTATTCCTTTATGCATGCCAGCGCTTTCGTTAGGGTCATGGAGGCGATCCAACGAAAAGAGGGCATACGCCCCTCGCGTCTGCCAAAAGACTTTCAAATCATGCAAGAAGACCTGAGACAGTTTGTACTCAGAAGGTTTATTGAGGAGAAGAAACGAATCCAGGAGGAGCTTCGCCAGGATTCCGAAGAGCGCCAACGAATCGACCTCGAAAAAGCAATGCTCGAAGGCATCACATTGGACGATCCGACGATTAACGAGGCTCCGGCAATCGATGACATGCAGACTGTCGAACCCGACAGCCCATCACTCAACCAAACAAGCAGCTTCGCGCCCGAGGGCAGGATCTTCGGGGCCGGAAGCTAGACCGGCTAACAAGGTGGGCACCTTAGCGACGTGCAAAATTGCGAGTATTCAGCAGAGCCGGGTGTCTATCACCCTCGAGTGGATCCAAATGTGAAGCGAAATCACTCTTGCGTGAGAGCGTTAGGCAACATTTGAGGAAGAACTCATCGGATTAACACCCTAAGATAACTCTTGAACTGCATTATATGGCCTGCAATAAATTAACGGACCCCCTATCGTTGCAGAATACTCCAATTTTTGCACGGCTCAGGGGCACCCACCCCGGCATCGGCTATCAAAACCGCTCACTCCGGGATCTCGTCCACTATTCCCCATCATTTTGTGCAACGAATTACCTGAACGTCATTGACATATGAACATACACTCATATAATCGGAAGCAAGTTATATGAGCGCATGTTCATATGAAAGGATATTGCAATGAGCATCCGCGTTGATGAAACGAAACCCGACATCGAGGCCACCGAACCCGCGATTCCCACCACCTGCTCGCCCGAGGACCTTCCCGACGAGGAGCTTCTCTACGACCTCGCCGACCTGTTCAAGGTCTTCAGCGACACCACGCGCATCAAGATCCTCTATGCCCTCATGGGCCGCGAGCTCTGCGTGGCGGACATCGCCGAAGCGACCGAAACCTCGCAGTCCGCGGTGTCGCACCAGCTGCGCACACTCAAGCAGTCGCACCTGGTTAAATTCCGGCGCGACGGGCGCAATATCCTATACTCGCTCGCCGACGACCACGTCCACACCATGCTCAACCAGGGCATGAGCCACATCTGCGAATAGCGACCAACCACGGTACCAGCGCGGCCTGCACCCAAGCCGCAAATACGGGGAAAGGAATCCACCATGAAAAAGCAGTTTAAACTCGACGAGATCGACTGCGCCAACTGCGCGCGTGAGCTTCAGGACGAGCTGGCCAAGCTCGATGGCGTCAAGTCCGTTTCGGTCAACTTTATGACCCAGAAGTTGACGCTCGAGGCCGATGACGCCGAGTTCGACGAGGTCCTCGACCGCGTTGTGGAGTTCACCGCCGACGCCGAGCCGGACTGCGAGATCATTCTCTAGCCCAGGTTTACGCCAACCCGCAAGGCCGCGCTTGCCGCGGCCTTTGCTCGCGAAATTATATGAGCGAGTGTTCATTCATTCAAATGGGAGGATACGAGTCATGACCACCGCCGATCCCAAAAAGAAAAAGAAGAAGCGTAAGAAGAAAGAGTCCCTTGAGCATAAGCGCAACCGCATCGTGGTAGCGCTGGGCATTTTTGCCGTGGTGTACGCCCTCGATGAGTTCGGCACCCTCACCGCCGCATTCGGTACCCCGGGCGACATCTACGCCAGCTTTATGCTGTTCCTCATACCGTTTTTGATTGCCGGCTACGACGTGCTGCAAAAGGCATTCAATAACATCCGCCGCGGCAAGGCCTTCGACGAGAGTTTCCTTATGGCCGTCGCGACCATCGGCGCGTTTGCCATGGTGCTCTTCCCCGATACCGACCCGCACATGGCCGAAGGCGCCGCCGTCATGCTGTTCTACCAGGTCGGCGAGCTGTTCCAGGCATACGCCGTGGGCAAGAGCCGTAAATCGATCAGCGCCATGATGGACATAGCACCCGACTACGCCAACGTCGAGCAACCCGACGGCTCACTCGAACAGGTCTTCCCCGATGACATCGCGGTCGGCACCGTGATCGTGGTCAAGCCCGGCGAGCGCGTGCCCATCGACGGCGTCATCGTCGAGGGCGAAACCCAGCTCGACACCGCCGCCCTTACTGGTGAGTCGGTCCCCCGCCCGGCCAAAACCGGAGACGATATCATCAGCGGCTGCATCAACATGACGGGGCTCATCCACGTGCGCACCACCAAGCCCTTTGGCGAGTCCACCGTCGCACGCGTCCTGGAGCTCGTGGAGAATGCCAGCGAAAAGAAGGCACGCACCGAGAACTTCATCACGCGCTTTGCCCGCATCTACACGCCCGCCGTCACCGGCGCTGCCGCGGTGCTCGCGCTCGGCGGTGGCCTGGTCACCGGTGCCTGGTCCGACTGGATTCTGCGCGGCCTGACCTTCTTGGTCGTCAGCTGCCCGTGCGCGTTGGTGATCAGCGTGCCGCTCAGTTTCTTTGGCGGCATCGGCGGCGCGTCCAAGCTGGGCGTTCTCATCAAGGGTTCTAACTACCTCGAGACGCTCGCCGACGTGGACACCGTCGTCTTTGACAAGACGGGCACCCTCACCAACGGCACGTTCTCGGTGGTCGCGGTACACCCCGAGGCAGGCTATACCGAGCAATCGCTGCTTGAAGTCGCAGCCCTTGCTGAGTCGTTCTCCGATCACCCCATCGCGCAGTCCGTACGTGTCGCCTACCAGGGCGAGGTCGACCCCAAGCGCGTAAGCGACTCCACCAACGACGCGGGCCATGGCGTGACGGCAACCATCGACAGCAAGCACGTCGTCGTTGGCAACGCAAAGATGCTCGCCGCGGCCGGAGTCGAAGCGCCCGATTGCGAGGTCGTCGGAACGATTCTGCATGTGCTCGTTGACGGCGTGTACGCCGGCCACATCGTGATTGCAGACACCGTCAAGGCCGATGCTGAGCAAACGATTCGCGACCTGCACGCCGCCGGTGTCAAGCGCACCGTCATGCTCACGGGCGACCGCGAGGAGGTTGCGGCGTCTGTGGTCAAGCAACTCAGTCTCGACGAGTTCCACGCGCAGCTGCTGCCGGGCGATAAGGTCGAGCGCGTCGAGGCGCTGCTTGCAACCGAGAGTGGCAAGGGCAAGCTCGCCTTTGTGGGCGACGGCATCAACGATGCGCCCGTGCTTACGCGCGCCGATGTGGGCATTGCCATGGGCGCTATGGGTTCTGACGCTGCGATCGAGGCCGCCGATGTCGTGCTCATGGACGACAAGCCGTCCAACATTTCCCGCGCGATCCGCGTGGCACGCAAGACCATGACGATCGTCTGGCAGAACATCATCTTTGCGCTGGGCGTTAAGCTGCTGATCCTTGTGCTGGCAGCGCTGGGCATCGCCAACATGTGGCTTGCCGTGTTCGGCGACGTAGGCGTGGCGATCATCGCCATCCTGAACGCCATGCGCGCGATGGGTGTCAAGAACTTGTAGCGTTCGTGGGCTGTCCGGCCGGGGCCGGGCTTGGTTTTGAAAACGTCCTCGACCAATGAAGTGCCCCCGTTCTGCTCCTTCGGAGCTACGAACGGGGGTACTTCTGGTCTGCGGAATGTTTTCAAAACCAAGCCCGGCCCCGGCCTGCGGTAACGTTGCTGGCGGTTCTTGGGCATCGCTTGCTGGTGGGGTTCCTTGTCTGAGTTGGACTTAGTTGGTGGGACCACTCATCTCGGTCGCTGTCCCGCGCCGTTCCGGCGCGGGAGGCGCGCCGCTGCGGGAGTGCTAGTCGGTCATTATTGGCGCCGAAGCACCGTCCCGTCCCAGCATCGCCCTCAGCTTCTCGAAGCTTTCCTCGCTTAGGCAGTGCTCCATGTGGCAGCCCTCTTGCGACGCGACCTCAGCCGAAACACCCGCATCCTCCAGCAGCCCCACGAAAAAGCAGTGACGCTCCCACATTTGACGAGCGACCTCCAGACCACGCTCCGTCAGATGAACATCTCGCTTGCCCATTTCGACGTAGCCGTTGTTCTCCAACGTCGCCATAGCTTTTGAAACGCTTGCCTTAGTTACGCCAAGGTACTCTGCAACATCAATCGAGCGCACGATGCCCTGACGTTGCGACAGAACGTAGATCGATTCGAGATAGTCTTCTCCGGATTCACGTAGGGCCATGGGCCGCCTTTCGCAATGATTGCTAGTTAGCCTTTGGATACTTTCCACGGCTAACTTTACCGCAAAAGTTGCCCATGTCTTACTACTTTGCCTAAAAGTTAGCCGCGTTTCACAAAACGTGCGGGACGAAAACAAAATGGGGACGCCCCGCAAGGAATGTCCCCAGGTGCCAGGTGCCGGCCCGCAGCTACACGAGTCCAAAGTGCTTCGCAGCGTTGTAGATGCCGTCGTCGTCCACGGCAGTCGTCACATAGGTCGCTGCAGCTTTCACCGTGTCCTGCGCGTTGCCCATGGCCACACTTGTGCCCACGGCCGAGAACATCGACAGGTCGTTCTCGCCGTCGCCAAAGGCAATCGCCTCGCTCGCGTCGATACCAAGCCGCTCGAGCGTCGCCGCCACGCCCAGGTCCTTGCCGCCGTTAGCGGGAATAATGTCGCAGAACAGGTCGCACCAGCGCGTGGTGAGCGAATGCGACACGGCGTCGGTCACGATATGTTCGTCGGCCGGGTCCACAAAGGCGCAGAACTGGTAGACCGGTGCGTCAAAGGCGTGCTCAAACGGCTCCTCGTGGTAGACGATTCCCGCGTTGCTGCCAGCCGTCACCACGCGCTCGGACAGGCGGTTCACAAACGAGTTCTCGCCCTGCATGCACAGCGAGTCGTAGCGCCCCTGCGCCACCTGGTCCACAATCACCGCGACGTCGTCCGGATCGATCGGACAGCTGCGGTAAACCCCCTCGGCATCAAAGCAGTGCTGACCCGAGAGCGTAATGTACGCATCCCAACCCAGGTCGAACAGCCAGTCCGGTATCTGGTAGGTCGGGCGACCCGTGGCGATCACGCACGCAATCCCCTGCTCGTGAAAGCTATCGAGCACCTGCTGCGCCGACGCCGGAATCCGGTGCGTCTTAAAGCTCAGCAGCGTGCCGTCGATATCGAAAAATGCGGCCTTGATCATCCTCGTCTACTCCTCGCCCTCGAGCTTTTCGCTCGCCTCGAGCCACGCCATCTCCAGCTCGTCCATGGCGGCGTGAGCCTCGTCGATCTTTGCCTGCTGCTCGCCGAGCGCCGTGTAGTTGGTGGGATCGACTTGGGCCATTGCTGCCTCGGCCTCCTCAACGCGGGTGCGCTGCGTCTCCATCTTGCGCTCGAGCGAACTCACCTCGCGGCGGAGCTTCTGGCGCTCGGCGTTGGACAGGCCGTTGGGCTGACCGCTCGACTTGGGCTTTTCGGCCGCAGCTGCCGCGGCACCGGTGTCGAACGTGCCGGTCTTGGCGCTCGGCGCGCCCACGGGCTCGCCCTCGGCGGTAGCGTTGCACAGGCGCAGGTACTGGTCCACGCCACCGGGCATATGCGTCAGGTGGCCGTCGAGCAGCGCCCACTGCTGGTCGGTCACGCGCTCCATCAAAAAGCGGTCGTGCGTCACCAGGATCAGCGTGCCGGGCCAGCCGTCCAGCAGGTCCTCGACAATCGCGAGCATGTCGGTATCCAGGTCGTTGCCCGGCTCGTCCAAGATGAGCACGTTGGGCTCGTCCAGAATCGTCAGCAACAGCGACAGGCGACGGCGCTGGCCGCCCGAAAGATCGCCGATGCGGCTCCAGAGCTGCTGCGTCGTAAAGCCCAGGCGCTCGCAAAGCTTCTCGGGCGAAGTCTCCTTGCCGTCGATGACGTAGTACTTCTTATAGTGGCTGAGCACCTCGCGGATCGTGTCGCCCATGTAGGGCTCGAGCTCCTCGAGCTGCTGCGACAACACACCAAAGCGCACCGTCTGGCCAATCTTTACACGGCCGCGCAGGGGCGCGATCTTGCCCTGAATCACGTCGAGCAGTGTCGACTTGCCGGCGCCGTTCTCGCCCAAAAGACCATAGCGGTCGCCCGCGCCGATGAGCCAGGTCACATCGGTGAGCACCTGCTTGGGCGCGCCGTCGGTATCGGCATAGCCGGCGTCCACGTCGACCACATCGATAACCTGCTTGCCCAGGCGGCTCACGGCCAGGCGCTTGAGCTCCAGCTCGTCACGCACGGGCGGCACGTCGGCGATCAGCTCACGAGCGGCATCCACGCGAAACTTGGGCTTGGTGGAACGAGCCTGGGCACCGCGGCTCAGCCACGCGAGCTCCTTGCGCGCCATGTTGCGACGGCGCTCCTCGGTAACGGCGGCCATGCGGTCGCGCTCCACGCGCTGCAGGATGTATGCCGAATAGCCGCCCTCGAAGGGATCGACCTGGCCGTCGTGGACCTCCCACATGCTGGTGCAGACCTCGTCCAAGAACCAGCGGTCGTGCGTGACCACGAGCATGGCACCCTGGCCGCGCTGCCAGCGGGCCTTTAAGTGACGCGCGAGCCAGTTGATGGTGCGCATATCCAGGTGGTTGGTGGGCTCGTCGAGCATGAGCACGTCGTAATCGCCGATCAGCAAGCGCGCGAGGTCCACGCGACGGCGCTGACCGCCCGAAAGCTCGCCCACCGTGCCCTCCCAGGGCACATCGCTGATGAGGCCGGCGAGGATCTGGCGCGTGCGGGGGCTCGACGCCCACTCGTACTCGGGGGCGTCGCCCACAACGGCATGATGCACGGTATCAGTATCGACCAGGTTGTCCTTTTGGCCGAGCAGACCGATCGTCGTGCCGCGGCGGTGCGTCACGCGTCCGTCGTCGGGCTCCAGCGTGCCAGCGAGCACGCTCAGCAGCGTCGACTTGCCGTCGCCGTTTTTACCGACAATACCAATGCGGTCGCCCTCGCCCACGCCGAGCGTCACGCTATCGAAAATATGCTTGGTGGGAAACTCTAGGCTGACGGAATCGCATCCCAAAAGAATCGCCATATGCCCTGCTCCTTCGTAGAAATTCAACGTTGTCCATGATAGCAGCGAGCCCCACCCCAAACCACCACGAAGGCGCCTGTCCCCTTTGTGGTGGTCGTTTCGGTCGCAGAGTAAAAGGCGGGCCATCTCCCACAAGAGATGACCCGCTTCTCCAATCAGTCCCGCGGCAACCGTGGCCGCCGCGGGCCTCAAGCATGTCCCGGACTAGGAGAACATGCCGGTGAGGTAATCATTCAGCCGCTTATCCTTGGGCCGTTGGAAAATCTCGTCAGTCTCGTCGTACTCGACCATATCGCCCATGTAGAAGAACGCCGTGCGGTTGGACACGCGCGACGCCTGCTCCATGTTGTGCGTCACGATGACTATGGCGCGGTCGGCAACGATCGACGACATAAGGTCCTCGATCGCCAACGTCGAGATGGGGTCGAGCGCCGAGCAGGGCTCGTCAAACAGGATCACGTCGGGGTTGAGCGCCAGCGTGCGCGCGATGCACAGACGCTGCTGCTGACCGCCCGAAAGCGCATAGGCGCTCTTATCGAGCTTGTCTTTGACCTCGTCCCACAGCGCCGCGCCGCGTAAGCTTTCCTCGACCATGCGGTCGAGCTCGTCACGGTCGGTGATGCCGTGGCGCTTGGGCGCAAACGTGATGTTGTCGCGAATGGACTTGCGGAACGGGTTGGGCTGCTGGAACACCATGCCAATGGAACGGCGCAGCTCGTAGGTGTTTTCGGTCTTGGTGTTCACGTTGCGCCCGCGATAGTTGATCTCGCCCTCCACGCGGCAGCCGCGAATCTCGCGATTCATGAGGTTGAGGCTACGCAAGAAGGTCGACTTACCGCAGCCCGAAGGCCCAATGAGCGCCGTGATCTCGCCCTTGTGGAAGTCGAGCGACGTATTGTGCAGTGCATGGTGGTCGCCATAGTACACGTTGACGTCCTTGGTGGAGAGCACAACCTCGTCGCTCACGGCCTTGCCGCTCACGCGCACGCGCTTCTCGCTCTCCCCCACGCTCGACAGGAAGTCCCGGGTGTCGGACGATGCCGCTTCGGTTGCGGGCGTTACATTCATCTCGCTCATTCGGCCGTCATCTTCCTTGCCAGTTGCTTGCCCACAATGCGGGCGATTACGTTAAACAGCAGCACGCAAATCATCAGCAGTGCCGCGGTACCCCAAACGATCTGCTGGGCCTCGGGGCTGCCTTCGCCATAGATCTTGTAGATATGCACGGCGAGCGACTCACCGGGGCGGAACACGTTCCAGGCGCAAGTAGGGCTCGACAGGTTAAGGCTCAAGAAGTTGAGGCGAACCGGCGAGCTCATGCCCGAGGTAAAGAGCAGCGCCGCGGCCTCGCCAAAGACGCGGCCGGCCGAAAGCACGATGCCGGTCACGATAGCGGGCATGGCCTCGGGAATCAGGATGTGCAGCATGGCCTCCCAGCGGGTGAGGCCCATGGCCAGGCACGCATCGCGCTGGGCCTGCGGCACGTCCTCGAGCGCCTGCTGGATCACGCGCACCAGAATGGGGATATTGAACATGGTGAGCGCGACGGCGCCGGAGATGATGGAGTACTTCCAGCCCAGCTGCACCGAGAACACCAGAAAACCGAACATGCCGACAACGATGGAAGGCAGCGAGGACAGCGTCTCGATGGCGGTGGAGGCAATGTCGCGGACGGGTCCGTCGGGTGCGTACTCAACCAAAAAGACCGCGCCACCCAGGCTGATGGGCACCGAGATGATCAGGGTGATCAGCAGCAGGTAGAACGAGTCGAACAGCTGGTAGAGCACGCCGCCCTGCGTTCCGTTGGCGCGCGACGGCTCCGTGAGAAAGCCCGGCTGGAACAGCGTCGAGATGCCCTCGAACAGGATATAGGCCACCATGGAGACGACGATGAGCATGACGATGGCGACGATCGCCGTCAACACGCCCGTGGCGAAGCGGTCCTGCTTTTGGACACGCCCGAGCCTCGCCTCGTCGATGTGGATACGCGTGCTAGCCACGAGCCTTCGCCCCCTTGCGGCCGATAAGGTGGATGATCAGGATGAAGATGAGACTCATGCCCATCAGCAGTAGACCGAGCGCCCACAGAACATCGTCCTGGGCCGAGCCCTCGGCATAGACCGCCATAGACGTGGTGAGCGTGGTGGTGATGGTGGACGCCGGCGACAGCAGCGACGTCGGCATGGCCTCGATACCGCCGATGACCATGCGCACGGCGAGCGTCTCGCCAAAGGCGCGGGTCATGCCAAGGATGACCGCGGTCATGAGCGACGGCATGGCGCTCTTGAGCACCACGTGCCAGATGGTCTGCCAGCGGGTATAGCCCAGCGCGAGCGAGCCCTGTCGGTAGCTGTCGGGCACGGCGCGCAGGCCATCGACCGAAAGCGTGGTCATGGTCGGCAGGATCATGACGGCCAGCACGATGGCGCCGGGCAAGATGCCCAGGCCCGTGCTCACGTGGAAAACGCTCTTCATAAGACCGACGACCACGTGAAAACCGATCAGGCCAAAGACGACCGAGGGGATGCCGGTCAAAAGCTCAATGAGCGGCTGAAAGATCTTAGAGCCAAACTTAGGGCTAATCTCGACCGCAAAGATGGCAGAGCCGATGGCGATGGGCAGCGCGATGAGCGTGGAGAGCACCATGACCGCAAACGAGGTGACAATCAGGGGCAGGGCGCCGGTGTAGGGCAGGCCGCTTTCGGCTGTGTTGGCCAGGTCCCACTTGGTGCCGGTGAAGAACTCGACGACCGAAACGCCGTCCTTGAGAAAAGCCGAGAGGCCCTTTTGGGCGACCATAAAGATGAGCGCGGCAACGACAAGCGTCACGAGCGCAACGCACGCGCCCGTGACGCCCAGGCCCACGTTCTCAAGGTCGCGCTTTGGCAGCTGTTTTGCCATTGCAAACCTTTCCGGGGCGATTACTTATTTAGCGGAGACCTTGCCGCTGGCGTCCTTGACGACCTTCATGGCAGAGACGGGGATAAAGCCCTGCTCCTCGACGAGCTTGCCCTGGACGTCATCGGAAAGCATGAACTCCAGGAAGGCCTTGGTGGCCTCGTCGGCATCCTTAGCGCAGTACATGTGCTCGGTAGCCCAGATCTTGAAGGAGTCGTCGGTGACATTCTTGCTCTTGGGCTCGACGCCCTCGACCTTGATGGCGTTGAACTTGGAGTCATCAAAGTGCGAGAAGTCGAGGTAGGAGATGGCGTTGTCGGTACTGCCCATCTGAGTCTGGACATCGCCGGACTTGTCGAGTTCGGCGTCGCCCTTAAAGTCGACGGCCTCGTCGCCAAAAACGGCGGCCTCGAAGGTGGCACGGGTGCCAGAGCCAGCCTTGCGGTTGAGAACGACGATCTTGGCGTCGTCGCCGCCGACCTCCTTCCAGTTGGTGATCTGGCCGGAGAAGATGCCCTTGAGCTGCTCGAGGGACAGGTCGTCGACCGTCACGTTCTTGGAAACGACGGGGCCCATGCCCACGACGGCAACCTCGTGGTCGACGAGGTTCTTGACCTGGTCGGCCTCGAGCTTGGTCTCGGCGAAGACGTCGGAGTTGCCGATGGTGACGGTGCCGGCGGCAACAGCGGTCAGGCCCTTGCCCGAACCGTTACCCGAGCCGGAGACGGAGACATCGGGGTTGGCGTCCATGAACTTCTCGGCAGCGGCCTCGACGAGAGCCTGGAACGAAGAGGCACCGTCGTAAGTCACCTCGCCGGAGACGGACTCGGCAGCAGCGGCGCTACCCTTGTCGGCGGCATCGGATGCGCCGGAGCCGCCGCAACCAACGAGACCGAGACCGACGATGCTGGCAAAACCACCAGCGAGGCCGAGGAACTGACGACGAGAATAAGCCTGATCGAGCATGATCTTCCTTTCATACATGCGACTCGCGGGCACCCCACCCGCTTTGCTGTTTGGAAAGATACGGCCCCGACCGGGCAGCGTCCGCGCCAACTACGGTTTCTTACGGGCATTTGATAGACCCTTACCGCAAGCGCAGCACGGCCTTTACAAACGAATAACAAACCCGCCACCAAGCATGACCCGCCTTTTACACCAATAAAAACAAAGTTGGGGGTGCGGACAGAAAGTTGGACCGTGAAGCGGTCCGGACTGGAGGTTCGCATGTACAGCAGGGAGAAGGTCGAGCTCTTCCTCCTGGCGACGGAGGACGGCATGGGGCCGACCGCCGCCGCGAAGTTCGCGGGGGTCTC
>DBFWCI010000009.1:0-42069 GCA_048485235.1 Collinsella sp.
TTCATGGGAAGGCTCGAGGCCTACCTCGTGTACTATCGCGAGGAGCGGATCAAGAAGTCCCTCGGGTGGCTGAGCCCGATGGAGTACCGCAGGAAGCTTGGATACGCCTAGGCGCGGTCCAAGAAATCGTCCGCACCCCCAGGACGGCGAAATAACCCCAGCCGTACGTGTAGTCGTTGCTCCAGGTGTCGCTTGTGCGGTCAAAGTGGAAGACCTGCTGGTGAAAATCGTTGGTGAGCACAAATCCGATAAGCAGGATAGCCATAATCCACAGCGCAGCGCAGTAGCGGCGACCCAGGCGGTGTTGCTCCAGACCCGCAAGGCGCAAACCACACAACTGGTAGAGCAGCGGAATGAGCGTCATGGGCACGTAGTACAGGTACCACAGCACGGTGGCATAGAACGGCGTGAACGACTTGTACTTGAGAATGACTTCGATCATCCACAGGGCGCAGATGGTGGCGATGGCAACAAGGCGGCGGCGCAACACATAGTCCAAACAGCGCAGATAGACCGATACGCCCCAGATCGAAAATGCAATTGCGGCAACAAGCAACGGCAGAGAGCTCGAATGGACGAGCGCATCCACGACCTCTTCGGACACCTCGCTATAGGCGGGCACGGCGTTAGAAAGTTTGGGGTCGAAGGCGAACAGCGCCGGCAAGACTGCCAAAAGCATGAGGAACAGTGCGGTGATGGCGCCGGCGATAGCGAAGACGCGGCGACGGTACGCCTGATGTGTTATGCCAACAAGGAATCGCGGCATGGCGAAGAGCCTGCCGCCCCTGGGATCCGCCACGGGTGCGGATCGGGCGGCCGCGTGGCCGATATGTCGCTCGCGGGTACCCATAGTGCTTTTAGTGTACCGACAGGCAGGCTCAAAAAGCGGGCCACATGTCCCAAAATCCGCAGACGGCAAGGCGCCCGGCAGCCTCCCCCGTCCGGCACTTCCCGATATCCGCCCGCCCCAAACCACCGCAAAGGGGACAGGCACCTTTGTGGTGGTTTGGGGCGATGCGCTAGTCCACGGCGATGTCGAGGTTCTTGCCGATGAGGCCTACGTAGCCGCCTTCGGCAGCTTTGGGGCTGTCAGCATGGCAGAGGACCCACTTGTCAGCCTTCCAGTAGCAGTAGTTGTCGCCGGCCGCGGGCATGTCGGCCGCAGCCTCGGGGCGCGGACCATTGGTGCCGGCGGGCAGCGCCACCATCACCTGGAAGCCGCCGTCGTCGACCATGCACGGCGTGTAGTGGAGCGTGGTGTTGAAAACCTCAACAAGCGTGCCGGCCGGCACGCGGAACGCCTTGACGCACGCGGTATCGAGCTTGCCGTCCTCGATCTCCCAGCGATGTGCCACGAGCAGGATAAAGTCGCGGGCACCCAGGTTGAACTCGCTGGCGCGGTGATACTCCAGGCAGTTGAGACGCGTGTTGTGGCCGTTGCACCAGCCCAGCTGGAAGGGACGACCGCCGTACATGAGAAAGCCCAGTTTATCGGCATCCTTGACGCCCTCGAGCTCCGGCGCGGAGGCCACATACTTGCTGCCCTCGGGGATGGGCGTGGAGGCAAGTGCCTCGAGCACGGGCGACGTAAGCTCGGACGGAACGTTATCCCAAACGTTGCCATAGGACTTGAACTCGGGATCAGAGACAGAGTAGATATGCATGTTCGCTCCTGTTCGTTTGTGTGACAGTATGAACATTCTAGAACAAACATGAGCGATTTTGAACGCTTGTCCCGACCACTCAACAAAAAGGCGCCCCCGCATAAGCGAAGGCGCCCAATGCGCGCGTTTTGGGCGATAAAGCCCTTACGCCTGTTGATAGTGCAGGTGATTCTCGTCGATATCGGCCAGGTCGCGGTCAAGGTAGCGGCGTGCGAGCCAGTTTGCCATGGGAAGGTTCTGGTCCAGGTAGTTACCGCACTCCTCAGGAGCAGCACCGGGGACATCGCCCTCAAAGCTGGCGACAAACTCGAACAGCTCACGCACGAGCGGCAGAATCTCCTCGCTCGTCAGCTCACCAAAAACAACCAGGTAAAAGCCCGTGCGGCAGCCCATGGGACCAAAGTAGACAATGCGGCTCGACCACTCGGCATGATTGCGAAGGAACGTGGCACCCAGGTGCTCGATGGTGTGGCACTCGGCCGTGTTCATGACCGGCTCCTTATTGGGCGTGGTCAGGCGCAGGTCAAAGGTGGTGACGGCGGCGCCGGTCGCCGGATCGCGGTCGATGCGGCTCACATACACGCCGGGCTCGAGCAGCAGATGGTCAACGGAAAAACTCGCGATACGCTCCATGGCAGATCCTCTCGGTAGTTAAATTGGGACGGGGCTCTTTTAGCTGGTTCGAATGGTCGCACCAATCATACCAGTCAAAAAAGCCCCGTCCCAAATGAGCTACCCGGGACGGGGATCAATGAGTTTTAAATCCCCGTCCCAGAAAAATCATTCTAGGTAATCTAGAAGGACTTTTCCGCTCTGGGGTCTGGCGCCGTTCCGACTAGATCTCGCGCACGCTTTGGCGCTCGACAAAATAGGTCGATACGGCCGTCTTGCAGGTATAGCTCTTGGGATTGCGGATGTTGCCCACCAGGCGGCGCACCGCGATCTCGCCCACCTCGTGCTTGGGAACGTGCACCGTGGTGAGCGGCGGGTTGGAAAAGGCGCCCAACGACAGGTCGTCAAAGCCGATGATCGAGACATCCTCGGGCACGCGAATACCGTGCTCGTTGAGCGCGCGCATGGCACCCACGGCGAGCACGTCGTTTTCGGCAAAGAAAGCCGTCGGCAGGTCGTCGTGCGAGACGCTGTCGAGCCACGCGCCCATATCGCGATAAGCGCCCTCGAGCGTGGTGCCCAGCGTGACACGCCATGCCGGATTGGCCTCGAGGCCCGCATCCTCAAGCGCTTGGCGATAGCCGCGCTCGCGGTCCTTAAAGTTGCGGATGCGAAGGTCGCCCGCCAGATAGCCGATTTGCTTGTGACCTTTCTCGATAAGGTAGTCCACGGCGCGCAGTACCGAATCGGTGTTGGCAGTGACCACGGCATCAAAGTATTGGCGATCGCTCCAGCCGTCGAGCACGATCAGGTGGGCGGCGGCGTTGGCGAACAGGGCGTAGTCCTCCTCGCCCAGCTCGGTACCCATCAGCACGATAGCGGCGGACGGATCGGCGATCAGGCCCTCGACCTGCGGGCGCACAGCGTCAAGATCGCTAAAGTCGAGCGTGACAAAGCTCGTGCTCATGCCGTGGCGACGCGCCTGGCGCTCCACGCCCTCGATGACCGCGGGATGGAAGGTGCTCTCGTCCAGGATGGCGGCCGTCTTGCGCGCAAGCACAAACTGGATGCTCTCGAGCTGCGTCGACTGCTGGTAGCCGAGCGACTGCGCACACTCCAGGATGACCTTGGCGGTCTCCTCGCTCACGCTGCGCTTGCGGTTGAGCGCGTTGGACACGGTTGCGGGCGAAAAGCCGGTAATGCGGCTGATCTCGCGGACGCTTGCTTTAGCCATCGTTCCCCCTAGCATCGGTCGCGGCCGAGCATCGTGGCTTGACCGCCCCGTGGCTCGGCAACTAAACGACCGCAAATTCAATCTAAACAGAAGAGTAAATGTTTATTAGCTAGTTTAGCCTGTTGTCAAGCAAAGTGGCGCGACTATTCCCCCAACGGGCGCATTTGTCCATCTTAACGTTATTACGCAAGGTCTTCGCCATTGCTTGCTATTACGCGTCGGTACCATTCGAAGCTTTTCTTTTTACGTCTCTCAAACGAGCCCGCACCGCTATCGTCTCGATCGACATAGATAAACCCGTAGCGCTTACGCATCTGTCCTGTGGCGACCGAAACCAAATCGATCGGGCCCCAACAGGTATATCCCATGAGTTCCACCCCGTCGAGCTCGACGGTCTCCCTCATCGCCTCGATGTGGGCCCGCAGGTATTCAACTCGATAGTCGTCTTCTATTTCACCCGAATCTTCCGGCACATCAGGAGCACCCAAACCGTTTTCGACGATGAACAGCGGCTTTTGATAGCGATCCCAGATTTCATTCATGGTGACGCGCAGCCCTTTGGGGTCGATAAACCTCCCCCAAGGCTCCTGTTTTAGATACGGATTAGGCGCCGAGCGAAGAAGGTTCGAATCGAACTGACCTTCCGCATGCGCTTTTGCGACGCGCGTCGAGTAATACGAAAACGAGACGAAATCGACCAGGTTTGCAGCCAGTACTTCGCGGTCATCATCCCGATAGGGCACCTCAAAACCATGGCGGGCGTATTCCTTGAGAACATAGCTCGGGTACGCACCGCGCACCTGGACGTCGGTAAACATGTAATGGCTGCGATTCTCAGCCTGCGCAGCCAGCACATCGTCCGGATCACATGTAGCCGGATAGAAGACACCTGCGTTGAGCATGCAACCGATCTTCGCCCCGGGGCACAGTTCATGACACGCCCCGACCGCACGGGCACTCGCAACCAATACATGGTGCACGGCCGTGTGAACCGTTGCATAGCGATTCTCCCCTTGCTCGAAGATGATCCCCGCCGCCATAAAGCACGCCTGCGTCATGATGTTGATCTCGTTAAAGGTCAGCCAATAATTGACCAATCCCCGATAGCGCTCGAACACGGTACGCGAATATCGATCGAACAGGTCGACCAACCTGCGATCGCGCCATCCGCCATACGCATCGACGAGATGCATGGGGACATCATAGTGGTTGAGCGTCACCAAAGGCTCAATGCCATGCGCGCGGCACGTCCTAAAAACATCCTCGTAAAAGGCAAGGCCTTCTTC
Organism: Collinsella sp.; assembly: GCA_048485235.1. Taxonomy (GTDB): domain Bacteria; phylum Actinomycetota; class Coriobacteriia; order Coriobacteriales; family Coriobacteriaceae; genus Collinsella. The sequence goes on from DBFWCI010000009.1 coordinate 4,797, forward strand.
ATTGGGCTCGGCTTCGTCTCCTTTGGGAAAAATGCGGCTCCAGGCGATCGATAAGCGCAGGCATTTAAAACCCATCTGGGCAAACAGTTCAATATCCTGCTTGTACCTATGGTAAAAATCAATGCCTTTGCGAGCGGGATAGAAGCTGTCGGGTGCCAACGCACGCGGATCAAGGTCTCCCCGCATGACGTCCATGCGTTGATCGCCAAACGGCAGCATGTCGGAATTGGCTAAACCGCGACCGCCTTCGTTCCATCCTCCCTCGCACTGGTTTGCAGCCAGAGCCCCGCCCCATAAAAAAACTTCTCTAAACATTATGGTGTCGTCCTTTCTATCAAATTCCCGGCCCACGCTGTCGAACGCAACGGACTCGGCAAGTGCCGTGCAACAGCACAGTACCGTTGCGCGGCCAAGGGGTCGGACCGCGCAACGGCTGGGGAGCATATTTGTGCAGTAGCCTCTTATGCCTCGACGGATTCAACAGCCTCAGAATCGCCGCTCTTGGACTTCAACGGCATCTTCTCCTGTCCATCAAATCCAAAAACCATCGCCAACGCAAACGTCACGGCACCGCCAGCAAGACACCCGATGGTGCCGGGGATGATATCCTGAGCAAACATGAGCACGTTCATCCATGGGAAACCAACGCCAGTGAAGATATAGACGTTGGCATGAAGAAGGCTTACCAGCAGACCACCGACAGCACCACCAATCATGTTCCAGGCAAGAGCCTTCTTGTCGCGAAACAGGATGCCGTAGATGATGGGCTCACTCACGCGACCGAAGGCATAGGTGATGAACAAGTTCCAGCCCGTGGCTCGATTCTCCTTGTCCTTAGCGCGCAGGCCATAGGCGAGCGCGATGGCAAGCGTGGTGTAGGCTACAACCGCGGCGCCGGGGTATAAGATGGCGTCGTAACCGTTCTGGAGCGCGGCGGGCAATATGGCGGTATAGATCGGCACGTGCATGCCGGTGGCGATGATCAGATTCCAGAATGCGCCGATAACCGCGGTCGCAGCGGGACCGGCAACAGAGGCGAGCCAAATGATGAAATCGGCCACAAGGCCCATGACAAATTGGACGGCAGGGCCGCAGAGGCACAGCGCGACCGGCAACATCACGAGCACCGTACCCACGGGTACGATCAGAACGCGCAACATATCAGGCGAGATCTTCTTAAAGAAGCGCTCAACATAGGACTGGGCCCAGGTGATCAAGATGACCGGAAGAACAGCCTGGGTGTAGTTGACGAGCTGCATGGGGATGCCGAAGACGCTGAAAGGCTTTCCGTCCTCAACAATAGCGAGCATGTCGGGGTAAATCATCACAACGGCGATGAGCAGTGCCAGCACAGGGCTCGTTTTGAACTTCTTAGCCGAACTGTAGGCAGCAAATACCGGGAAGTAATAGTACGCCGCATCGCCCACCAGGGAAAGGATCCGATACAGGTCGCTCGTTTCGGACATAAAACCGGCGCCTTCGGGCCCAAACAGAATGACGAGCATCTTGAAGATACCGGCGACACAAAAGATCGGAAGGATCGGGGTGATAGCGCCGCTCACGGCATCGAGCAGCTGATTGAAGAGGTGCTTGGGTGCCAAGCGCTCCTTCCAGCTAAGCTGAGGGCCATCGAGTTCCTCGTCAATCGATACCGTGACCTCGAATCCGCCCTGCTTACAAACCTCGTCGTAGACCTTGTCGACCGTGGGCCCGATCACCAGCTGCACCTGCCCTCCGGCGTGCACGACGTTGATGATAGACGAGATGTCCTCAAGCTTCTCATCATTCGAGAGGCTTTCATCCTTGAGGTTGAAGCGCAGGCGCGTCATGCAATGCGTAACCGAAGCCACGTTTTCCGCCCCGCCCACAGTGGAGAGAATCTGTTCTGCCACCTTTTTGTAATTTGCCATCATTGGCTCCTTTGCACAATCTTGGCTTACTGTTCGAATCGGCAAAGGTCATGCCCCGAATGGCTACGGGTTACAATCCTTTTTTGGAGATGATCCGGTTGAGATGGATCATCAGATAGAGTTCCTCCTCCTCGGAGAGCGTGGCGTCCCACGTTTCACGACAATAGGAACCGATATGCTTCACGCACTCTGCCAACTGCGGAAACTCCTCACGAAAGTTCTTGTACATCTGCATGTTGGCGCTGTTCAGCGACTCGCCGGCTTGAATGCGCTTGAACAGGTACCGCAGATGCGTGGCATAGCGAGTGAAATCGTAGGAATCGCGGTCAACGATGATGCGAAAATCACTCTCGACGATCTCAGTGACATCTTCTAGCATATCGTCAAACTGCTTGGTGGGTTTGCTCGCGGTCTCGATGGCCTGAACAACCCGCGCATTGACGAGATTCATGGCAATGCTGGCAATCTCTTCTTTGGGAAGTCGTTCACCAAGCTCCTTTTCGAGCCTCATAACGATAAACTGCGCCGCTTTGTATTCCTTAGGATATGTCTCGCGCACTTCATAGGCGAGAGGCATCGCAATACGAAAACCCTTTTGCGCGCGCTCCACCGCAAATGACAGGTGATCGGCCATGAACAATGTCGCCTTGGTCGACAGATCATAGGGCAGCTCGTTGGCGACGATGTCCATCACCTTGGCCGTGAACATCACGATCTCAGAAGGAAGGTCGCGCATGACGTCCTGCCCTTTGGGGTCGATGTCATAAAACGTATGCTCAATCTTAGAGAGCGGCAGCTCGCGGGGAAATTCTCCCCCAAACCCGACGCCCCTGCCCATGGCGATCACGTCGCGCCCCTGCCCGTCGCGGCAAAGAACGGCATTGTTGTTGAGCTTTTTAATCGCAAGCATTATTGAACCTCCTTTCGGAATTATCAAAAAGAAAAGGCATGACTGCAAATAGCCGAGCTATCGCGGTCATGCCTTACCAGTAACAATCCGTTGTATCGAGGCGCGGGCATGCCTCCCTAGAAGTAACAATCCGCGCAGCAAAGAATGATAGCCCATATCTTCGCGGGGAGCACCGTCCACAGCCGACCAACGGTAGCATATCGTCCGTGAACGGTTTTGGAAGCGTTGAAACGATTGGGAGGCCGTCTCAATCTTGCGGATCAGCCCAGGACGAGGGCCATGCGTGTCTTGAACTCGGACAGGAAGCGCGGGGCATCCACGGTCAGCGCCACCAGCGCGCTCTTGTCCGGATCGGATAGGCGGCGCTCGTCGCAAATGGTGCGGCCGCGATACTCGCCCAGCAGATCAACACGCAGGTTGCAGCCGAGCGCACCCACGAGCGTGGGGTCAATCGCCACGGCAACGGCCAGCGGATCGTGCAGCGCACAACCACCCAGGTAGGGTGCGTTCATCTCGTACGAGCCAATGTAGTGCTCGACCATGCTCGCAAATGCGCAGCCCGCCATGGTGCCCGAGCCCGTCCAGCCGGCAATGTCGCGGCGCGTAAGCACCACGCGGTGCGTCACGTCCAGGCCCACCATGGTGAGCTTGCGGCCCGAGCGCAGCACGGCATCGGCCGCCTCGGGATCGCTTGCCATGTTGGCCTCGGCACCCGCACTCACGTTACCGGGCACGGTCAGGGCGCCGCCCATTACCACCACGCGGCCGATAGACATCACCGCCGCCGCATCGCGCTCCAGGGCAAGCGCCAGGTTGGAGAGCGGGCCGGTCGCTACGTAGACCAGATCGGGACCATAGGTGCGCGCGGCATCGATCAGATAATCGACCGCAGCGTTGCCATCGGCAGACGTCGCCCCCACCGGCTCGTAGGGTGACGCGGGCACGCTCGCGCCGCCGATGCCGTTCTTGCCGTGAATGAGCGCGGTGGACGCCGGCGGCGTATAAGGCTCAGTCGCCTGCAGAGGACGGTCAGCACCCAGGTACACCGGCACCTCGGGGCGACCCAACAGGTCGAGAACCGCCAAGCAGTTATGCGCCGACTGGTCGACGCGCACGTTGCCAAAACACGTGGTGATGCCCACGAGTTCCACCTCGGGGCTCGCGATAGCATAGGCAAGCGCCATCGCATCGTCCACACCCATATCCAGATCAAGGATCAGCTTCTTGATTGCCATTGTTCTACTCCGCTTCTCCGTCTTGTACCAAATCGTCTAAACCAAATACGAGATCAACTTCGGCGCGCGTGGGAATCGACTGCTGCGCGCCCAAGCGCGACACCGTCACCGCCGAGGCGCGAGCACCCACGGCCATGCACTCAAAGAGCGGCAGCCCCTCCAGACGAGCCGCGGCAAGCGCACCGATAAACGTATCGCCCGCGGCCGTCGTATCGACCACCGCACTCGACAGCGCCGGCATGCGCAGCGGCTCGCCGTCATCGCCAAGCGTAACCGACCCGGCGCCGCCCAACGTGATGACGGCAGCTCCGGCACCCTTGGCGAGCAGGGCATCGAGCGCCGCGACGCAGCTCGCATCATCCGTGGGCAAGATGCCCGTCAGCACCTGGCACTCAGTCTCGTTGGGACAGACCAGGTCGACCGCAGGCCAGGCCTCCGCAGGCAACTCGCAGGCAGGTGCCGGATTAAAGACCGTATAGAACCCCAGCTCGTGAGCGCAAACAAGCGCCTCGGCCGTCGCCGCAAGGTCACATTCGCCCTGGGCGATAAAGACGCTTCCGGCAGCCGGGGCAATATCGCTGGCGTCGCCGTCGAGCTCATCGGCCACCAGACGTCCCAGCGCGCAGGCAACGTCCCTGCCCGCAAGCGCATGGTTGGCGCCCGGCGACAGCACGATGCGGTTGTCGCCCTCGCAGCGAATGATGGTCGCCGTTCCCGTCTCCACGTCATCGCGATGCGCTACAAAGTCACAGTCCACGCCGGCGTCTTGGAGCCCCGCCACGAGCGACGCGCCGAACGCGTCGCGACCGACCGCGCCGATCATGTGCGTGCGCGCGCCCATGCGCGCGGCAGCTACGGCCTGATTGGCGCCCTTGCCGCCGGCGTTGGTGATAAATCCGCTGCCGCCGACGGTCTCGCCCGCGCGCGGCATGCGCTCGCACGCCACCGAAAGGTCCATGTTCATGCTGCCGAACACCGCAACGATGCCGCAATCTGCCATGGAAACCTCCTCGTCCGCGGGATCTGCGCCCGCTGTTGACCATCAATCATGCGCTCTCGCACCTCTATAACTTTAGTTCACTTTGATGTGGACGCGTGCTTGAGCTTGCGCCGGCAGCAAGCATTCACAGGAGCAGGCGGCTACAATGAAGGCGTGCTGATTATTCTCGTCATTGGATGAAGTTTTATGGAACAATTCCCGCGATCGAGTTCGCGCAGCTCACGCCACGCGAGCGATCAACAAGCGCCGCACGAACGTTCGCGCGCTAACCGACAAGCCACCGAGCCGCGCCGCGCTGCAGGCCCCCATCGCACGCCCGCCAACAAGGGTGCCCGCCCCAACAGCGCCGCAAAAGAACAAGCACCCACACGCCCCAAATCTCGTTATATTCCCGCCCTCGACGGCCTGCGCACGCTTGCCGTCGTCGCGGTGGTGCTCTATCACCTCAACCTCACGTGGGCGCAGGGCGGTCTGCTCGGCGTCACGATCTTCTTTGTGCTTTCGGGCTATCTGATCACACGCCTGCTACTCAACGAAGTCGCTAAGACCGGCCGTATCGACCTCAAGAGCTTCTGGATCCGCCGCATCCGTCGCCTGGTCCCCGCCGTGGTGACCGTCGTGGTGGTGACCTGTGCGCTGTGCACCGTCTTCAACCACGTGATGCTCACCAAGATGCGCCCCGATATCCTGCCGTCGCTGCTGTTCTTCAACAACTGGTGGCAGATTGCCCAAAACGTCTCGTACTTCAACGCCCTGGGCGATCCCTCGCCGCTTACGCACTTTTGGTCGCTCGCCATCGAGGAACAGTTCTACCTGGTTTGGCCCCCGCTGCTGCTCGCTATGGTATCCATGCACATGAGCAAGCCCAACACGCGCCGCGTGGTTCTGGGCCTAGCTGCTGTCTCCGCCATCGCCATGATGGTGCTCTATAACCCTGCCGCCGACCCCAGCCGCGTGTACTACGGCACCGACACCCGTGTGTTCTCGCTGCTGCTGGGTGCCTGGATGGCCTTTATCCCCGATCGCGACCTGGCGCCGGTGCGTCTCGCTCGTCGTTTGGGGCTCAATCGCCTAGCTGGCGCCGCCAAGCACGGCAAGAACGCCGAGGGCAAGCCTGGCGAGAAGGCCGACGAAGCAGCCGAGACCGCCCCGGCACAGCCGAGCGCCCTCGTGCGTTTTTGGTCCTCGCCCGCATCCATCGATGTATTGGGCGTCGTGGGTCTGGTTGGCCTTGCCGCCATGGTCGCGCTCACCAACGGCTACACCGCCTTCCAGTATCGCGGAGGCACGCTGCTGTGCTCGATCCTCACGCTCATGGTCATCGCGGCCTGCGTGCAGCCCCAGGGAATGGTTGCCCGCGCGCTGTCCGCCGAGCCGCTCGTGTGGGTTGGCAAGCGCTCGTACAGCATCTACCTGTGGCACTATCCGCTGCTGTTGCTCATGAACCCGGTCGCCAACATCAACGATACACCGTGGTGGCAGTACATTTTGCAGGTGCTGTTGGTGGTCGCCGTGGCCGAATGCTCATATCGCTTTATCGAGACGCCGTTTAGAAAGGGCGCCTTTGGGCGCACCGTATCCGAGTTCCGCGACGGCACCGCCACGCCCGCCAACTGGGCACGCGCGCACGTCCCTGCCTGCGCAGCCTGCGCCGTCGTGTTGGTCGTTGCGCTGGGCGGTCTGATCTTTGTGCCGGAGACCTCCGCACTGAGCGGCGAGGGCGCCGAAGTTCTGAACAAGGAAGCCAAAAACACCGCGCCCACCGACCAGCAGGCGGCCGACGACACCGACAAGGACAACGACGGCTTCCCCGATGGCTCCTACGATCTGCTTATGATCGGCGACTCCGTGTCGCTGCGTGCCGTAGACACCTTTGACGGCGTGTTCCCGCACAGCCATATCGATGCCGAAAAGGGCCGCCAGTTTGATGCGGGCCGCGCGACATTTGAGGGCTATATCCAGCAGAACCTTGCCGGGAAGATCGTGGTCTTTGCACTGGGCACCAACGGCTTGGTAACCGACGACCAAATCGACGCCATCATGGCCGATGCAGGAGATAAGCGTATTGTGGTGTTTGTGAACACACGCAGCCCGCAGCCGTGGGTTGGCTCTACCAACCAGGCCATCGCCAACGCCGCTACGCGCTACAAGAACGTACGCGTTATCGACTGGTACGGATACAGTGCCAACCGCAACGACCTGTTCGATGGCGATGGCACGCATCTATCGACCACTGGCGTGACTGAGTACCTCAACTTGATCCACGATGCCGTCAAGAAGGACCTGCCCGTGCATCCCGAGAATCACGTCAACGATCCGCAGCCGGCAGCCGTCAAGTCTGCCACCGACGCACTCGTCAATGCGCTCGCTCTCAAGCCGCACAAGCTGGGCACCGACAAGTAACCTGCAGCGCAAACTTCCCACATCCGGAGGGGGTGTCTGCCACGGCAGACACCCCCTCCGGCAGTTAGGGACACTCCTGGCGCAGCCAATGAAGACCTCTACGGATGAATTCCAGGCCGCTCCGTCGCTCCAGACATCGTTTCCGCGCCTCGTGCCTGCCCCAAACAATCAAAACAAGCCCTTTTCGCCGCACCCTCAAAGGTCTGTGGGCAAAAAAGGGCAAATATGAGTACTGTTACCATTTTAGTAACAGGCAAAACCACCCAAAATGACGTCCGAGCGACCCCTACAACCCCCTAAAGCAGCCAACCTGACTGGTTTAAGGCGTATTGGAGCCAATTTTAATGAACATACTAAAGGCTATGTTCATTATCTTTTAGGATGTAAATGCTATTCACTTAGCAACAGTACTCATATTTGGCATTTTTTGTCCATTGCTATATAACTAACACCCTATAGCAGACAAAAAACAGGCCGCAGCCCATCGCTGCGGCCTGTTCGGAAGCAAAAGTGGGCGTTAAGCGCTGTAGCCCATCGCTTGCAGCACAAACATGACGACCGTCAGCACCGTAATCACGCCGATAGTCGCCCAAGTGAGCACGTTCCATACGCGGCCGTTGCGGTTGGCGCCCATAATGTGGCGATCCGCCGCGATAACCACCTGAAATACCAGGACTACGGGCAGCAGCACGCCGTTGATGACCTGCGAGGTCATCATAATCTGGAACAAATCGACGCCAGGCATGAGCACCAACACGGCAGAAATGCCGATGATGGCCGTAATGATGCCGCGATAGACCGGAGCCTCGTCCCAGCTGCGGTCGGCACCGCGCTCCCAGCCAAATGCCTCGCAGATAGCGCTCGACGTAACGCCCGGCAGCACGCAGGCGGCCAAAAAGCTCGCCGCGACCAGGCCCGAGGCAAACAGCACCGTGGACCACTGGCCCGCGATGGGCTCCAGCGCGCGGGCGGCATCGGCGGCATCGCTAATCTGAATACCCGCCGGGAACAGCACCGTACCGGTCGTGATGATAATAAAGCCCGCAATGATATCAGCAGCGATCGAGCCGCTCACGGTATCAATACGCTGCAGCACGATGTCGTCCTCGCCCGCATTCTTATCGACCACGTTGTTCTGAGCCAAGAAGATCATCCACGGTGCGATGGTGGTACCGATCGTTGCGACCACGAGCGACACGTAGCTGGGATCGTTCTGAATATTGGGGACGACCAAGTCGACCGCGACCTCGCCCCAGTTGGGGCCGGCCATAAACGCGGCGACGATGTAGGTCACGAACACGCAGCTTACCAGCAGCAAAATCTTCTCGATGCGCTGGAAACTGCCCGACATGGTAAGCATCCACACCAGCAGCGCCACGAGCGGCACCGAGATGCTCGCCGGAACGCCAAACAGAGCAAGGCCGCTCGCGATACCCGCGAACTCCGAGATGGTCACCGCCGTGTTGGCGATCAACAGCGCTGCCATGGCCAGCACGCTCTTGCGCACGCCAAAGCGCTCGCGAATGAGCGACGCCAGGCCCTTACCCGTGACGCATCCGCAGCGCGCCGCGGTCTCCTGCGTCACGATGAGCAGCACAGTCATGACGGGAAGCATCCAGAGCATCTTATAGCCATAGCTGGCGCCCGCGCTGGAATACGTGGCGATGCCGCCAGCGTCATTGCCCGAAAGCGCCGCCAGAAGACCGGGGCCCATGGCGCCAAAGATGGCCGCGATGGTCAGCTTTTGCTTGGTGCTCGGCTTTTGCTTCGTATTTTGCACGCGACCACCTACCCCATGACCGACATGGTGAGCAGCACCGCGGCGATGCAGTACGCCACACACGAGATCATGACGGCGATGACGTTCATGGCGGTACCCGACGTATTGAGGTCGTGCTCATCGCGCCAGAACAGCACCATCAGGTAAATCACGGCGCTCATGTTGCCCACCAGGCAAATAACGGCAGCGATATTAAAGCAGCCGGTAAAGAGCTGCTCCTCAAACATAGTGGCATCGGGGAACGCGGCGGTGCGCACCAGCTGCGCGCACAGGTAAGTAACAAGCGAAAGGATCAGGCCCATACCCGTGCTCTGGAAGAAGAATCCCAGGTACGGTTTGGGCTCGTCGTCGTGACCGTCGTACTCGAGGAAGTAGTTCTTGACGAACGACACCATGCGCGAGGCAGCCAGCAGTACGAGCGGCATGGCGCACATGGGGAACACCACCAGATGCGCGGAGCCCAGCGCCGTCCCCAGCACCGTCGCCATAATGCACGAGGCGATGCCCCACACGACGACCCAGTACTGACGATGCACGAACCAGCTGAGCACGTTCGTCGAGTCGTCCGACGCGCTATCGCCCGAGCCGACACCGGCGATCTGCAGGTCCTCCTGATGCTCCTCGGCGATAACGTCCATGGCGTCGTCGAAGGTCACGATACCCAGGATATGACGGTTCTCGTCGCAGACAGGGATGGCAACCAGGTCGTACTTGGTCATCTCGTCCGTCACGTCTTCCTGGTCCTCGTCGGGCGACACGTAGACCAGATCGCGATAGGCGAGCTGGCCCAGCGTGGCGTCGCGGTCGGCCACGATCAGCGTGCGCAGCGAAAGCACGCCCGTCAGCATGCCACTCGGATCCTCGGTATAGACGTAGTAGACGCTCTCAAAGTCCTCGTCGAGTTTGCGAATCGCCTCGATGGCATCGCCGACCGTCGCCGTGGCGGGCAGCGAGACAAACTCCGAGGTCATGATGCGGCCGGCGGTGTTGTCCTCGTAGCCCAGCAGATTACGAATCGCCTTCTCCTCCTTGACGCCCATCAGGCGCAGGAGCTTCTCGGCCTTCTCATAATCGAGTTCGTCGATCAGGTCGGCAGCGTCGTCCGGGTCCATCATGGCCAGCATCGACGATGCGTCGGTATCGGACAGGCCCTCGAGCATCTCGGTCATAAGCTCGTCGTCATCGAACTCCGAGATGGCCTCGGCGGCCTGTGCCGTGTCGAGCTGTGCGAACACCTGCGCACGCAGGCGCGGGTCGAGCTGCTCGATGATGTCGGCGATGTCAGCAGGATGCAGCTCGCCAAGCGTCTTGTGCGACACCGAGAGCTGGATGTTCTTAGTCGAACGGTCGAGCAGGTCCATATAAGACCAGGCGATAATGTCCTCGCTGAGCGGTTTGCCCAGGTGCTTCATAAAGCCCTCGACAACGTGCTCGAGTGTGGGGCTGATCGCGCGCAGCAGACCGCGGGCGCCAACTTCGGCACCCAGCAGGCGCAGTTGATTTTCGCCCGACATGGAAAACTTGATGTCGTTTACGCGCACGACCTTCATGCCCTGCGTGTCGACAATCTGCTTGTTGAGCACGTCACGGGCGAGCAAGAGTTCGGTCGGCTGCAGGTACGAAAAACGGATTTCGGTGGCCGGCGACTTAAGGTGCACACCCGTCTCGTCGATACGGTCGACCCATTTGCGCCAGCTGATCATAAATGGCGTCTTGCCGGGTCCGCGGAACGCGAGCGACGTCACGTGCGGAAAAACTTCGCCGGTAGCAATGCCAAAATCGTTCACAACGCCGAGCTTTTCGCCATCGACGTCCAAGACCGGCAGTTTGAGCATCTCACTCAGATAATTCACTGGTGCTCCCCATCATTATCCCTTCGGACTGCGGCCATGCCGGCGCGCCATCCGTGGACTATTAGATATGCATACGCATGCGCGGGCGGCACGCCGCTCGGCGCTCACACCCCGTACATGCGCAAGAAGCACCTGCATGGGGTCATCGACTGTATGGTCGAGGTTTGGATTTCACCTGCAACCTTTCTCTTGACCCTTGTTATCCGCAGTAACTATAGCATCAGCATCGCGCCGTGGCGCCAAATTTATGCTCCAAACATCGCAGGCATATCAAACGCTGACGCATCCGTGACATAGTCATTGGGGACGTTCTTACATGACTAGTCTGTGGTGTCGTCATCTTCGGCGAGCTGGGGGAACACGGCGTTTTTGGGCATGGCGGCCTTCGTCAGCGAGGTGAGCTTTTTGCTCAGCGATGTATCCGTCTTGACCAGATCGCTCAATGTCACGATTTTGTAGCCGTCGGCAATAAGCCCGTCGATAATCTGCGGCAGCGCCTCGAGCGTCTGCTCGGCACATTCATCGTTATCGGTCAGCAACACAATGTTGCCCGGCGTCACCGAATCGAGCACCGTCGAGACCTGCTCGTCGGCACCGTTGAGCAGCCAGTCGCCCGAATCGATATTCCACGAGACCACGGCAGACACCAGGTCCATCGCATCAATCCAGTTTTGCTCGTCAAAGGCTGCGTAGGGAGCACGCAAAAGCATCGTCGACGTTCCGGTCGCGGACTTGATCGCCTCGGTGCCCTTCGAAACCTGCTCGCGCACCGCATCGCGGTCCTGGCCCTTGAGCGATTCGTCGCTGTAACTGTTGGAGCCGACCTCGCAGCCGGCATCGACAATCGCCTTGGCCGTGGCGGGCGAGGCCTCGGCCGCATCACCCGACAGGAAGAACGTCGCGGTGACGCCCTTTTCCTTGAGCACCTGCAAGATCCGCTTGGTCGCTCCGCTCGGGCCCTCATCAAACGTCAGCGCCACGTACTTTTCGTTGCCCTTGGGCGCCACGCTCGCGCACTCGACCACGCAATCGGTGGCGGGCACGACCTCGCCGCGGTCCTGCGTCTTGCCCGATTGCTCGCCGACCCACACCTCGGAGCGACCCTGGATACCCCACGTCTTGACGTACTCGATGGCACCCGTGCCCTCGACCTTGAGCTTGGGCTCGATAACCGTCGCCTGGACCTCGTGCTTCTCGTACGTGTCGCGGCCGTCCTTGACCGTCACCTTCTCGCCGCCCGTAAGCTCGCGGCTTTTCCACTTGCCCTGTTTTATGCGCTTACCGTCCACCTTTACCGACAGCTTTTCGCCGCCATGGCGGGTCAGCACGCTGTCGTCAACGGCCAGCAGGTCCCCGGCGTCGTAGGTATCGGTCAGCTCCTGATCGTCGATGAGATTTTGCAGCGTAGAGCCGACGCGCACCGCAGTCTCCTGGCCGTTGAGGACGACATCCACGCTGCGGTTGACGTAGCCCACAACGGCAGCGATAAACAGTACGAGCGCGCAGCCCACGGCGATGAGCGCATAGGGCAGGCGAGACGAACGACGGGGCGTGCGGCTGTTGCCGATGCGAGCGCTGCGGTCGCTAAACCCACGGCTATGGTTGAGGTACATCGCGCCGGGCTTACGGCGACGCTTGCGCTGGCCGCTGGGCAGCTGCCCCAGGTCGCGGCGCGCCGTCGGACGCGCACCCGAGCGCCCGTTTAAGTTAGATCCGTTTTGGCGCATGTGCCCTCCCCCATAAACACAGCGAGCCGGAGCAACAGGTCTCCGGCTCGCCTCCCATCATTTGGTACGTCGCTATTTGCTAGCTTTTGACGAGCCCCCGCTCGCCTTTTGATATTCGTCCTTAAAGGCCTTGAACATACCGCGCGTCTTGCCGAGCTGCTTGCCCAGTGCGCGGCTGCCCTTGTCCACGGCGACCGATCCCTTGTCATCGAGCACCTTGGCGCCCTTCTTGACCTTATCGCCCACCACGACGCTGGCCTCGGCAGCCTTGGCGGCCGCGCCGCCCGAATACCCGAGCGCCTTGACCTCGTCCGAGACAATCATCGCGCCGTTCTCGTAGCCGCGCAGCATCGTCGGCGGCACCTGCGTGTCGCCCACCAACATGCTCGATGCGGCGCTGGCGGTCACATAGAACGTCTGCACAATGCCCGAACGCGGCTTGAACTCAACGTCCGAGCAGTAGCCCACGGCATCGCCCGATTCCGTGCGCACGTCCATGCCAACCCAGATGATGCAATCGTCCAGGTTGATATCGAGGCGCTTGGCCGCGGCGGCATCGTAGGTGCCCTTGACGTCGTCGACCGCGACAGCGCCCTCATAGACGCCGATGGCATCGAGCGCCACAAACCGGTCGGGGCGCTCGATCATACCCGCGATATCGGACTGGCGGACCATAAAGCCCACCACGCGCGTGCCGCCCGGGGTAAAGACGGGAAAGTGAATCTTGCCGAGCTTTTTAGGGCTGCGCGGCGTGCCGTCCTTTTTGGTGCGCTTGTCTTCGGCAGGCTTACGATAAACCTTGACGCCGACAAAATCCCCTGCGCGCATTATGCCTCGGTCGAGGACTCCGTGGCCTCGGTGCCGGCCTCGGTGACGTTCTCGACCACGACGTCGGCAGCGGGCGTCACGTTGCCGCCCGAGATGGCGTCGTTGAGCTGCTCGCGAAGCTGGTCCATGCGCTCGCGGGCCAGGTCGACCTTGGCGCGCAGGTCATCGGTCTTGGCGTCGACCATCGGACCAAAGTCGTTGACCGCGGCACGAGCCTCCTCGGCACTGTGCTCGTAGGTGTCACGCATGTTGTCCCAGGCGTCGTTGGCGATATCGGCGGCCATGGCGCGGGTCTCGGCACCCGAGCGCGGGGCCAGAGCAACGCCGATGATAGCGCCGGCGGCAGCACCAAAGAGCGCACCGGAGACAAAGCTGAAAGTCTTTCCCATGATCATTCCTCTCCTGCGGGCACCTCGATGCCCACCGTTTGAATGCTGTCCATTATACCCGCAGCGCAACACTTGCCGTCGCGCTCATCTGCGTACGGTAAAAGCGCAGGTACATGATGGTGATAAGCGATTGAGCCTACTCCTGCGGCATAGTCGGCATGGCGACCGTGGCGGCCGGGTTCTCGCCGGCGCCATCGACGAGCGGCAGGTTGCCCTCGTGCGCCGAGCCGGACGGAGCCGTTGCCGCACCGCCAAAGACGGCCGCGGGGGCCTCGTGGTTCTCGGCGACCGCACCCTCGGTATCGATTGGCATCTGCGGCTCGTCGTCAAAGCTCGGGACGCCTTGGGGCTCCACAGACTCGGGCTCAGCAGGCGCCTCGGCAACGGGCTCAGTGTCGGCGTCGGCGGGAGCGTCGCCCTCGGGCGCATCCTCGGCCACGTCCTCGCCGTTCGCAGCGGCAACGGCCTCGTGCGGGTCCTTGCCCTCGACCTCGGCACGCATGCCCAGCACCAGGTTGCGCAGGCCTGCGACCGTGCCTTCCACGTCGGGGGCCGGCTGATCGGCGTGCAGGTACGCCCAATCCATCATAAAGGTCGCCGAAGACAGCGCACCGATGGCCAGCGCATCATCGGGACACGAAAGCTCAACCTCAAAGACACGCTCGTCATGCTCGCTCACGCGCGTGCGACCGCACGAAATGCTGCCGGCAAGACCGGTCTCGTTCATGAGCTCGACCGTCACGTGCTCCAGCAGGTGGCAAAGCTCGGTCTGGCCCATGCAGTCCTGGAACTCGCGACCCGAATCGCCCAGGCACAGATGCTTGGCAATCGCGGGCACCAGGTAGTACACGCGCGCCGTGGCCTCGATATCCTCCGAGGTCATGAGCGGCATACCGGGGTTCACCAGCACGTGCGCGCAAATCTTGTCCTCGCTGACGGTGACCTTAAGGATGTTGAACAGGCCTGCCATAACTCTCCCCTACTCGTCCTTGCCCTACTCGTCGCCATCGTGCGGATCCACAGAGCCCGCACCCGACGCCGCCGGCTTCTCTGCCGAAGACTCGGAATCCTTCTTATCGGTTTCGGCCGGAGCGATCACGCGAATGAGCGAGATGCGCTGGCCACGCATCGACTGTACCTTGAACTTGTACCCTGCGACCTCAAACACCTCTCCGATGTCGGGCACCGAGTCGCAAAGCTCCAAAATCCAGCCGGCGATGGTCTCATAATCATCGCTTTCCTCGAGCGGCCAACCAAGCTCAATCGCGTCATCGCACGAAAAACGCCCATCGACGAGCCACTCGCGACGCGAAAGACGCGTGAGGTACTTGTTGTCGGGGTCGAACTCGTCCTCGATTTCGCCGACGATCTCCTCGACGATGTCCTCGATGGTGATGATGCCGGCCGTGCCGCCGTACTCGTCCACGACGACCACGATCTGGTCGTGCGAGGTCTGCATCTCGGACAGCAGCGGCAGGATGTCCTTGGTATCGGGCACAAAGGTGGCATCGCGCAAATAGCTGGCGATGGGCTGGTCGCCCTTGCCGTCGAGCGCGGGCTGGATCAGGTCCTTGATGTGCGCAATGCCCGCGACATTGTCGGGGTCCTCGTGATAGACGGGGATGCGGCTGAAGCCGGTCTGGCGCATGGTGGACAGCACGTCGGCGACCGTCTCGTCGTCCTCGCACATGGTGGTGTCCACGCGCGGGACCATGACCTCGCGGGCAACAGTGTCGCCCAGGTCGAAGATCTCGTGGATCATGCGCTTTTCCTCGTCGAGCAGGTCGTCCTGCTCCGAGACCATGTACTTGATCTCTTCCTCCGAGACGTTTTGGCGGTCGTCGGCGCTCTTGATGCGCAGGATGCGGGCCAGGCCATCGGAGCAGGCACCGGTCAGCCACACGAGCGGGCGGGCGATCTTTTGGAACACGGAAAGCGGCCCCACGACCTGCTTGGATACGCCCTCGGCGTTAGCGAGGCCGATGCGTTTGGGCACGAGCTCGCCGATCACGATGGACACAAAGGCGACGGCGACGGTGATGATGACCGGCGCCAGGCCGCGCGCGATGGCGGAAAGCGGCGCGATGCCAAAGCTCATGAGCCATGTGGCAAGCGGGTCGGACAGGCTCGTCGAGGCGACGGCGGACGAGGCGAAGCCCACGAGCGTGATGGCGACCTGGATGGTGGCCAACAGCTGATCGGAGTCGGCGGCGAGTTGGACGGCGCGCTCGGCGCGCTTATCGCCCTCCTCGGCATCGTGCTCCAACACGGCGCGCTTAGCCGTGGTGAGAGCCATCTCGGACATAGAGAAGTAGCCGTTGATAAGCGTCAGGACGAGCGTGGTAATAAGGGAGATGGTTATGTCCATCGGGAGTTTCTCGAACCTCCAAGATTCGGGACGTTAGGTAGTAAGCGTAGGTGGCGGATAGGGCAGTTGCGCCCGACGGCCGCTTGGATGGGTCCGCGGGCGCGCAGGCATGGTCGCTAGATTACGAAGAGGATCACCGCCATGAACTGGAAGATGCTGCCGGCGAGCACCCACAGGTGAAACACGCTGTGCAGATAGCGCACGTTTTTGGCGATATAGAACGGCACGCCCGCGGTGTAGCACACGCCGCCGACGGCGAGCAGGGCAAGTGCCACGGGGTTGAGCAGCGCAACAAGTTCGGGCAGCTTAAAGACAACGAGCCAGCCCATCAGCAGGTAGACCAGGCCGCTTACCCAATGCGGCTGGCGCTCGCGTAGGAAGCACTCGAGGGCGATGCCGATGATGGCGATGGCCCATACGGCAAAGAACAGCACAGCGCCGCCGTCGTTTGCGAGCGTGATGAGGCAAAACGGCGTATAGCTGCCGGCTATGAGCAGGTAGATGCAGCTGTGGTCGATGATGCGAAACACGCGCTTGGCGCGCGCGGGCTGAATCGCGTGGTAGAGCGTGGAGGCTAGGTATTCGAGGATAATGCTGACGCCATAGACAATCGCCGCGGCCATATGGGCCGGGCCTCCGCCGCGCAGGGCGGCGAATACGATCAGGAGCACCAGGCCCGCGATACCCAGCAGGCAGCCGACACCATGGGTGACGGAGTTCATGATCTCCTCGCCCACTGTGTAGTGTGGAACGGCCGCGGTCTTGGGTCGCGGCTTAGAACTGTCGCTCGAATCGGACATGCCGGTTACATCCTCCAACGTAAAGAGTTCTCAACACTATATCAAAGCGTCTGGGTACGTGTGAAATTTGCACCATACGTGACCCCTTGTTTACCCATTCTTTGCCTGTTGACGCATCAACGGCGAACGTCCATAATGCGCTTGCATTAAATGTTGATGTATTAACATATTATAGGAAAGCTTCTTATGTCTCAAAACGCACGTTCCCATCGAAAGCTCAAGATAGCCGGCGTCGTTGCGCTGGTGGTTGTCGTTGCGCTGCTCGGATTTGCCGGCAACTTTCTGTTTGACTTCGCGCTGAATCCCCGCGCGCCATACACCATGAAGATGATGCAGGATAGCAAGAACGACAAAGAAGGTGAGCAGCCGGATGCCGAGGAAACCGAGGCGCGGGCGTGGTTTAAAGAGAATCGCGAGAGCAGCAGCCTCACCGCAGATGACGGGACCGAGCTTGCCGCCTGGCATTTTGCTGCGTCGGAGAGCACGCACGACTACGCCGTCTGCCTGCATGGATATACCAACGAGCCCATCGGTATGGCCCGATACGTCAAGCGATTCCACGACCGCGGCATGAACGTAATCGCACCCGCCGCCCGCGCCCACGAGCGCTCCGGCGGCGATTATATCGGCATGGGCTGGCCCGAGCGTCTCGACATCGTCGCATGGATCGAGCGAATCGTTCAGGCTGACCCCGAGGCGCGCATCCTGGTCTTTGGCGAGTCGATGGGTGCGGCAACCGCCATGAACGTCGCGGGGGAGTCTCTGCCCGCAAACGTAAAATGCATTATCGAGGACTGCGGTTATACGAGTGTTTGGGACGAGTTTTCTCTGCAACTCAAGGACGTGTTCGGCCTGCCCAGCTTTCCCTTGCTCGATGTAGCAAACTTGGTGTGCAACGTGCGCGCGGGCTACGACTTTCATAAGGCGAGCAGTGTGGAGCAACTCAAACACGCGACAGTTCCCATGCTGTTTATCCACGGCGACCAGGACACCTTTGTGCCGTACAGCATGCTCGACCAAAACTGCGACGCGTGCGCCAGCAAGGTCAAGCAAAAGCTCACTATCCATGGCGCCACCCACGCCAAGAGTGCGCAAGTTGACCCCGAGCTCTACTGGAATACGGTCGACGACTTCCTCGACAAGAATTTTTAGGCAAAAAGCAACGTCTGGGGTTTTGTTGCCAAAAATCGGTTTGCGGTCGGCGGTATTCGTTTTTTCACCGCACTTCCGAAAAGCCGCCCGCGAGCGTTGTGCTCGTGGGCGGCTTTTGCTCAACTTACGCTACAAAGGCGCTTATTTTGTCCAATAGATAGGCGCTACTTAACCTCGATGAGCTCGTACTCGCTCGTGCCCAAGCCGATCTTCTCGGCATGCGCGATGCACACGCGCCAGTCGGTGTCGGGATGCGTAATGCAGAAGGGGTCGTGCGCCTGCTCGCCCTCCAGATGCTCGTGGTTATGCTCCATCTTGGCCGCGCTATCGGTGAGCTCGGTGTTGGGCAGCGGCTCGGACGCCATGACGGCATCGGCGCAGGCCTGGTCGATGGCGACCGGGTCGAAGCTCGCGAACATGCCGATGTCGTTGACGATAGGTGTGTCGTTTTCGGGATGGCAATCGCAGTTGGGGCTGATATCCATAGCCAGCGAAATGTGGAAGCTGGGACGATCCTGGACAACGGCCTTGGTGTACTCGGCGATCTTGCAGTTGAGCACGTCGGCCGCGGCGTCATAGCCGGGCTTGATGCAGTCCTGGTTGCATGCCGCAATGCAGCGGCCGCAGCCCACGCAGCGATCGTGGTCGATGGCAGCGACGTGAACCGTGCGGGTGTTGTCGTTGGCAAGCTCGCGCTCGCGGGTGTCGTCGAACGAGATAGCGTTGTGCGCGCAGATCTTTTCGCAGGCGCGGCAGCCAACGCAGTGCTCGGCCGCGACGTTCGGCTTGCCGGCGGCATGCTGCTCCATCTTGCCGGCACGGCTGCCGCCTCCCATGCCCAGGTTCTTCATGGCGCCGCCAAAACCGGCCTGCTCATGACCCTTAAAGTGGGTGAGGCTGATCACGATATCGGCATCCATGAGCGTCTGACCGATCTTGGCCTCGTGCACGTACTCGCCGCCCTCGACCGGAACGAGCGCCTCGTCGGTGCCCTTGAGGCCATCGGCGATGATGACCTGGCAGCCCGTGACATACGGGGTAAAGCCGTTCTGGTAGGCGGTGTCGATGTGCTCGAGCGCGTTTTTGCGGCTACCGACGTAGAGCGTATTGCAGTCGGTGAGGAAGGGCTTGCCGCCCAGCTCCTTCACCACGTCCGCGACGGCGCGGGCGTAGTTGGGGCGCAAAAAGCTCAGATTGCCCAGCTCGCCAAAGTGAATCTTGATGGCGACGAACTTGTTCTCAAAGTCGATCTGCTCGATACCGGCGTGACGGATGAGGCGCTTGAGTTTGTCGAGCTGGCTCTCGCGAGCATGCGTGCGCAGGTTGGTGAAGTACACCTTAGCGGGTGCTGCGGGTGCAGTTGCGGTCATAGATATATCCCCTCGGTCTATATGGCGTTACAGACATAAGAGGATGGTACCCGTTGAAGTAGGGTCGAAGTCAAGCACGGCCACTCATTGGGGACAGACTTAAATGAGTGCCGCCAGGGACAGTCCTTGCCAGTCCGGCCGGCGAGCCGGCGAATCGGCAAAGACTGTCCCCAACGACTAGTCGTTTAAGAACGTCCCCAACGACTAATAAGGGGCTACTCCTGCACCTTGAGAGCTTCGGCCAGGCCCACACGTTTGATGGAACGCATGTGCAGCAACGCCACGACCAGGTAGGTCACAAAGCCAATGCCCACGCACGCCGCCATGGACCAAGCGGGCACGTAGATCTCGATATTGCCGTTGTAGGCGAGCAGCATCGAGCGGAAGATGACCGTGAGCGAGCCAATAATGACCGGCAGGCTCAGCACGAGCGACGCCGCCGCGCACAGCGTGATCGAGCGGATGTACAGATGCGAGATCTCGCTGTCGCGATAGCCAAAGACTTTCATGTAGCTGATCGAACGAGCGCTGCGGTCGATCACCGCCTTGGTCAGCAGGTACATAAACAGCAGGAAGATAAACACCGCGAGGCCAACCATCATGCCGATCATTTTGCTCATCATGCCGATGAACTGGTCGCCCACGGTCCGCATGTCGTCGGGCGTGGTGTCGCCGGCAAAGTAACGAGCATCGAGGTCGAGCTTCTCGTCGCTCACATAGCCGTTAAAGTAGGTGGCGTCATTGCCGAACAGCTCGTTAAAGTCGTCGATGCTCATATAGATATTCATGTCCGACTTTGAGCCCCAGGTGGCGTCCTTGCCCGTGTACTCCAGCGAATAGTCCTTGCCCTCGCACTTGTCGCCGAGCGTGACCTTCTGCCCCTCGCTCCAGCCAAACTTGTCGAGCAAGCCACCGCCAAAGACAACGCGCCCATCGCCGACGTTGAGATCTTTCCAATAGCGCGAGTTGGGCGAGATGCCGTAGACGGAAATCGTCTCCTGCCCATTACCATCGCCGCGGTCGTATTGCAGCTGGTAAACGGCATATTTCTCGGCCTGCGCGATTGCGCCCGCGCCGTTGTCGGTCGTATTGACCGGGTGGATATCATCGTTGTCAGTGTCGATCTTAGAGGCCTTGTCGATCAGGTCGATAGCCTCGTCGCGGTCGCAGCCGAGGGCATCGGCAAGGTCATCGAGGCGCGCATAAAGCGCATCCTTCTTGTCCTGGACCTTGGCGAGCGCGTCCTGCGCCGCGGCCAGGCTCTCGGCAGACGGAGCGCTGGTCGCGGCATCGGCTGCTGCCTGCGCTGCATCGGCCGCGTCGTCAAGCTCGTCATCGGCATCCTGAGCGGCAGAAAGCAGTGCGCCGTCAACCGACTGCAAACGCTCGAGTGCCGACCACTGCTCGCGCTCCTCGGCGGTGCCCTCGAGTTCCAGCGGGGCCTTGAGCGTGTACTGGTGCTCGGCGACCAGGCTTGTCTCGAGGTTGTCCGCATAGTGCGTCATCGTGGGCAGAATCGCCAGGCCAAAGAGCAGCAGCAGCGAGGCAAACGCAATGCCCACGAAGAGCGTGGCGAAGTTGCCCAGGTTGCGCAGGAAGATGCGCAGGCGGAAGCGGGAAACAAAACCCATGCGCTCCGGCAGCTGCAAGCCGCGCTTGGTGCCCGATTTGCCGCTCGCCTCGTGACGAAGGAACTGCAACGGCGTCTTGCCCATTTTGCGGAGCAGACCCACCAGCGTGATGAGGATGAGCGCGGCGGCGGGAACCACGGCGCACTTCACAAAGATCTCCCAGCTCCAGTACACCTGGAAGGGCGGCAGACTGTACGATCCGTAATAGAGGCTGCGCATGGGCTCGGTAAAGAACACAACGCCGAGCGCGGTGCCCAAAAGCGCCGCGACCACGCTCACGATGGCGGGAAGCGCAAGGTAGTGCAGGACGATCTCGCGACGGCGATAACCGCTGGCGAGCAGCGTGCCGATGATGGCGCTCTCCTCCTCGATGGTGGCGTCGGTAAGGACCACAAAGACGAACGCCATGATCACGATGATGATGTCGAGCAGCGTCATCCACATCATGGAGTCGCCGTCTACGTCGTCGCGCGCGTAGCCAATACCCTGGTTGGAATCGGCATCGATCAGATCGTCCACGCGCGCATCGGCATCGGTCAGCGCCTCGACCATATCCTGCTCCGCATCGATGCGATCCGCGGTGGGGAGGTCGCGATCGGCAAAGGTGAAGGAGTAGGTGTAGGCAGGCGCGCCGCCGGCATCTTCGAGCGCGGCAAAGCCGCCATCGGTGACCTCGGCCACGCCATAGGTGATGGTGTTCACCGTAAAGTCCGAGTTGTTGAGGAACAGCGCCTGGCTATCGGGCTGGGTCATGATGCCGCAGATGGTGTAGGTGCGGCCCTCAAGCTCGACCTTATCGTCCACGGCGAGGTCGTTGTTGGTGGCGAAGACACGGTCGATGGCCACCTCATCGTCCGTCTTGGGCTGCCTACCCTCACAGTAGGACGCGATATCGACCTTGGTGCGGTGCGCATAGGTGCGCAGCGTGCGCTTGGTGCCGTCGTCGCCGGCGGTCTTTTTGATGATGGCGTCAATGGAGAAATTCTTGTAGAGCGTGACGCCGCCGACGTCGTCTGCCGCGTCCTCGGCTGCCTTGAGCTGGTCTTTGGTGGCCTCGAAGGAGGTGGTCACGCGGCCGTCCTCAATCGCGTACGCATCGCGCATGTCATCGATAAGGCAGCCGATGGAATGCGCTGCGAGCAAAAATCCCGAGGTGAGAGCGATGCTTCCGCACATAAGCAAAAAGATGCCCAGGTACTTGCCGATATTGCGGCGCAGCTCGCGCGGGAGACGTTTTGCGAGAGGTGTCATGGCGCCGCCTACCAATCGAGCTCGGCGGCCGCAACGGGCGACTCGTTGAGCTCATCCTCGACGATGTGCCCGTCGCGCAGGCGCAGCACGCGATTGGCCATGTGCGCGATGGCGGCATTGTGGGTGACAATGATGATGGTGCAGCCGTAGGTGCGGTTGACATCCTCCATGAGCTGCAGGATTTCCTTGGACGTCTTGTAGTCAAGCGCGCCGGTGGGCTCGTCGCACAGCAGCAGGCCCGGGTTTTTGACGAGCGCACGGCCGATGGCGCAGCGCTGCTGCTGGCCGCCC
This sequence comes from Collinsella sp., assembly GCA_048485235.1. Lineage (GTDB taxonomy): Bacteria > Actinomycetota > Coriobacteriia > Coriobacteriales > Coriobacteriaceae > Collinsella. The sequence continues at coordinate 27,695 of DBFWCI010000009.1, forward strand.
GAAACCTGGCGCGGGAACTTGTTGCGGTGCTCGTAGAGACCCAGCGAACGCAGCAGGTCGTCGATGTTGAGCGGCTTTTTGGACAGGTGTGCCGTGACCTCGATGTTTTCCTTGATGGTGAGATCGGGCACCAGGTTGTAGAACTGGAAGACAAAGCCCAGCTCACGGCGGCGATACTCGCCCAGGTCGGTAGGTTTGAGCACCGTGAGGTCGCAGCCGTCCACCAAAATAGAGCCAGCGTCGGCATCCTCCAGGCCGCCGATCAGGTTAAGAAACGTCGACTTGCCCGAACCCGAAGGCCCCAGCATGACGCAGATCTCTCCGCGGTTGATGGACGTGTCGATGCCGTCGAGCACCGTCAGGCGCGCATCACCGTCGCCGTAATGCTTTTTGAGATCCTTAACCTGGACATAGGCTTCCTGCGTTGCCATGGTATCCCCCGTTGTTAGCCTCGTACTACTTTATGAGCGTAATAGTAAACCATGGCGAACTATTTTGGAGCGAGGCCTGGATTTTATTTCAGACTAGTCATTGGGGACGTTCTTGACTAGTCATTGGGGACGTTCTTAAATGATCAGTCACAAGGGACGCTCTTTCGCCACCCGGCAGTTGGGGACGCTCCTTATCTGCCCCCGATGGCTAGTCATTTAAGTCTGTCCCCAATGAATACTTTTGGTCGTTTAAGTCTGTCCCCAATGAGTAGGTGTCTAGGCGTGGGATTTGTTGTGGGCGAGGGCTAGGCCTACGGCGGCGATGGCCGCGGCAAAGAGCACTGTGACGCCCAGATCGCAAGCGATGTCGCCCAGCACGGTGGACGTCAGGTCCGCGGCGAGCGCCTTGCCAATCGCGTCGTTCACCCAATACGTCGGCACAAAATGCGCCGCGGTCTGCACGGCTGGGCCCATCAGCGACAGCGGCATCCAGGCGCCGCCCAAAAACGTCATGAGCATGCCGAGCAGGTTGCCCACACCGTTGAGCAGCTCCTCACGCGCACCCAGGCTCGAAAGGGCAAAGCCAACGGCCAGAGGCGTGCACGCCAGGGCAAACGTCGCCGCCAGCGCCAGGCACACACGACCCACGCCGACCTCGGCAACCGCGCCGGCAAAGCCCACGACGCCCATCATGCTCGACACAAACCAGATGCAGACGGTGATCACAGTGGCGGCCGCAAACACGGCGAGCGAACGCCGGCGCTCGGAGATTGGGCCGGCATCCATACGACGCACGCGCTCGGGCTCGTTCATGCCCGAGAACACCAGCCCCACCGATACGATGACCGACGAGATAATCGCGTACGCGCCAAAGTTGAAATACGACTTGAGCATGGCGGCGGCAGTCGAACCAACCTTGACCTGCTCAATCTGGACCTCGGCGCGCTTGGCGGCGGCATGCTCGGCGGCCTTGGCGACGCTACCATTAGAGGCGGCGGGCTCTAGGGCCGCTGCAGCGCCCGCGAGCGAAATCCAGCGCGAGGCCTCGGCAGACGAAAGCGCCGCCGCCATGGTGCCGGCACCGTAGGTCACATCGAGCTTGGGCAGGGCCTCCCCCGCGCGGGCGGCCGCGACCAGGTCGTTCTCAAACCCCTCCGGGATAAAGAACACGCAGTCGGCGCTACCCTTGGCGCCGTTGCTCTTGGAGAGCGCGTCCGCAAGATCGTAGGTATCGTCGCCGACGCCCGTGACCAACTCAAAGCGCGACCCCAGGTGCTTGGTGAGCGCATGCGAAAGGTCGCTGTCGTCGCGGTCGACCACGATCACGTTGGCATCGTAGGGCTCGTACTCGGTGAGCTGCGACGAGTTCCAGCTCACCGATGCCGCGATGAATACGCCCATGAGCGAGATGAACACCGTATAGATGAGCAGGTAGAACGGGTGCGCCAGCGCCATGCGAAGCGCAGTCTTAAAGGTGCTCATAGCGGCTCCTTCCAAAGGTCAGCGTGGCGGCGGCAACGAACAGCAGCGCCATAAGGACCAGCGCGCCGGCGCGAACGACAAAGGGGCCCAGGTTCTCAAAGAAATACAGGCGGTTGAACATGTCGCAGATGAGCTTGACGGGGTTGAGCCAGCACTCGGCCGGGCAGGCGCGGGCGACGTCGTCGGCAAGCGCCATCGCCGGCTCGCCGTAGAGGCCGGCGAACAGGGCGCACGTGGTAGCAAAGCCCGTGAGGATGCCGGACTTGGACGCCTTGCCGCCCTTAACGGGAAGCGTGCCCACAAAAAGGCCCAAGCCCGTGGCGGCAAGCGCGGAAGCGGCGCCACCCACCAGACACAGCCCCTCGCGCCCGCCAAAGTCGACGCCCACGACCAGGCGCACGTAGCCGATCGCGATCGTCATCGAGGCAAAGGAGACCAGCCACGAGCCGACAAAGATGCCGGTCAGCGATGCCGTCTTGGAAAGACCGCCCACACAGCGACGTGCGCCAAGGCCCGACAGATTGGGCTGCAGGTCGACGACGCTCAAGGCGGCAAACTCCGCAGACATCATCGCGACCAGGCCAAAAAGCGCGTAATAGTAGACGACCGTGCCATCGGGCGTGGTGCGTGTCAGGCTTACGCGGCGGGTACCGCCCTCGAGCGACAGGGCGCGCGCAACCGCCTCCGGGTCGGCGAGCGCCGCCGGGTTGTCCTGGGCAATCTGGGACATGAGCTCGGCATTTTGTGTATACGAGCTTGCCACCGTCTCCAGAATACTGCGGTCGATGAGCACCGACGTCGCACGCGAGCTGCCATAGCTCGAAAGCAACGTGAGTTTGGGCGTGCCCGCATCGTCGACCGCATAGATGCCCGCGACCTCGCCGGCCTTAAGCGCACGGTTCGCATCGGCTGCGTCGTCGAGCTCGTGGATCTCGAGCAGCTGATCGCCGCCTTCCTTGGCAAGCGACGTCGCCACGCCCTTAAAGGTCGAAGCGTCCCAAGCCTCGTCCGCCACGACGGCCACCGGCACCGGGTCGACCGTGCCGTCGGAGCTGAGGTTCGCAAACATAAACATGAACATCGTGGAAAGTACGATGGGAAAGAGAGCGCCCCAGACCCACGTGCTCGGCCGGCGCAGCAGCGTCTTGACCGTAGTGATGATGGTGTTGAACATGACTGCCCCCTAGTCGCGCAGCTCGCGGCCGGTAATCTCGAGGAACACGTCGTTGAGGGTCGGTGGCTCGCTCCACACGCGGCCGAGCGCCACATCGGCGGCGCGCAGCGTGTCGAGGATGTCGACCAAATTGTGCGGGCTCGCTTCGCAGGTGCAGACGATCTCGCCGCCGGACAGCTCAACCGAAAGCACGTGCTCGAGGGCGCGCAGCCGCTCGACCGTGGCGGTCTCTACGGCGCCAACCTCGACAGTCACGCGCTCGCCCATCTGAATCATGCGCTTGAGCTCGTCGTTGGTGCCCTGCGCCAGCACGCGCCCGCCGTCCATGATCATGATGCGGCTGCAGATTTGCTCGACTTCCTCCATGTAATGGCTGGTATACACCACTGTGGCGCCCTCGTCGCGCAAGCGGCAGATGCCCTCCAGGATGGCGTTGCGGCTCTGTGGGTCGACCGCCACCGTGGGCTCGTCAAAGAAGATGAGCTCGGGCTTGTGCGCGATGCCGCAGGCGATGTTGAGGCGACGCGCCAGGCCGCCCGAGAGCTTGCCGGGGCGGAACTTGGCAAAGTCGCCCAGCCCGACAAAGTCGATCGCCTCGTTCACCAGCGCGCGACGGTGCTTGCGGTCGTTGACGTAGAGGCTGCAGAAATAGTCGATGTTCTCGCGCACCGTGAGCTCGTCAAACACCGCCACCTGCTGCGGCACCACGCCGATGCGGCGCTTGAGGTCGTAGCGGGCGGGCGCCATGGGCTCGCCGAACAGCTCAATGGTGCCTTTGTCGTAGGCAAGCAGCTGCAAAATGCAGTTGATGGACGTGGTCTTGCCCGAGCCGTTGGGGCCCAGCAGGCCAAAGATCTCGCCGGGGGCGATGCTCAGGTTAAAGTGGTCGAGCACAATAAGGTCGTCATAGCGCTTGACGAGGTTTTCGACGTGAACGATGTCTGTCATGAGGCGGCCCTTCCGTTGATTGCGGCCCGGTACGATTGCATCATCGCAGGAGCCGCCGGCGCGCACCAGTGAGCTTTGTCACGAGTGCGGGGTCTTTGTCGTGCGGCCTGCCGACGCCCCCGCTTTGCTGCGCGGGAGGAATGTCACGGTTGCGCAGGCGGCCCCTCCACCATGCGCGGCTTCGCGTACAATACCCGTATGAACAGGCTTTTCGACAAATCGATCGTGCTGGCGTGCTGCATTGCGGCCGCCATGGGCCTTGCTGTGGACGCTCGCCTGGTCGCGGCGTTTTGCCTTGGCGTTATTGCCACCTCGCTGGCCGAGGTCGTACAGGGGGAACGCACACGCCACGCAAGCGAGACCGCAAGTTACGCTTACATCATCGCGGCTGTCTTCGTGCCGACGTTTGTGCCGTTTGCGCCTCTCGCCCTCTATGACATCGCGCGACGCGTGCGCCGTGAACGCATCTGGCCCGCGCTGGCGATTGGCGCCGTGTTTGTCTGCGCGCTTGCCGCGGACCTTCGCACCGACGCGCTCACCGCCCGAACGCTTCTGCTGACCGCCATCCTTTCGGTTGCCGCCACCTTGCTATCGCTACGTACCGCCCAGCTGGAGCGCGAGCAGCAGCGCATGCGCCGTACCCGCGACGAACTGCAGGAACGAGCCCTCGCGCTCGAGGCGCGCAACCGTGATCTTGCCGATCGCCAGGACTACGAAGTCGAGCTCGCGACGCTCGCCGAACGCGCCCGCATCGCGCGCGAGATCCACGATAACGTCGGGCACCAGCTCACGCGTGCCTCACTGCAGGCCGAAGCCTTGCGCGTGGTCCACGCCGACGAGCCCGGCGTCGCCGCCGATTTCGCCGACGTCAAACGCACGGTTGACGAGGCGCTCCAGCTTGTGCGCACCAGCGTCCACGCGCTCAACGACAACGCCGTCGACCTTTCCGTGCAGCTCGAACGCATTGTTGAAGGCGCGCGCTCGGACGGCGGCCCGCAGATTGAGCTTGAAGTTTTGGCCGAGCATGCACCCGCAAACGTCGCCAACTGTTTTGCGGCGGTCCTGCGCGAGGCGCTTTCCAACGCCATGCGCCACGCTTGCGCCCAGACCGTCACCGTACGATGCATGGAGCATCCGTCGTTTTACCAGCTCATCGTTACCGATGATGGCGCGGACGCGACCCCGGCGAGCAGCAGCAACGTCGTAGAAGGCATGGGGCTCGCCTCCATGCGCGAGCGCGTCGAGGCGCTTGGCGGAACCTTCACCGCCGGCCTGCGCGCCGGCGCCCCCGGCTGGCGCGTGTTTGCCACCGTCCCCAAACAGCAAGGAGATGAGGACCGATGAGGCTCATCGTTGTCGACGACGACCGCTTAGTGGTCGATTCGCTCAAGATTATCCTGGGCGCCCAGCCGCAGATCGAGGTAGTGGGTACCGGCGCCAACGGCAACGACGCGGTTTCGCTCTATGCCGAACACGCACCCGATATCGCGCTGCTCGACATTCAGATGCCGGAACGCGACGGCCTATCGGCGGCACGCGAGATCCTTGAGCACGAACCCACGGCACGCGTGGTGTTTTTGACGACATTCTCGGATGACGAGTACATTGTGTCGGCGCTTAAACTGGGCGCCCGCGGCTACCTGATTAAAACCGATGTCGCCGCCATTCCACCAGCGTTGGCGCAGGTCATGGCTGGCAAGCGCGTGCTCGAGGGCAAGGCGATCGAGGACATCGATTTTGACGGAACGGACGTCGAGGCGGGCACGCCCCGCCGGCCCGCAGCCTTCGCCAGCCTGACCGACCGCGAGTTCGAAGTCGCCGAACTCATCGCCCGCGGCCTCGACAACAAAGAGATCGCCGCCACCGCCTACATGGGCGAAGGCACCGTGCGCAACCACATCAGCTCAATCCTGGCAAAGATGGGCCTGCGCAACCGCACGCAGATCGCTATCGCCTACCTGCGAGGGTAGTTGCCCGAAGACCGACCGTTCCGGCATAGCAAAATGGCTGCTACCGATTTAAGGCCATTTCAAAACTATGCCGGTTTACGGGGCCAAACTCAGGACCCCCATCCATACCCGCGTTTTCTGCAAAATGACGGCTCGTCTACCTGCGGTTTTATTTTCACGAATATCGGCATGGTTGGAGACTCGTAACTCAGCCCCGTAAACCGGCATAGTTTTGTTCGGGCGGCCCTGGACGAGTGCCTCCGCCAGCCTCGCGGGACCAAAATGATCCGTTTTCCTCCGTCCCCAAGGGATCAGCCGGAACCGCTCGCCACGAAATCGGCCCATCTACTACGTTTGACGCGATACCCATGACCATACCTTCGTTTTGAACAAAACCACAGGCGTTCTACCTGCGGTTTTGTTTTCGCGTTTTTTGGTATGGTTGGGGGTAAGGGGCTAAACGTAGTAGATGGGCCGGTTTCGTGGCGCGCCCCCGGCGCATAAAAGCGCCGCCACGGAGGAGGGAGATGCCTCCGTGGCGGCTGGGGGTAGGAGTAGGTCGGAATTTAGCCCTGCCGGCCGCCCGGGGCCTTTTGGCCCCGGGCGCCGCCAGCGTGCCTAGCGCTTACGGATACCCCAGACCAGGGCTCCGACGCCGGCCGTGGCGATGACAAATGCCATAAGCAGAGCGGCAGCCTGCTGGTCGCCTGTGGCGGGCAGGAAACCCTTGACCGTCTTAACGATGTTCGTCACGGTCTTGGGCGTGCCGGGATCGGGCGTCGGCACGGGCGTCTCGGGCTTCTTGTACGTGTTGTTGAACACGATACCCTCGACGCTCTTGTCGCCCTTGGTAAAGGCAACGTTCGCCTTGAGGTTGCCCTCGCCGTCGTCGACCACGTTGACGGTCGCGGTAAAGACGGACTTGTCGTAGGTCATACCGGCCTCGTCGCCCTTGACCTCGCTGATGGTGTAGACGTACGTACCGGGCTCGTCGTACTCGAACTTGTCGAAGTTGATCTTGCCGTCGGCATCGTTGGTAACCGTAGACTCGATGTCCTCGCCAACGAGCTTAAAGCTAAACTCGTCCTTCTTGAGCTCGCGTCCCTCGAGCACCTTGATGGCGCCGATGGAAACCTGCGTGGGCATGGCGTGATACTTGTTGGTAAAGCCAGCCGACTCGGTGGTTCCCTCGAGCTTGTGCGTCGCGGTCAGCGTGCCGTCGCCGTTGTCGGAGACGGTGGTCACGACGGTGTAGGTCGTGCCGTCATAGGTGACGCCCTTGTACAGGCCGAGCGCGTTGGGGCAAGCCTCGCGCAGCGTGTACGTGTGCGTACCGGGCGCCTCGTAGCGGATCGGGCTCAGCGTAACGTTACCGTTGGCGTCGTTGGTGCCACTAGCGACAGTCACGCCGTCCTCGAGCAGCTCAAACGTGAACTCGCCAGCTGCAAGGTCGCGGCCGGTCAGACGCTTAACCGTCTTGACCTGATCGGTCACGGAAGAATCGGTAGGTGCCACGCCGTACGTGTTGGTGAACGTAAAGGCCGCACCGTCGCCGCCGTCGCGCTTGACGATCAGATGTCCGGCACCGTCATCGGTCACGGTGTAGGAAACCTTGCGCGTGGCGTTGGTGTCGTTGGTCACGCCAGGGGCGCTACCGGACTCGGCCACCGTGTAGGTAAAGGTGTGCGAGCGCGGGGCAGCGGGATCTGCGGGCTCGGACTCGTCGCTGGGCTCGTCGGCGTTGGCATCAGCGTCGGCGTCGGCCTCTTCAGCCTCTGCCTCGTCGGCCTCAGCCTCGTCAGCTTCGTCTGCCTCGGCCTTATCGGTCGCATCGTCCGTCACGCCCAGGGCGCGGTTGAGGTCCTCGAGCGTAAAGTGGATCTTGCCAAAGTCCACGTTGCCGGCCGCGTCGTTGGTTGCGGTCGTGCGCTCGGGCATCGGGGCACCCGCCTCGTCAGCGGTCACGGTAAAGGTAAACTTACCCGCGATGTCGGCCGGGGCCAGGCCCTCGGCTGCCTGGAGCTTCTTGGTGCCGACGAGTGCGGCATCCACGGCCTCGGCGCCGTAGACGTTTTCGAACAAGGGCTCGACGCCACCGTAGTCGACCGTTGCCGTCAGGGTACCGTCACCGTTGTCGACAACGATAACCTTAAAGCCAAAGCTCCACGTTGTAGCGGAAACGCCATTCGGCAGCCCGAATAAATCTTCGTAGGCCGTGTAGTTAATGGTCCAAGCGAGCTTACCGTCCTTGTCGGTACGATGGGCAAGCCCAGCCGCCTCAAGATTGGCAAGCATCTCGGTGTCGTAGTGCAGCGCATCAAAGCTCACATGCCCGCCGATATTAGGCTTGAGGTTTTCGTAGCCCACAAGCTCGCCCTGATAGGCAATGCCGAACCAGAACTCGCCGTCGGCCATCGGACGACCGGTCAGGGTCTTGGTGGCGACAACCTGAGCAGCGGTACCACCAGGCGTATTGGTCGTAGCGCTGTAGCTGTTGTGGAACGGAACCAGGGCACTCTCGACCTTGTTCTCACCGCTCTTGTGGACCGTCGTATGCGTACCCTCGGGACCGCCGGAGACGGTCGTCGTGGCGGTAAGCGTACCGGCACCGTCATCGGCGACGGCGATCGTCACGGTACGCACGGCGTCGTCGTAGGTGTAACCGGGCTTGCCGTCATTCTTCTCGGCTACGGTGTACGTGAAGGTCTTGCCGGCGTCAGCCTGCGTAAACTTGACCTCATGGCCAGCCAGGATGTCGATCAGGCCGACCGTTGCCTCTGCCGTCGCAGGGGACTTGAAGTTGTTGGCTCCGGGCAGCAGGCCAAGCGCGTTGGCCGAGGCCTCGTCGGCAGGCGTCACGGTAAACGTGAACTGACCCTCGGTCATAGGACGTCCGGAGAGGCTCTTGCTGAGCTTGAGGCCGCCGGCCGCGGTGTAGTTAAGCTCAGTGCGGTACGTGTTGGTGAAGCGTCCGTTTTCCTTCTTGGTGACATTGGCGGTCAGCTTGCCCTCGCCGTCCTCAGTCACGGTCACTTCGGCGGTCGCGACATGCCCGTCATACGCCATGCCGGCCGCGTTACCCGCGTTCTCGCGGATCTCGTACGTGTAGGTTCCGGCAGCCGTGTAGCGGATCTTGCCGAACTTGACGGCAGCGATGCCATCCTTCGCATCGTGCTTGTTCACGGTCACGGTTGCAGGATCGGGCAGCGGGGTGCCCTCGGCGGCGGTGATGGTAAAGCTGAACTCGTCGGAGTCCGTCCAGTCGCGACCGTCGATAGCCTTACTCAGATCAAAGTCGAGCTCTGCGTCGAGCGGGGTCACGCTGTAGGTGTTCTTGAAGGTCGCAGCCGTGGCGTCCTTCAGGACATGCTCAGCCTTGAGCGTGCCATCGCCCTTGTCGGTAATGGTGGTCTCGATGGTGTACTTGGCGTCGCCGTACGTGATGCCCTTGCTGGTGGTTCCGCCGTTGACCTCGCGCAGCGTGTAGGTATGCTTGCCGGCCTCGGTGTACTTCACGGCGTTCATCGTGATGTTGCCTTCGGCATTGTTGGTGCCGGTGGCGACGACCTTGGCGTCCTCGCCCTCGCCCTCGACGAGCTCGAAGGAGAACTCGCCGTCCTTGAGGTCGCGCCCGGTCAGGAACTTGGTCGCGGTGACCTGGTCGGTGACACTGAACTCGCCAGGATTCGGCTTGTAGCTGTTGTTGAACTTCGCCTCGTCGGCTCCATTCAGCTCATGCTTTACCACGAGCTCACCCTTGCCGTTGTCGGTGACGGTCGTCTCGATGGTGTAGGTCTTGCCGTCGTAGGTGATGCCGTTGCCGGCGTCGCCCGGGACCTCGCGCAGCGTGTAGGTGTGCTTGCCGGCAGCGGTGTACTCGATGGGGCTCATCGTGATCTTGCCGCGGGCGTCGTTCTTGCCGGTGGCGACGACATCGTTACCCTCGACGAGCTCGAAGGAGAACTCGCCTTCCTTGAGGTCGCGCCCGGTCAGGAACTTGGTCGCGGTGATCTGGTCGGTGACACTGGAGCTCTTGGGGGCCACCGTGTAGGTATTCTCGAAGATCGCCTCGTCGGCGTTCTGCAGCTTGTGCTCCACGCTAAGGGCGCCGTCGCCGTTGTCCTTGACGATGGTCACGATAGTGTACTCAGAGGTGCTGTAGGTAATGCCGTTTTCGGTGGCGCCGGCCTTGGTCTCGCGCAGCATGTAGGTGTGCTCGCCAGCCGCGGTGTAGGTGACGGAATCCATCACGATCTTGCCGTCGGCATTGTTGGTGCCGGTGGCGACTACGTTATTGCCCTCGACGAGCTCAAAACGGAACTCGCCGGCCTTGAGGTCACGGCCGTCCAAGGACTTGATCGCGGTAATCTGGTCGGTGACGCTGGAGCTCTTGGAGCCAGGCTCGTAGGAGTTGGTAAACTTCGCCTCGTCGGCGCCCTTCAGCTTATGCTCTACGCCGAGCGTGCCGTCGCCGTTGTCCTTGACGACAGTCTCGATGGTGTAGGTCGCGGCATCGTAGGTGATACCACCGACGTTGCCCCTGACCTCGCGCAGCGTGTAGGTGTGCTTGCCGGGCTTGTCGTAAGTGATTTTGTCCATGACAACCGTGCCGTCAGCGGCGTTCTTGCCGGTGGCGACGACCTTGTCGCCCTCGACGAGCTCGAAGGAGAACTCGCCTTCCTTGAGGTCGCGCCCGGTCAGGAACTTGGTCGCCTTGATCCGGTCGGTGACGCTGGAGTCCGTAGGCGTCAGGTTGTAGGCATTCTTGAACTCGGCAACCTTGGCGTCCTTCAGGACATGCTCGGCCTTGAGGGTGCCGTCGCCGTTATCGGTGATGGTGGTCACGATGGTATAGGTCTTGCCGTCGTAAGATATACCGTTGCTGGCGGTTCCGCCGTTGACCTCGCGCAACGTGTAGGTGTGCTCGCCGGCCTCGGTGTACTCGATGGCAGTCATCGCGATCTTGCCGTCGGCGGCGTTAGTGCCGGTGGCGACGACCTTGTCGCCCTCGACGAGCTCAAAGGAGAACTCGCCGGCCTTGACGTCGCGCCCAGTCAGGGACTTGGTCGCGGCGATCTTATCGGTGACGCTGAAGCTCTTGGGGGTCAGATTGTAAGCGTTCTTGAACTCGATGCTCTTAACGTCCTCGGCACCCTTCAGCTTATGCGTAGCCACCAGCTGGCCCTTACCGTTATCGCTGATGATCGTCACGATGGTGTAGACGTTTTCGTCGTAGGTGATGCCACCAGCGTTGCCCTTGACCTCGCGCAACGTGTAGGTGTGCTGACCGATCTCGGTGTACTCGATGGGGCTGAACGCAACATTGCCGTTAGCGTCATTCTTTACAGTCTCGATAAGCTCCGAGCCCTCGCCCTTAACCTCGTGCAGCTCAAAGCTGAACTCGTCTGCCTCGAGGTCGCGGCCGGTCAGGGACTTGGTCGCCTTGATCTGGTCGGTAACACTGGACTCAACATGATCCGCAGCATAGGTGTTCTTGAACTCAGTCTCGCCCGAGGTCTTCGTCGCAGAAGCCTCAAGCTTGCCCTTCTCATTGGGCTTCACTGTCACGGTAAACTCTGCAACGTTGTCGCTGTAGGCGATGCCGTCGACCGTGGTCCCGGCATGCTTCTCGCTAACCTTGTAGACATACGTGCCCGGCTTGTCATAGGCAATCTCGCCGAAGCTAATGCCCGCATGGCCCTTTGTTGCAACCGCAATCTTGGACTCAGGCATCGGGGCGTTGCCCTCGGACGTCAGGCCAAACTCAAACTTGTCCTCATTCGTCCAGTCGCGTCCCTCGAGCACCTTGACCAGGCCAAAGTCGGCAGTTGTCAACGTTGTCGGCTTGGTATTGAGCGTAAAGTTAATCTTGCCGTTATTGCCCAGATAGACATTGACCTTCGTCGCGCCGGAAACAACCTTCGTGTTGTTCCACTGGGGATTGATTACGTCGCGTGCGGTGTCAGTCGGGTTTCCGCCAACACGTTCCTTGGTGGTGTGGAGCTGATTGATAAAGGCGAGGCGCGCGGTACCAGCCTTAATCGACCAGTGATCGACGTCCTTTACCAAAGCGCCTTCAAAGCTTTCGAGCTCGCTTCCCTTAACCGGGATCGAAACGGAATCATCGTACGGCGCGCCCGACGAGTTCTGCGCCATAAACTCATCTTTGTACCAATAGGTCTTAGAGCCCGAAGGCTTTTCCGTTGCAAGCTTGGTGCAAGCTGCGTCCGTATAGACGGGCGTTAGCTTTTGGAAGTAGTAGTAGCTGTTCGTAGCAGCAGGCTCAAAGCTCGCGACCGTATCGCCCGCATCGTCGCCGGTCCACTTGTTGGCGTAGAAGCTAACGGTATTGGAATCAGCGTCCTTGTGCTCATTGATGTAATCCCGCAGTCCCGGTACGTCATTGGGAGTAAACAGGTTTTTGCGTGCAACAGCCTTTACACTCGATGCATATGCAACGCGGATAGGCGAGATGGCATCCGTGGAGTCAACCACGAACGTGCCCGCTGACTCGTCAACGATAAAACGGCGCAGCGGAATGAGCGATGCAGGGACCTTGACTGTCACGATGTCACCGCGCTGGGGGTTTTTCTCGTCCGCACGGTCGACCGTGATCACCAGGTGAGCGAGCTCGCCATCAAACGTATAGGTATCGATATTGCCATCGGTCGACTTGGTGGCGGCGCCATAGGTCCTGCCGTTGTACTCGGCACCGGTAAACCCGTCGACCTGCATGAAGGCGCCCAGCTCGTCCTCGAATGTGATGTAACCGGAACCGTTGGGATTGTTGCCCTCGACCTTGGTCGGGAAACCCTTGCCCGACGTAATGGCACTCGAGATGTCCTTAAAGACCTGATCAAGCTCGGCGGCGTTGGTCGCCGACTTGTAGTAGCTGGCACCGGCAACGGGGTTGCCAAAATTGACATTCCACTTCTTAGTTCCAAGAAAGCCATAGCTTATGGACGATGTGGCATCCGGATAGTTACTCGACACGGCATGCATGAACTTGTTCTTATTGCTCGTGTCGTTGCTTGTTGGATCGTCGTCCGGCTTCGCACCGTTGAAGATACCGATGGTATAAATGGTCGCCCCGCCGCTCTTTATGGTCTTGGCGGTATTGATGGCGTCCTTAGCAACCTCGGCCTCAAAACCATTAGAACTCGTAGGAGAGCCATCGGTGAAGAACACGACGATCTTCTGGGCGCCCTCGCGCTCAGAGGTGATTCCCTGGGCCAGCTGCATACCGAAATCAGCCTGCGTGGCGCCGTTAGGCTTGATGGAGTTGACCGTTTCCTTAAGGCTCGTTGCGTCATCACCGACACACGGCGTCAGGGGCTTCATGGTCTGCGAGTGGTTGCACTTGTTTCCATTATTATCGCGATACGTATCGTTGCCGATTTCATCCTTCTTCTTGCCTGCGAACTTAACAATGGCGACCTTGTGCTGTTTTTCCGCGTCCTCAATGCCCTTGTTTTGCTCGGCAATGGTGTCGATAAAGTGGTTGGCAGCATTCTTGAGCGCAACGATACGCTTGGTAGAATCTCCACCACCCATAGAATCATCCATTGAGCCAGAGGCATCGAGCACCATTACGATGTCGAGCGGCTTGGAAACCAGCGACGTTGTATCGGATGTCGAAGACATCGCCGAAAGCGTGGTCAAAAAGTCCGATTTCCCGTCATCGATTGCTTGGACCGTCTTATCCGTCCAAATTCGGCCGACGTTTTGCGTCGTGACCTTACTGCCGTCATAGCCGCCCGCCCAGAACTTCCAATGGTTACTGGTGTCGTGGTCGACTACCTTTGTCGCTTCCGGTCCGTCCATTCCGGTGCTGGACCTGGCGTTGGCCTCGGGCAGCATGGCAAATGCTGCAGCCGGCAACACCAGCACTACGGCCAGTATCACCGCCAAGAGACCCCTCGTGTACTTACCCATCGCGTCTCCCTTCTCGCGGTCTCAGACCTTGCATCAGCCTAAAGTTACGGAATGAGACACAATTTGAGCAGGTGACACATGTTCCAGATTCGATTTTGAACGTGAGACAAATGTCTCACCAAAGTTGAGACACGGCGTTTTCGCAGGAAAATAGGTGCGACTCAGAGCCATCGGGCCAAAATGATCCGTTTTCCTCCGTCCCCGGGGGCTCAAGGGCTGTCACCGATATGGTGCTATTTCAAAACTATGCCGGATTACGGGGCTAAAGTCGGAGTCCTCATCCATACCCCCTATTTTTGAAAAACAGCAAGCAATCTACCTGCACTGATAATTGTCCTTGGGGGAAGCGGGCACTGCGGGGGCGCGTCAACAGCGCGCGATTTCCGCGTCGCAGCGCTACCCTGATGCTGAACGCCGGGACGATGACCCACTGACCTGCTGACGCCTCTTCGGCCG
>DBFWCI010000010.1:0-2045 GCA_048485235.1 Collinsella sp.
CGGCATCATGCCCGGCATGCTCGGCATGATCGCCTTCTGGCTGTACTACTGGCTGCTGTCCAAGAAGATCAACCCCATGGTGCTGATCGTGGCCACCATGGTCGTGGGCATCATCGGCGCGTTCTTCGGCGTGCTGGCGTAGACTCCTGCGTTCTATTCTGCCCCCAAGGGAAACGGCGACCCATTGCGGTCGCCGTTTTTTATTACCGAAAGCTAGCTGGAGGTGCTTCGTGATTCGATCTGACAATCCACCCGATAATGGCGTGAGCGGGGCGATGTATCTATTTGGCACGGCGCTCTTGTGGAGTTTTATCGGCATCCTCGTTCGCGCCAATTCGCAGTCAGCTCTTTTGATCGGTGCCGTTACGGCAATATTTATGGCGCTATTTATCCTGCTCGTCGGCAGGCCCATCCTCCGCGTCAGCCGTCTTATTGTCCTTGTGGCCGTCTGCAACTTCGTGACGGGCACCACGTTTAACTTTGCCAACCAGCTCACGACGGTCGGCAACGCGATCGTCTTGCAGTACACCTCGATGATTTTCGTTATCGTGTATCAATCGCTCGCAACTCGCACGTTGCCCTCGCCTGCGAAGATTGCCTCCGTGGTGGTTGCTTTTACGGGTATGGGACTTTTCTTTTTAGGCGATTTGAGTGCCGAGGGCATGCTCGGCAACCTGCTTGCCGTCATTTCGGGCGCCACCTTTGGGCTGTGTTTCTTTTTGAACTCTCGCCCCGATGCGTCGCCCATGGTGTCCTCGCTCATCTCCTGCGGTATCTCGATGTTGCCGATCGTCTATTTTGCCGGTGCCCTAGACTCCGTGAGACCATTTGAGTGGGGGCTTATGCTGGTGCATGGCCTTTTTTGCAGTGGCCTTGCGAGCGTGCTGTATGCCAAGGGAATTGCGCGCACTAACGCGTTTGCGGCCAACTTGGTCTGCATGAGCGAGGTCGTGCTCGCTCCCTGCTGGTCGGCGCTCCTCTTTGGCGAGGTCTTTCGCTGGAACGAGTTTTTGGGCGCGGCGATAATCGTTTTGGTGATTGTAGGCAACTTGGCATACGATGCCTTTGGCGATGGCTTTCTGGTGGCGCTTGTCCGCCATCGAAACAAAGAGCGCGCCTGATGGGATACGTCTGCCGTTTACGGTAAAAAACACTCCGCTGAGCGAGTGGTATTAAATAGTAAGAACCTGCATACCTATAATTGGTATCAAATCATTTGTACCTGGCATGGGTGTTAGCAGCACACCAGGTACGCTTCGAGCCGTGGAATCGAACTCCCGGAATTGATATCAACAACGCGCGCGACGGGAGTGACGACGGTTCGAGATTCTTAATTGGGAGGAACTATGCTTGTCCAAGCAATCCTCGTCGGCTTAGTCGGAGCGTTTGGATGTCTCGACTACCAGCTCGGCACCCTTTACGCGTTCCGCCCCATCGTCCTGTGCCCGCTCGTGGGCCTGGTGCTGGGGGACCTGCAGACTGGCCTTGCCGTTGGCGCCAGCCTGGAGCTGCTGTTCATGGGTTCGGTTTCCATCGGCGCCTACGTACCGCCTAACGAAACCATCGGCGGCGTACTCGCCTGCGCGTTTGCCATACAGCTCGGTCAGGGTACCGAGACAGCCATCGCGCTTGCCATGCCCATCGCCGTCCTTTCGCTGACGTTCGACAACATTACCAGTGCCTTGTTCCCCGTGTTTGTCGATATGGCAGATAAGTTCGCCCTCAAGGGAAATCTCAAAGGCATCTACGCCGTCCATTGGGGACTTGGAATCTGGGGCTGCGTCGAGTACTTCTTGCTGTGCGGCGGCGCATTCTACTTGGGGTCCGACGCCATCCAGGGCCTGCTCGACTTCATCCCGTCCTTTGTGATTGATGGTTGCGGCGTTGCAGCCAACATCCTGCCGGCCATGGGCTTCGCCATGCTCGGCCGCCTGGTGCTCACCAAGCAGCTCGTGCCCTTCTACTTCCTGGGCTTCCTGCTGTGCTCCTACGCCAACGTGCCCGTCCTGGGCGTCGCCCTGATCGCCATCATCATCGGCATCGAC
>DBFWCI010000011.1:0-23621 GCA_048485235.1 Collinsella sp.
TCGGCGGTGAGGACGGGAAGGAGGAGGGCGCCTAGGCGCCGAAAGCGGCACATCCGCGTTGGCGAATCCGGTGTATCCGCGTTGGCGCGATTGGCGAAAATGCGTTGGTGGAAATGGTGAAAATTATATTGACGCTAACAACGCGTCCTCCCCGAGGGCGAGGAACGCGGCATGCGACCTGCGGGCGGAGTGGCGGGTCGCCGCCCGGCCCGCGGCGCGCTTCCTCGGCCTGTAGCCGACCTTGCGCCTGAGCTCCATGTCGGTCATGCCGTCGTAGCCCGCCGAGACCCAGCGGTAGATGGTCGACGGCGACAGGTCCACCGGGCCGCCGTTGCGCGCCGCCATCTGCTCGGGCGACAGCCCCCGGCGCAGGCAGTCCCCGATGGCCTCCAGCCTGGCCGCCGCGGCGGGCTCGTCGGCGTCTATCCCGCGCCTGGACGAGACGAGGACCGAGTCGGCGCACAGCTGCGCGGCCCGGGCCTCGTAGAAGACGTGGGGGCGGCGCTTGCAGTCGATCGCGCGGTACCGCCCGCACCCGTTGCAGCAGCGCGGCCACGCCGCCAGGCGCGGGCAGGCCGCCGACAGGTCGGCGGAGGCGTCCACGCGCTCGCCGCGCCTGGCCTTCGGCGCCGTCACGAACCTGTGCGACGCCACCTCGGCGCTCACCGTCGAGGGCGACCTGCCCAGCCCCCTCGCGATCTCCCTGCACGACGCCCTGCGCTCCAGCATCCTCTGGACCGTGTCCCGCTCGTGCCTCGTGAGCCTTCCGTAGGCCCTCGGGACCGCCCTCGCGGAGCCCCTTTTCTTCTTTCCGGACATGCCGTCCTCCGATCTCCCGGGGCCGGCCGATCCGGCCCTCAGGGTATCGGGTTCCCACATTCATCCGAACATGTGCGGATGAATGTGGGAGGTGTTCGGATAAAGTCGATGATCAAGGGTGCAGCATTTATCGAAGGTTGGAGAACCCTAGATGATTTTCCGGCTCCTCGATTAGGATAGAGTCGAGTCCACTATGCCTATCCAAGGCGATCTGCGTCTTTATGAGATTTTCCATCCCGCTTCCGCGATTCTCAAGAGCAACGGAATCTTCGAAAACCGACAGCACGCTTTCGAGAACCACCTTCTTGCCGTCTATACCAAACCTCGCATTTTCTCGAACAGGAGGAAGGTTGGTCAGCTCAAGAGCGTTATCGACATTTGCACGAAATGTATTCTTCGATTTCGCCCTGGTGGTTTCATCGTATTTGCTAACAAACAACGCCTTGTTGTATTGGTTGAAGGAAGAAGCGGTATTTCCTCCGGATGCGTCAATCCCTATAAGTCCCATAGGCCGCTTGATAGAAGTGTAAGGAAGGTTGGCGAATGTCTTCCATGTAAGTGAATAGTATTCGTAGGGAATATTGCCGTCTCGTACAAAATCCTCAACACCTGATCCCAGGGTTTTGTCAAAACTACATTCGAAACGGACGCCGAACTTCTCTTGCTTTTGCGCCTTTTCGCCGTATGCCTCACCGTAGAAATACGAGACATCTTTCTGGTAATTGCTAAGATCGAGTTCGATTTCGATAAGAATACAAGGAAGAGTCTCGACCGAGGGTTTTGCCTTGAATGCGTCAACCGATTTCGTGTTAAACAAATCATGTAAGGTCGTTTTCTCAGCATTGCGATATTGCTGATTAAGCACAATTTTGATTGCTTCGAGAATGGTGCTCTTTCCGGCTTCGTTCTCTCCAACAAGAATGTTCATATGCTCGTTAAATGTAACATCCAAACGGGTGAACTTCTTGAGTCCTTCGATATGGAGCGCCTTTATGTATGCCAATGTTGAACCTCTAAATCATCCCTAGATTTAACTTGAATTTCTTCGCGTATCATCAATCAGTTGACAGTATTTTGCTACATCAACAATTCTTACACGATGATTCGCTAGTTGCTCCTTTTTGACCGTGTGTAGGTACGTCAAAGCTTCCTCACATAATGCTTCGCATAGGTTTTTGACATCTATACATACGTGAATTAAACGTGCTCGCTCATTAGCGTTAGTGCCGCTTGCCCAAATCTCCCCGTAGCTATCGCAAGCGTTTACTCTAAGCTCGAAGTCATAGTGGTATTCAAATTCTTTTTTGCAGTCGCCATATTCAAAGTCGATGTCGTCGTTTGATGAATGCAGGATCGCACAGCGAAGCTGATAGCACATGTCCGCATTAAAGTACGGACGGAGGGCATTGCCTTTGTCGTCGAATCCGGTATGATCCGCAAATCGATGTTCGACATGCTCTTTGAACCAAGCCAAATATTGTCTTTTAGAGAGGCGTCGACCCTTGTTGTTGATCATTTCCGGATACTCTATCGAGCCGCATGTATCTGGCAAGGTCAATGCTAGAGCAAGCGCAGGAATCCAGCATTCCTTATCCAAGGCATCTTCGATTGACTCGATGACTTCATTCATTGCGTATTACCTAAGCTGCAGTAATCCCTGGCAGAACGTACCCGGAAACACGAACTTCCTAATCTTATTCGGGCTAGATTCGAAGAAGAGACTGACGTAGCCAGCCTCCGGGCAATTTCGGCGTCGCTCACGGCAACAAGGCGCTCATCGCGGTAGGCGTCGGAACCCTGGGGGACGAACTGCACCGCGCCGAGGCAGTCCAGGCCGATGACGCCGAGGAGCGCGAAGGGGTTGTTGGGAGAGATGCCGGCGTCGGCGGCGACATGCCTTCTCACTGCCGGGTCCTCTGGCAAAAGCCCCCAGAGGTAGGGCAGCACGACCTTGTCCCGATAGGGCCTGGTGGAAAGCGGCATGGACGATGACAGCGGAACGCCGCGGTAGCCTCTCCCGTAGGCGAAGGAAAGCGAGCCGGCCCCGTCCTGGGAAAGGGCTCCTGCGAGCTTGCCGGCGACGAGCGCATCGAGGACGCCGGCCGTCATCGCGCACCTCCCGTCAGGATGGAGAGAGCGCCTGCGGAGGCATCAGCGCGAGCCGCGACCCCTCCGATGCCCAACTGCTCAGCTTGCGGCTCATCTGAGGGGTTGCCGACGGTCAGCTCCAGCCCCAGGGCCCCGAGTACGGCGGTGAGCTTGTCCAGTTGCACGCCGGGGTTTTGTCCCAGCTCCAGCGACCAAAGGCAGCGCTTCGACACGCCCGCGGCCTCTGCCAGCTGAGCCTGGGTCATCCCCAATTCAGCGCGCCTGTCCTTTATGACGTAGCCTATCTCCAGCGCGTCGACCATGGACACCCTCCCGTCTCAGGTAAATTAATTCTTCGCATTATTATGCGATTATGATAATTCGCAATATTATGCGAGTCAATATTCTCGCAACATTATGCGTTTTCACGTTTCGGCCAAAACGCCCTCGAAGACCCGGCAAGGCTAATGGAGCGCATGGGGCACAATATCCCCTCCGTCATTATTGAGCACTTGGACTTCTTCCAATCCTCCGACGTCGTGAAGGTCTATTACGACAACGGCCAGGACATCGTCAAGCAGGCGCTCGACCGTTCAGTGAGCACGGTCCTCTCAAAAGGAGTCGTCCGGCGCCGCAAGACCTCGATGACCGATTACCGCCTCGAGCAAGTGGCGGATTACCTCTGCACCATCGAACTCGCTTTGGTCAAGTACGAGGCCAAGGAGGACGGCGAGACGTACAACAAGTTCTTCGGCGGCATCGGCTCTTTCAAGAGGAACTGGCTCAAGCAAGCCCGCAGCAAGTTGATATAGCTGGCCCCGAGGCTCCAAAAGGAACGATCGTCCCTTCCCGCGCAGAAGACAGGCTGCCAGCGAGAAACCCCAGGTAACGCGTTTCAAGCGGCGAAAGCCGGAGTGCGAGCAAAAACATCGTGGGCATTATTCACCGGCACCGCCACATATACAGCAGCAGGCGCGGATTCGATTGAACCCACGCCTGCTATCTTGCTTTGTAAGTTATATCGAACCTGTGTTCTATTCCCACTCGGTGGTCCCAGTTCTGCCGTCCCGTCATTCCAGTTACGCCCAGTTTTCGCTGCCGTCTCGAATCGAGTGCCGACAAGTAGCACTATGTCGTGTTTCGTCGGCTTCGGGGACAAAAGCTGGGACAGTTTCAAAAACTCATTTCGAACTCAAGGCATTGAGCTTTCGTTTTTGTCCCAAAGGGCATGACGGACCATCTTCAAAGGCTCGATAGCGCCGAAAACACCCGTTTTGAAACTCAACCGCTCTTTAGCGCGCAAGCCACCAGCCCCAACCGCAAGTGAATCAACGCTGGCGGCTTTCGAGCCGTTCGCAAAACCGCAGGTCACAATATTCAGCTATTGATCGCAAAGAGGAATCGTGTCAGGTGGCTATCTCATGAGTTCCTCCGTGACCGACGTGGCCACCGGTGCGCCGTGCGGTTTTGCCCATCTTGAAGCCAAAACTGACATCGCGTGCACGATGCTATCGCCACACGATGTCAGACATTGTTCCCGACTTGACCTGATTGCTTCGCGATGGATTTCATGGCCCTAGAGGAAAAAGTCCCTCGCGCTCACGATGCGAATGCCGTCGATGTCCGTGTCGTAGGAACCCTGCCTCACGACCACGATCTTCTCGTGGTTGTCTCGTATCGACTTCAGAGGAGCGATCTCTCGCTCCCTGGTCTCGCTTGCGAACATCTCGTCAGTCACCTGCACGTAGAGTACGCGCCCGTCCTTCGTCGCGACGAAGTCGACCTCCTTGCCATAGAGCTTCCCCACATGCACGCTCCACCCCTCGTAGAGCAGCTGGAGATACACGGCGTTCTCGAACAGGCGCCCAGTATCCGTGACCCTATAGCCGGCCATCCAGGTCCTGAAGCCGGTGTCGACGATGTACTCCTTTGGGTTCGTCTTGAGGAGCGCCTTGCCGTGCAAATCGTAACGCGTGGCACGATAGAACAGGAAGGCCTCCTCAAGCGCACCCACATACGAGGAAACGGTCTTGTTCGTGGTCTTCGGCCCCGCAGAAGTTAACGCGCCGGCGATTCGACTCGACGAGCACTCGTTGCCGATGTTGTCCGCCAGGAATTCGGCCACATGGCGCAGCAGGGAAGGGTCAGTCACCGCACTTTTGCCCTTCCCGCGCTCACGGTTGACAATATCACGCACGGCGATGGCTTCGTAGACGCCGGACATGTACGCCGAGTGCTGCGCCTGGGTCGTCGAGAGGGATGCGATGGCTGGCATGCCCCCGTACTCAAGGTAACGAGTAAGCATGTCGTCGAAGAGAACGGGATCCCCCTCGGGAGTGAGAGCCACCGAAGTTCCCAATACGAACTCGATTCCGCAGAAGTCGGCGAACTCGGAGAAGGACAGGGGCAGCATCTTTACCTCTACGTAGCGCCCGGAGAGATAGGTGGCCAGCTCGCTCGAGAGAAGATACGCATTCGAGCCCGTGAGGTAGATGTCGCAATCGAAGTCGACCCTCATTGCGTTGACCGCATCCTGCCAGCCATCGATTCTCTGGGGCTCGTCTATGAAAACGTAGGTGCGACCCTTGTCCGACAGGCGCCCGCGAACGTAATCATAAAGCTGGTCCTCCGTCTTGATGCCCGTACCCTTGCTTTCCAGGTTGACGCTCACAAAGCCGCGGCCAGCGACTCCTTCAGACTCGATGGCCATCCTAATTAGATCGAGAAGGCTCGACTTGCCGCACCTGCGCACGCCCGTGATCACCTTGATGAGGTCGGTGTCACGGAAGAGCATCGCCTCCTCGAGGTATCTATCGCGGTTCCTGAGTCTGCCACCCTTCAAAAGCTGCTCCTAAAACTCGAATCTGGTTACACTTTTAGGAGTATCGTAACTCCACGCCACAAGATGAGCAAAGAGCGCACCTCGAGACGGATCGACCAAGGGGATTACGCACCTGCCGGGAGGCAGGGCAGCTTGCTCGATCGACGCGGACTACCAATTGATAAACCCCAAAAGCCGGACCGCACGGCGGCGCTCGTTTCGCTAAATCGGCTTGATGGGATGGCGAATCACGGTCTTGAGCTTCTCCGGCGCGTACTTGCGCGGGTCGGAGAGGTAAATCTCGTGACAGAGGCGGGATTCGGAGAAGTCGGGCGCATATCCCCGTTCCGCCGCAAATGCACGCATGGCGCCTATGATCGTCAGCTCGTCATCGTAAGGCCCGTATAGCAATGGGCGCGGATTCGGAAGATGCCGCGCCCATTGGCAAACACTATAGCATAGAATCGAACGTCTGTTCTACTCCCACTCGATAACGGTTGCAGCAGGTCAACGCTTTGACTGAAATTGCTCATGGGTATCTAGCAGCGCAAATTCAAAGAGCAGGCGATACTCATTTGATACTCGTTAACGCTCCAGAGCGTTTTCCAGCCACGGATCGGGTCCACCCTTAGCCGAATACTGAACTCGACAAGAGTCGCGGCACCATATCTTAGTACGGCCCTTCCTCGGCCTTAGGAAAACGTTGCCACAGTTTTTGCAGATAGCAAGTTCGTTGTCGCCCGGGAAGAACACCTCGTTCCACAGAGCCGTGATCAGAGAGTCCACCTTGATCTTCGCGATCCCCTGCCTATCGAACAACGCCTCGTCGTCTACCGACGGGTTCATCCAGCCCCACATCATCTGCCGAACGAACCGCATCGCGACCTCACGGGGCTCTTCCCCTTTGTTGAAGCAGGCGCACAGGTAATTCTGCTTGACGTTCTTGCTCTCGGCGTAATTTGTCGCGACGGGGGCTGAAAGGTAGTTAACGGAATGTCCGTGCTTCAGCGCTGTTGACCATCCTCCACCATCGAGCCTGGACATGAGAAGGGGCGCCTGATAGGCCAGCGAGAGAAAATGATCCCTTGCATCGGATGCGGGAGTATCCGCGTTCCTCGCAAAATACGTGTTGAACGAGCACAAGCGGCGATACTGAGCGTCATATTCATCAAAACAAGCGTAGCTGTTGGCAATCTTACCGAAAGCACCCCTCGAAAGACTATCCAAGGTGAACCCAGCAGCCTTTAGCGGGTCATCGCTTAAGGCGGAGACGTCTCCCCCCTCAATCTCAGGAGGGTTAATCACGAAACTCATCACCCTCGCGGCGATGACAATGTTGTTGCGCAGATCCATCCAATCCTGGAGGGGCTCGATGGAAACCTCATCGCAATCGTCGAACTCCTCGAGCTGCTCAAGGAACCCGTTCTTCGTCGCATCGTAGCCCTCGCAGAGACGGCGAAGCGCGCTCTTGTTGATGACGTCATTGCCGACAAGCTCGAGATATGCCTCATCAACAAGCCGTTCATGATCCATGCCGACGAGCTCGCCGCTTTTGAACGCTTCTTTTACTTCGGAGACTCCCCGGACTCTCTCCCCCTCTTCGCCGAGTTCGAAGAAACTCTTGGCACTCGGCTGGCCAAATCTGTCACGGGACATAACGCCAAGCGCGTCAATTGCAGACATAAGCTGGTCGAAGTTGCGTGCAAGTACGAAGTCATTGAAGGTCTTGGGCGTAACGTTTGCCGGATTGGCTTTTAGCTCGTTGTTGGAGTAGGCACGGAGCACGACATGCTGCCCGCCGACACTCCTCCTGGCAATCGCAGTCTTACCCTTCACCGCATCCTCCAATCTCTTCTGTGTACATGAGTGTACAGAGTATTTCGATTCACTGCAAATATTTACGTAATTTTACAGTACCGGTGAAAGAAACTAGCAGTTCATATTCGCGTAATGTATTATTACGTTTTAGAGCCATTCTATTGTCAATTTTCGGAATGAGGTTTGGTCGGCTCACATAAAGAAGGACGGCATAGCTTTTGCAGGGCCGCCGTCCAAAAAGTCCAATTCGAAAATGAAAAGGGACCAGATATGAATTTTAGCACCATGAATAAAGCTCGGAGGCAGGCCTTGTTGCGCGAACACGACCTTGGGGCGCCGCTGAGCCCCGAGGATTTTGCGTACCGTCTCCTCTCCCTCGAGCTCCGCCTCGAGGGAATTGAGGGCTGCCTGGCCGAGACTGCCGGCGGCAATACCTCGAAGGAGGTGAACTAGCATGGGCGAGGAGGGGCTCGACATCCCCGCCGTTCGCGACACAAAGCGTCGCGACCCGAGCATCTCGGAAGCGCGCCGAACCCTCGAGGAGCTTGGCCTCAACGCCGCATACGACGAGATGCGCGCGGCTATCGTTGTCACCGGACCTCTTCCCTGGGACCTCAATGCAAAGAGTCGCAGCTGGAACGAGCTCGATGATGCGCAGCTCATCTCGCTGCTCGAGGACTGCATCAACCTTCGAAGCGAGAAGACGCTCGGCAACGCGATGACAATCTACACACGTGAGCGCTCTTTCAACCCACTGACAGACGAGCTCGATAACCTAGTGTGGGATGGCAGAGAACGCGCCGGCAGCCTGCTCTGCAAGTGCCTGGGCGCACAGGATTGCGACTACACGTGCGCCGCCGAGACCGTATACCTATGCGGTTCGGTCATGCGCGCATATCACCCAGGATCGAAGTTCGACTACGTCCTCACCCTCGTCGGCGAGGGCGGCCTCGGAAAGTCTACGTTTGTCCGCAAGGCGGCTCTTCACGACGCGTATTTCACCGACTGCATCGGCGACCTCGGAAACGTCAAGACGACCGGTGAAGGCCTCAGTGGCAAGTGGCAGGCAGAGCTTCCCGAGCTCAGTGGTATGAACGGCCATTCACTCGAGTCGGTAAAGGCAGGCATCACCCGCGCCAGCGACACCTACAGGCAGGCCTATGGCAAGCGCGCCCACGATCACCCGCGCGCCACAGTCTTCGTAGCCACGACGAACACCATCGGATTCCTAAAGGAGAAGAGTTCCGGCGCCCGTCGCTTCCTCCCCGTTCTCTGCGGCGTCAGCGATATCAAGATGTCGGTCCACTCCCCCGAGTTCGCCCATGAAATCGCGCAAACCTGGGCCGAGGTCGTCGGTTGGATGAAAAAGGGAGACCCTCGTTTCAGCTGCGCGCTCAGCGCCGAAATGGAGGCCGAAGCCATGCATCAACGCGAGGGCTTCCTCGAAGAAGACCCGCGGGTCGATGCCATCAACACCTACCTGGCCGACAATCGCGACCATCCCGTCTGCTCGCTTGAGATTGCCGAAAAGGTGCTCATGAGAGACCCAGACGTCAAGCTGTGCCGGGAGATCTGCAGCATCCTCAACAACGAATGCCCGGGCTGGAAGTTCGCCAAGAAGATCATCTGCGGTAGTTACGGCAAGCAGCGAGCTTGGCGCTACACGCCTCCCGTCGCTGAGAAGTAGAACCTCTGTGGGGCCGGTGCCATAGGGCACCGGCCCTTTTCTTTGCCTTTGCCAACAGGGACATCCCGGCACGGTGCCGATGGTGCCGATTCTCACCCCAAAAGCGCATCACAAGTGCACCTCGCCGATAATCGTCATCCTGGCGCCCGCTCCCTTTCCTGGCATATATCGGCCCCATCGGCACCCGAGACAAAACCGACAGGTCAGGAGCGCGCGGGCTTCCGTGGAACCACATAAGTCGGCCACCCGAAGGGCACCCGCGATTCACGCACGGCTCCGGTTTTTCAATAATTACGTTTCTACCAATTATATTTCGTAATTTCCGGTATTTCTGTTGTCAAACCATAATCCTAAGCGTAATATACGTTTCAGTGACATTCAAAACGTAATATTGAAAGGAGTTAGACAATGACCAGCCGTTATTTAGGAGCGGCCGAAGTCGCCGAGCTGACGGGCATGAGCAAATCCTATGCTTTCAAGCTGATTCAGAGACTTAACTTTGAACTTCAGGACCAGGGGATTATCACCATCCCCGGCAAGGTGGAGACCGCGTACTTTAATCGCCGCATGTGCTCCGCCTCCCACCCCGACGTCGGCGGTGACGCCCATGTCCATTAGCAAAGACGAAAAGCTTGGAACGTACATCGTGCAGGTCTGGTACAGGGACGCCCTCGGCGAGCGCCGCAAGAAGACCCATCGCGGCCACAAGACCAAAGCCGACGCGCGCCGGTGGGAAGCGGACTTCCTCGCCTCGTGCAAGGGACGTCTAGAGATGAGGTTCGACGACTTCATCAAGACGTACTACCAGGATGTGAGCCCCCGGTTGAAGCCCGGTACCAAGCTCACCAAGGAGGCGATTATAGGCAAGTACCTACTCCCCTACTTCGGAGAGATGCGCATGTGCGACATCGTTCCCGCTGATATCGTGCGCTGGGAAAACCAGCTGCTCGCATGCGATTTGTCGGACACCTATCTTCACACCGTCTGCAACCAGCTATCAGCAGTATTCAACCACGCGGTTCGCTTCTACCGCCTACCCTCCAACCCGGTGCTCGTCACGGGAAAGGTAGGCAGCAAGAAGCCGACGACCGAGATGTCCTTCTGGACCACCGACGAGTTCGAGGCCTTCATCGAGGCGCTGGCCGACAAGCCCGAATCCTACCACGCCTTCATGCTCCTCTACTGGACCGGCATCCGCGAAGGCGAGCTCCTCGCCCTGAGGCCGATGGACTTTGATTTCGAGCGCGGTCTGCTCATGGTCCGCCGTTCCTACTCCCGCATCAAGGGGAAAGACGTCATCGGGACACCCAAGACCAGGAAGTCGAGGCGGGACGTCCTCATGCCCGACTTCCTCCGCGACGAGATGGAGGACTATCTATCGACCCTGCCCGACCTCGAGCTCGAAGACCGCATCTTCACGATGACGAAGCACAAGCTCGCCGCGGAGATGAGGCGCGGGTGCGCCTCGACCGGCGTCAAGCGCATCCGCATCCACGACATCCGCCACTCGCACGTCAGCCTCCTGATCAACCTGGGATTCTCGGCGAACGCCATCGCCGACCGCATGGGGCATGAGTCGGCGGAGATCACGGAAAACTACTCCCACCTGTTCCCCTCG
Organism: Collinsella sp.; assembly: GCA_048485235.1. Classification (GTDB taxonomy): domain Bacteria; phylum Actinomycetota; class Coriobacteriia; order Coriobacteriales; family Coriobacteriaceae; genus Collinsella. The sequence continues at coordinate 10,852 of DBFWCI010000011.1, forward strand.
ACTCAGAGGAGCCTGGTTGACGCCCTGAACGAGGTGGGCAGGCATGAGTAGGCCAATCGTGGACCATAAGGGAAGGCGCCGTTGCAAGACAGTCGCCTTCCGCATCTCCCCTGAAGAGGCCGATCAGCTCGACCTCAAGGTCGCCCTAAGCGGCCTCTCGAAGCAGGACTACATCACAAAATGCCTCCTCGAGTCCAACTTCACAGTGAACGCGACGGTGAGGATGAGGAAGTCCCTGAAGGAGCAGATCGGCCTCATCGTTGCCGAGCTAAGGCGCATCAGGAACCCTGCCGAGATACCCGATGAACTCCTCGAGTCCCTCGAGGCACTCTCATCGTTCGCCGGTTCCTTCGCTCCCGAAGAATCGCCCGTGGAAACCCAAGACACGCTCATCAAGAACCTCGGCCGCCCGAAAGGAACGGGACGCACTGACGGAAAACAACCCAAGGAAAAGGAGAACCCCAATGATTAAGGACACCTTCACCCACAAGCCCGCGAACGTTTGCCAGGAAACCATCGTCGACATCCTGCGCGAGGAAGCGGCGCTCGCGGGCAGCGAGAGCCATAAGTGCACGCCCCTCCCCCTCGTCGAGCTCGCCGCCAAACATGGCAAGGGATTAGTCGTCGACCCCGAGAAGCTGATCCGCTTCCACGCGCTCGACTGCTGGAACTCCGTGGGAAACAAGCTCGCCGCAACACCGGGCGCCCGAAGCGACGAGGCCCGTTTCCTCGAGGGAAGCCTTGCCGCGGCAGGCTGCGGCGTCTACGTCGATTCGTTCTTCGACGTCGTCCTCGACAACTGGAGCGCGCTGGGAAACTACACGTACACGTTCCGCGCACTCGCCGACATCGTGGAGATGGGCGTTGGCTGGCCTGACGACCAGGTCTCCCGCACCGAGCTGGAATGCTGCCTTAGCGAAATCATCGAGGCCCTCGATGAGTAAGAGCGCCAAGGTCATGAGCCTCCGGCTCTCCCCCGATGACTACCGCCGCCTGCACGCCTACGGCGTCTCCAAGGGCCTGACCGACAGCGCGGCCGCCCGCGAGCTCATCGCGGGCGGGCTCGCCTCCGACGGCCTGGCGCTCTACTCCACCGAGCTCGGCGGCTACCTGCGCGGCGTGATGCAGCCGCTGCTCGAGCAGCTCGACCGCACGCTCGGCGAGCGCAACGCCGAGCAGGAGGACCGCATCGCGCGCGTCGTGCACCGCGCCACGCGTGCCTCGATCGTCGCGGCAATCGCCTCCGTCGAGATCGAGAAGGGCACGTTCAATGGCCTGGACGGCGTGAGCGCATCGGACATCTACGCCGCCTACGACAAGCAGGCCGGCCTCATGCAGCGCGGCATGACGCTCTCGGAGGCGAGGGAGCGCCTTTCAGATGGCAAGTCGTAGCAGCCTCGTCGTGAACGCCCGCGTGCACCTCTCCGGGTCGCGCGGGCGTTCCGCCGTCATCACCAACAACGTCGAGTACGTCGCCACGCGCGAGGGGGCCGACAAATCCGCCACCGTCGACGACCTCAGGCGCTCCGAGCTCGCCGAGAGGATGGGAATCGTCGGCTACTGCGCCGAGAGGCCCGGGTCGACCGCGCTCTTCGCCCAGGACGGGGCCGTCCAGCTCCGCACGGCCCGCAGGGAGCTCGAAAAGGCCGACGGCGCGATTGCCACCGTTGTGCTCAGCGTCCGCAGGGACGAGGCGTGCGAGCTCGACCTCGCGTGCAAGGAGGACTGGCAGCGCTTCTGCCGCCGAAACCTCACGCCGGCGCTTGCCGAGGCAATGGACATCCCCGAGTCCAGCGTCCGTTGGGTAGCCGCCGAGCACGAGAACCACCCGAACTCCAAGCACGTGCACGTTATTGCTTGGTCGTCCGATGGCTCGTTCGATTCGCTCATGGCCCGCAACAGGCTCGACCGGGCAAGAGGGGCGCTCACCGACGCGGCCCTGGCCCCGGCGCTCGCGGCCGAGCACGAGGCCCGCGACCTCGCGAGGTCGCGGGCGGTCGACGCCGTCCGTCATATCCCCGCCGACGAGATTGGCGTCACCCTGCCTGCGGACGGCCGCATCTCCTACGCGCACCTCCGCCGCTGGCACCCAGATGTCGCCAAGGCCGTCGATGCCGCAATCGCGGAAGCAGGGTCGAGACACCCTGAAATCAAGGGGGCGGGCGCAGCTTACCGCAAGTCCGTGGAGCGCTGCGCCGACCTTAAGGGGCTCGAAGGCGTTGCGCGGGACCGCTACGTGAACGACGCCATGCACGAGCTACGCGCGCGCCAGGGCAACGCCCTGCTGAGGGTCATCGCACCCGACCGGGCAACGGACCCCGAAAGGGAACCGTTAAGGTCCGCAAGGCCGGACGACGGGCCCGCAACGGAGCGCAGGCGCATGAGACCGCTCGTCGGCGAGGTCCGCGCCTGCGTCGCCGGTAAAGACCTGGAGAGGGCACGTGAAGCCGTGCGCGAGCGCAGGCCCATCCCGGAGAGGTGCCTCCGGTCATGCCCGTCCTACACACTTTCCATGGCAAAAGCCCCCTTTGCTGTGGGCAGAGCCCTTGCCAAAGCGCTCGCGTTCGCAACGGAGAACCCCAGAAGCAAGAAGGACCCGTCAGATGAGGTCGGCCAGAAAGCCGAGCGCGCGCTCGCAAGGGCGCTCACGGCCGCTGCATCGGCCGCGATCAGGGGCGATGCGGCGGGCATCGTGCTCGACCCCGCGAAAACCATAGTGAAGGGAATGATTCTATGAGCAAGCAGAAGAGCTTCAACGTCGACGAGGGCGCGCATCTCAAGCGCTGTGTCGCCGCCGGCACGGCCGCTGGGACCGCAATCGCGCTCGTCCTGCTGCCGGCTGCATGGCGCTGGCTGGAAGCATGGGTCATCGGCATCGCCGCGACGCTCACAAGCTTCGGGACGGCCGCCGCGCCCGAACTCCCCGATGTCATGTTCCAAAACCCGTTCGAAGTCCTGCCGGAGCTGATCCAGGACGATGCTTTCCTCGTGGGATGCGCGGCAACCCTCACTGTCTCAATGACTGCCGGCATCTGGAACCATCTCGACTGGTCCCGTTGGCTCCACGACGGGACCTGGGTCGGCGGGCGCCGCGCACCCGGCGCGCCCATCCACGGCGACGCGAGGCTCATCTCGGCGCACGGCGAGCTTAAGCGCCGGAGCGAATCGTGGCAGGAAGGCGGCAAGCCCTCGGGCGGCACGTTGGTCGTGGGCGAGATCGGGAGGAGCGTCAGGCTCATCGACTCGGTCCATGCCTGTATCCTCGCCGAAAGCGGCGAGGGAAAGAGCCGCCGCGTCGCCATAATGTCTGCCATGGCAAACTTCGAGCAGGGGCGCTCCCTCATCATCAATGACATCAAGGGCGAGCTCAGGGCCTTTCTTGAGCCTGTGTTCGAGAAGACGGGCACTCACCGCATCGTCGACGTGATGTTCGACGCGCCCGCGTCCTCGGTTCGGTTCGATCCGCTCGAGAGGGCAAAGGAGGCCTTTAGGGCGGAGGGGGCCGGCGGCTGCGCACGGGAGCTGCGTGAGCTCGCGCGCTGCATCGTGCCCGCGCCGTCGAAAGGCCAGCCGTTCTTCTACGACGGCGCTCGGAACCTCTTCGTCGGCATCTCCCTCGCCCTCATCAAGGACGCGTCCATCCCGGAAGACGAGAAGACCGTCATGTCCGTCGCTGCCGCGATCTCGCCGTCGGGCGATCAGGGCCCGCTTGACCGCATCGCCGCCCTGGCGGCGTCTTTGCCCGCGGAAGACCCCGCGCTCCCCTTCCTCGGCGGGCTCAACGGAGAGCACGGGGGCGGGCCCGGCATCGTCTCGACCTTGAGCAGCTGCCTCACCGAGTACGTCGACGGCAACGTGGCTCGGATGCTCCACGATGACGAGTGCGGCCTCGGGGGCATCGGCGAGGAGCCCACTGTGGTCTTCATCTCATCATCCTCTGCAACGGGCAACTACAAGCGACTCGTCCAGACGTTCGTTTCCCAAGCGCTATCGGCGCTGCGCTCCTGCGCCGCAGGCCATGCCGGGCGCTGCCCCGTCGGGACCGTCCTCCTCCTCGATGAGGCGGCCTCCCTCGGCCGCAACGAGAGGATCGTCCAGGACCTGGGAGAGATGCGCTCGGAAGGCGTCCATGTTCTCTGGTTCTGTCGGTCGCTCCTCCAGCTCCAGTCCGTCTCCGGCTACAGCCGAGAAGAGGCCGAGACGATACTCGACCTCCTCAAGGACAAGGTCGTTCTCTCCTGCTCCAACCTCGACACCGCACGCAAGCTCTCGGAGTCGATGGGCTCCTACACGGCGGTCGCGCAGTCCACAAGTCGAACGAAGGGGACGAGCACCGGCTCGACGGGCACGAGTGAGGGACTCGTGCGCAGGCCGCTCATCACGCCCGACGAGCTCCAGCGTTGGACCGGCCGCGAGACGGGAGCTCTCGTGATCCATGACGGCGTGCCGATGGCCTTTCCCAGCAGGGACGTTACCGAGACTTTCGTGGGACCCATACTCGGAATGACGTCACCCGATGCCGAACGAACACTCATGGAGCAATCGACCGCCCGCCGCAAGGTCAGGAACGAAACGGCACCGAAGGTTTGGCGGGGCCCGACCGCCCCCGACGCCACGTCGACAGCGCCGACGAAGCCGAAAACGGCCGCAGGATACGTTCCCGAGGGCTTCTAGCCGCGTAATCGCCCATATCCAGCGGAAACGCCTCAATCAACTACGCGCCCGCACCCGCGCACTACACGCGGGTGCGGGCGTTTTTCGTTTTAGGTGCAGGCATCTACCTGCGCTTTCGAACTCGGCTCGCCGAGTTGCGCCGTTCGCCTCCGGCGAAACGTAGTGGAGCCTTATCCTGCACCGCCGCTTCGTGGCGGAAAACCGAATCCAAAATGACGCGTAGCATTCGAACCACAGCGCCGAAAAAATGACGTCAGAAGCCGGCAGCCGAACTATCCATCGAACAGGTCTGAATCGAAAAACTCTCTCAGGGAAACGCCGAGCCCGCCTGCGATGCGCTCGATATTCTCGATTGAGACGTTGCGCTTGCCGGTCTCGACTTCGGCGAAGTAGGTGCGCGACATCTCGATGGAGTACGCGAAGGCCTCCTGGCTCAGGCCGAGCCCGGCCCTTAGCTCCTTGATGCGGAGCCCCACGCGCATCTTGGGGTCCAGCTGAGTCATCGACACCTCCCATCCTTCGGTGTCAATGATTCAAGCCAACCCTATATAAGTCACACCTATATAAGTGACAATTTGAAATACAATGCAAATATTGAAGTATCGCAATCAGGAAGGAGCCATGGTGGTTACGGAGATTCCGAAGGTGACGGACGATATGGTCTCCGGGGATGCAGTGGAAAAGGAAGAGGGGAAGCCGCTCATGCTCTTCGGGCGCGAGTTCTCCCGCAAGCAGGTCTGCGCGGCTGGTGCAGGAATCCTCTGTGCGGCGCTTCTCATCGGCGGCGGTGGATATGCCATCACACATGCGGATTGGACGGGCAAAGCGAACGCCCCTGCGGTGTCCCAGTCAAAGGACGATGAGGAGCAGGACATGGTGCTTTCCCTTGAGGTGAAGGCTGGCGGCTGGGATGCGGACACCTCCACGCCCGTCATCGCCCATATCGAGGATGAGGACGGGAAAGTAGACTTCTACACTGCTATCGCCGCGAACAAGCAGGTGACCGTGAAGGTCGGTGAGTCCGGTACCTATACCGTCACATTCATCTCACCGGTAAACGCCGACGGCTCCATCTATAAGGTGCCATCGAAGAAGGTTACCGCCGGAAAAGCCGACAAGACAGTTGCCACAGGCGTGACTTTCGATAAGGTGGATGCGGACAAAGTAACGAAAGATGACCTGACAGCCATTGCCAAGGACGTTGCGGAAGCCGTGAAGAAGGGCGATTCCACCCTGACCGGGGACAAGGGTGCCGAGGTCGTGAAGAAGTTCGAGGACAACATCAAGAAGAACCCGAACGCCGATACCGATGCCGTCGAAAAAGAGACCGAGAAGGCTCAGGAGACCGCCAAGGAGGACAAGTCCGATGCCAAGGCACCGGAGACCTCCGACGGCAAGAAGGATGATGGGAAGGTCACAGGCAGCTCCGATAATTCTGGAAACAAGAGCAATTCATCCTCCAAGAAAGACGAGGGAAAATCCGATAGCAAGCCAAGTGGCGGCAACAGCAGCAACTCCGGCTCAAACACCAATTCAGGCAGTTCATCGAAAAAGGATGACACCCCGGCGCATCAGCACAACTGGGTTGCCCAGACCAAGACCGTCCATCACGACGCGCAATACAAGACCGTCCACCACGATGCGGTGACCCATCAGGTGTGGCATGACGCAGTGACAGAGGAACACTACATCTGCAACCAGTGCGGTGCGGATATCACGTCTGACCCTTGGGGTCATCTCGATGCGTATGACCATGGTGGCTACCATTCTTCCTATGTAACCGTGAAGCAGGGCTATTATGAGACCGTGACCGACAAAGCAGCCTATGACGAGCAGGTGCAGGTGAGCGCGGCATGGGACGAGACCGTGACCACTGGATATAAGTGCTCTTCCTGCGGTGCCACGAAGTAGCTGGAAGTTGTCGAATTCTAGACCGCAGCGGCCAAGCATCATGTTGAGATCTATTGATGCCACCGGACGCACGTGACCCAGTATCCTCCAAGCTCCTGAGACACCTTAGCCAAGGTTCCAAGGGGCGTCGCCCCTTGGCGCGCAGGGGTTCGGGGATGGCGCGAGGCATCCCCGGAAAAGCTGGCGCGGGCACGCCGATGGCATGCCCGCGTTCTCTGTATGCTCCTCACCCCTCTCCGGCAAAGTACACGGTCCGTCCGCTCTCGCAATCGATGCTCTCCACGTCGCCGAATCCGATGCGGACGGCAGCCCATCCGCCCCCATCCTCCACCATAGCGTCGGCCTCGTCGCGTGCGTCCGAGACGAGTCGCCCGAGTTCGGGCGACCCCTCCGGAGCAGTGCCCACCTCGAACGCCCCGCCCTCGCCGCCCGACTCAAACTCGACGACGACAGTCAGCCCGACGGCTCCGCCCGGGGACTTGCCGAATCTGCCCACGGCGTCAAACTCGTCCATCTCCATGGAGCTACCTCCCTCTGACGGCGCTGAGCGGCTTCGGCTCGAAGTACTCGTCGCGCTCGACGGCGGCGAACCCCATTTGGCGGTTCAGCTCCTCCATCTCCTTGATGCTGAAGTAGCCGAGCTCGTCGTCATAGCCCTCGACGAGGCCGAACGCCTCGTCCGTCCCATCGAACTCGAGCAGCCACCAGTCCCATCCGTTCACGCACGAGAAGTAGTGGACGTATACCGTGGGGTCTTCCACGCCGTCTTGCTCATAGAGCCTCGGTAGCCCCTCCGCAATCTTCCTCGTCATCAGCTCCTGCATATCTTCCTCCGTTCCGGGCACCCTGCCCTCAACATCTCGCCCCTGCGGGCAAAGCCGAATGGCGACGCCGCGCGTCGTCGTCGGCTTTGCTCCCTGCAAAGCCGCACCGGAGCGAAGACGGGTCAAGGGAGGTCCATGACGACCTCCACCAACCGGAGCGGAGCGGAAGGTTTGTGCGGGGTCTCATGGGCCCCCTTGACGCGGCGTAGCGGAGGTGCCACCCGCGTAACGGATACAAGGTCATGACCGTGAATGCCACCGAAACGTTGGAAATCATGGGTCAAGACTGAAGAGAGGCGGCCGCCCCTAACGGACGGCCGCCTTAGTGAGCCTTGCTAATTCGGTTCTGGTATATGATCCGAGACGCCCGCCGGGCAAATCCAGACGATACTAGTGATAGTCGTTTGCGAAGGAGCCGTAGAAGAGCGCCTTACAGTCGACATCGCTGTAGCCCATCACGGCATCCTGCACATCGGATCGCAAGAGGTTGAGCACCTTGTACACGCCCTCGCCCATATCCCCGACGAAGAGTACCTGCTTGAACACGTCGGGATAATCGCGCAGATAGGTCACATAGCCCCTAAGCTTTGCCAGCGTGTCGCCGAGGAACTCGCCATGCGGGTCGACGATGGACGGCCTGATGACGCCCTCTGCATCTTTCGCGAAGAAGAGGAAGTCTGGATGCAGGGCCTTGCGTCCCACCGAAGACATGTACGGAATCGAAAACGCCTTGGCAGACATGCTGCCCGACGGATTGCGATAGAAGGCAACCGTGCGATTCTTTGCCAATTCGTTCCTAACGATATAGTCTTCCGCTGGGTTCAGGTCGAGCGGGCAGAGGCCGTCCTCTTTCTGCACGATATGACACGGATACTTAGCGAAGTCGTCCGACGTGCTGGCAGACGTGGGCCACTCTATCTTTGTTAGGCGCTTGCCTTCGGTTTCACGGGCCAGTTCGTCGTAACGCTGCTTTGCCGCGCCGTTAAGGTAGTCATAATCGCCAGATCCATCGACCTTATCGAAGTATTCCTTTCGGCATTGAGCCGCCCAGCCCTCGAGCGCATCGACGATGGCCCGTGTGCGCACCGCTGCGGCAAGGCGCAGGTCGCACTCGGGGCGCCCCAGCTCTTTGAAGTTGGCACGGCGATACGCCTGCGCGAACTCCTTCGTGAAGCGGATATCAGCATCGCGGGCGGCCTTCCTGAGGCCCTCTGCGTCCGTGCGGGCCTCCTCCTGCTCCTGGTCCTCGGTCTCGTTGAGCTTGTTGAGCGTGATCTTGACGGTCTCGGCTACCTCTACGTCGTGTTTGGCCTCGTTGTACTCGTCTTCGTTGGCAACGATGAAGCCCGAGAGCTTCTGGACGAACTGTCTGTTCACGTCTGCCGCGGCCCCAGTGTCGAGGCCGGTCTCCACGAGCAGGGTCGCCGTCTTAACCAGGCTCTGGAATTCGTTTCTAGCCTTCTTCGGAATGCGCTGGACGGGGATGGAATCGAAGGCCGTGCGGATGCCCTGCCACTCCTGGTGCGTGAAAGACTGCTCGCGCTTGGTGGGCGGCTTGGGCTTTGCCATGGGCACGGGTTTTACGACCGAGACGGGCTGGGTCGGCTCGGTCTGTGTGGAACTTGGCTCAGGTGTCGCAGGTTGCTGCGGGGCAGGCGCTGCAACGTAGTTGCCCGTTGCGGACTGAGGTGCCGGCTCCGCTTCTGGCGCCGGGACGTCGACGGGGCTGACCGCCGAGGCAAGCGAGGGCTGCGTTCCCTGCATGTCCAACGGCTCCTGAATCGCGATGCCGGCAAGCGGCGCCTGGTAGCCGGGTTGTGCCTGCCGCGCCGCCTCGATGGCCTTCTCGTTCTCCTCGTACGCCTTGAGCTCCTGTTGGTAGTCGGCTTCGGACTTGGGCGCAGCCGCCGTGATGGTCACGGGGTTGAGAACGATGTTCTGCTTGCCGATGGAGCTCTCGCCCATGTCGTCCTTGCGGCCCATGAGGTAGTCGACCACGTCCTGAGTGCTCTCGGGATTGAACTGGGGCAGGTAGCAGGCGACGGAGTTCAAAAGGTCATCGGATTCGATGCGCCGCGCGAGCGGGGTGCGTACCATACGTCCCACGAGCTGTGCGATATAGGTCGAGTCCGAACGCCTGCGCTGCGAGAAGATGACCTCCGCTCGCGGGCAGTCCCATCCGTTGGAGACAGCCTCCTTGGCGAAGAGTACGCGAATGCGCGAGGTGTCCTGAACGAACTCGGGCTCGACATAGGGAATGAGGTATTTTCCCGCCGCGATGTCCTTATGCTCGCCGAAGACGTTGGCGAACGACATCGCCTCGGAAAGGCCGGGGACCAAGCCCGTGATCTGGTCGCACATCTCGGCCAGGGCCGAGCTGCTCACGTTGTCCGCCGCTTGGATGAGCAGCAGCGGGTTGACGGGACTCTCGCCCTCACGGGCACAGTACTCGCCCCACTCGCGGCAGGCCAGGGCATAGCGCTCGCACGCCATAGTGAGGTACTGGTGCTCGACTGGGTCGTCCTTCTCTGGCACGCGCAACTCGATGATGTCCTTGAGCAGACCTGACTCCTGGACCTCGCGAGGGGTCACAGCGACCTTTGGCATACGCACGCGATCGGCGCGCTGGTCCATAGCTGCCTCGAACCTCTGCGGCGTGGCGGAGACACCAACGACAACGGGCATCGCTGCACGACCATCCAGGCCATCAATTAGGTTGGCGTAAATCGTCGCGGTGCCGCGCTCACTTGATGCATTGGCCCCCAGACCGCGGTGGGCCTCGTCTATGAACAGATAGAGGTTACGCTCCGGGTCCCTGATGGTGCGGTCAAGGATGTCCCAGAACACGCGGCCGGAGTTGGCCTCACTACCCTTGGTGAGCAGGCCGTTCTTACTGAGTAGGTCCTTACTGAGGAAATAGACGTGGCGCGGCTCGAGAATGTCGTGCGCGGCTCCGAAGTCGTTGGTAATTGTGACCAGGTGGCGCCTGTCAAGGATGCTGTCTGCTAGCTTGTCCGCCACGTTTGAGAAACGCACGCTCGTCTGCTCGTTCAGGCTCGGGGAATCCGAGAGCCAAAGAACGACGGCATTCTCGTCGGGCATGAGGCTCAGATCGTCGTCTCCGAAGAAGAGCGCTTCGATCGTCGCTGCGCACATGACCGTTTTGCCCGACCCCGTGGGAGATGCGAGGCATATCGAGGACAGCTCGCCGTCCTGCTCGTAGCGTCGGCGCATCGACTGCAACTTGTTCGCCAGGGTCGCGACCGCACCGGCTTGGAAATCCTTAAGTTCGACTCTCATGTTTACCTCACCGCATCCTCGGCGGCAATCTTGAACGATTGCAGGTAGTTCTCGTACAGGCGGACGACGTCGAGCCCAGGCAGTTGTGCCTTGACGGAGGCGTATCGAGCCGTGTCGTCCGTGATCACATAGGCGCACCCTATGCTGGCATTCTGCTTGACGGCGTCTATGAAAGCGCCGACCGAAGCAAAGTCGAAAAGGACGGCGTAGGCGTCGGCCATGGCAAAGCCCGGCTGCTCGTGCTTGATGATGCTGCCACGCGAGCCAGCGCGCAGCCAGAGCAGGGGCGCGATCTCCTCGAAGGCCACGCCCAGCTCGACGGCGTCTGGGTCTTCGTAGGTGAGGTCAAAGAAGACGGCGTTTTCCTCGAAGCCGTCGGCCATGGGGAACTCGTCGGTGAACTTGTAGTCACCCTTGATGGAATCGCCCTCGGGCGTCTTGCCCGTGATGGCCGCCGTGACGCGAGGTTTGGTAACGTACTGGCAGATGCCCAGTGCCTCCCATTCGGGGTCGCCTTGGCGAAGACCGCGCTTAGTGAGCTTTTTGGATTCCTCCTCTGAGACCTCGTTGTTCGTGATGCTGATGGAGTGCCTGCGCCCGCCGTCCTGATGGTTCAGGCGCATGACGGCGTGCGCCGTGGTGCCCGACCCTGAGAAGAAGTCGACTATAAGGGCATCGGGCTTGTCGGCGACAACGGAAGCAATTGAGAGCTCGGTCGCATAAAGGGACTTCGGGAAGCTGAAAGACCGATGGCCTAGGAATCGCTTAATGTATCGACTTCCATATTCTCCAGCTGAGAATTGAGCTCCCGACCAAACTGTTGTTGGTATTGCAGTCGCCTCGCCAACCGCCTCGAGAATCGCAGACCCGTCATCGCGTCTGCCTACGATTTTCAGCTCGCCTTTTGCAAGCCTGTCTTCTTGAATATTGGCAAGATAAAGGAGCGTGTATCTATCGTTCTTCTCATCATATGTGCTTACTCGGGCAAAACCCTTGTCCAGCTTCTGTTTTAGCGTGGGTTGAGACATATGCCACGTAGCTTCACGTCCATCAGGGCGGATGGGCCAAATTGCGCGCAGCCCATCAACGCCCGGCACCGCGTGATAATCCATTTCACGAGGAATGCTATCGCCAATCGCCTCTATGGTTCGGCTTCTCTCGTTGATGTAGATTGGATAAAAGAGGTTAGGTCGATCACTTCGCGCCGAATTGGAACCGCCTCTCAGCAGCCGCTCCCAACGTACTTTACGTTGGGAGCGGCTGCTCGACGCGTCATCAGCCACTTTTTTCTCAAGTTCTCCGAACTCAACGGAATAGAGTCTGCGGTCCACTTGGCACGGCGTGGCGGTACCAAAAAAGCAGAAGACAGCGTACTCGTCAGCCCTCTTGAACTGGTTGCCGCGGGCGACCCCGTTCTTGTTTATGGTGATTGAAACCGTCTGAATACCGGTCGCGTTGGGAAAAACACTCTCTAAAAGAAGCTCAAGCCTTGCGTACTCCTTCTCATCGATCGTCACGATGAGTACGGAATCGTTGGGATTGAGCAGCTGCTTGGCGAGCTTGAGGCGGCGCTCCATGAAGGCGAGCCACTTGGAGTGGCGATAAGCATCGGAGCCGTCGACGTAATCGTTGTTGTATTTCCAGTCGCGGGCGCCAGTGTTATAGGGCGGGTCAATATATATGCAGTCCACTTTGCCTGCATAGGCAAAGGCCAAGGTTTCAAGAGCATGGTAGTTCTCGCCGTTAATGACTACTTGATAGGGCTTATCGCCACCGCGCTCGACACGCCCAGTCTCTTTGAGGCCAGCATAAATCGGCTGGTCATACTCAGCAACAGGCACGACATCGTCGACAGCAACGGAGCGGGGCTCACATTCGTTTTCGTCATATGAGGGCGATTGATATGGCTTTAGATCAGCAACCCATTACAGTCTGAAGTGGGCCACCGATAAATTTCGATGGCGAGCATTCGGCGCATTGCCTACGATACGGGCAAGCCCCGAGGGGCCGCCGATCGGGCGCCTCCGGATGGCCGTCTGCCCCTGCCCCGTAGAGGGCCCG
>DBFWCI010000012.1:0-3407 GCA_048485235.1 Collinsella sp.
ACCCATCGAAACACATCTCCACCGTTCCTTCAACTGGGAAAACGGCGCCCCCGGGGCCCGGATGGGGCCTCGGGGGCGTTCGGCTAGCTGCGGGAACGGCCTGTCCGCCTAATGTGTTCGGCTGAGATCGGAAATCAACCAATTTGATTTTTACTCATTTTGACCACTTGATGCGATCTTCGACGCATCGCGATATAAGAAAAGCCCCCGTTTCCGGAGGCTTAAAACTCAATTGGTGCGGCGTATAGGATTCCGCGCATCCGCTGCGCGGATCCGCACCGGCTTCGCCCGCCTGTCGGCGGACTCGCCCGCTCGCTAAAAACGCTCCGCGTTTTCTTGACGCTCGCGCCTCGAACGAGGTTCGAATCTCCGCAATGCCCCGTAAAGGAAAAGCCCCCGTTGCCGGAGGCTTAAAACTCAATTGGTGCGGCGTATAGGATTCGAACCTATGACGTTCTGATTCGTAGTCAGACCCTCTATCCAGCTGAGGTAACGCCGCAACGCACGGATTATTATGCACGTGACCCCTCGATGGGTCAAGCGACAATTTGGAAAAATTTTACGAAGTGATGATTGAGACGCCCGCGCCTCGACCGAGGTTCGAATCCATGCAGTGCCGACGTAAAAGAAAAGCCCCCGTTGCCGGAGGCTTTCAATTTCAATTGGTGCGGCGTATAGAATTCCGCGCATCCGCTTCGCGGATCCGCACCGGCTTCGCCCGCCTGCCGGCGCGCTCGCCCGCGGGCTAAAAACGCTCCGCGTTTTCTTTACGCCCGCGCCTCGACCGAGGTTCGAATCCATGCAGTGCCGACGTAAAAGAAAAGCCCCCGTTGCCGGAGGCTTTCAATTTCAATTGGTGCGGCGTATAGGATTCGAACCTATGACGTTCTGATTCGTAGTCAGACCCTCTATCCAGCTGAGGTAACGCCGCAGCGCAAGACATATAAAACCACTTTAGCTTATTGGAGTCAAGCACAATCTCAAACTTTTTTGTGGAACGCAGTTTTGTCATGCTGCTCCGCATATACCGCTGTTCCCCGTACGATCGATTGGCTTTTCGATCACGTCAAATTTGGCATCAAGTTCCCTCAGGAGCGATCTCACCCGCTGGGCACAATCATAATCGGCAAACGAGATGCTCAGCATGCGCGCGACCTGGTTGGAAGTCCCAACTCCATAGAAGTGCTCCAGCGCCACAAGTCCCTCGTGCGTCACAAAGGTCTCGACCACATGCGGCGACTCCTCAAAGCACCATTGTGTCAACGGACCCTCACTCGTCTGCCGAACCACCAGGCCGCCCATGCCAGACGGCTCACACGTTACAAGCAGGTACTCCCCGCCCTCGTCGCTCTCAAACAAAACCACCCGATCATCAAACAGCTCCATCGCGTCCCCTTTCTCTCGCTCTTATTTAGCAAAAGCATAGCAGGTAGATGGCTGTATACAGAACAGTTGTTCGTGTGTTTTCTATTGAGCTGTCCGCACGGCATGGTATGGACCTACGCACGAAATAGGGCGCCCCCGAAGGAGCGCCCTTGCATATCCCCTATGCAGGCAAGTTACGCGACCGGCTCGATCTTCTCGAGGCCGCCCATGTAAGGACGCAGAACCTCGGGAATCGTGATGGTGCCGTCGGCGTTCTGGTAGTTCTCCAGAATGGCGGCCATGGTGCGGCCGGCCGGCAGGCCGGAACCATTGAGGGTGTGCAGGTAGCGCGAACCCTTGAAGTTCTCGGGGTCGCGATACTTGATGTTGGCGCGGCGAGCCTGGAAGTCACCGCAGTTGGAGCAGGAGCTGATCTCCTTGTAGGCGTTGTAGCTCGGCAGCCAAACCTCGACGTCGTAGGTCTGACGGGCAGAGAAGCCCAGGTCGCCGGTGCACAGGCTAATCACGCGATACGGAAGGCCCAGCTGCTGCAGCAGGTACTCGGCCTCGGCGGTCATGCTCTCGAGCTCCTCGTCGGACTCCTCCGGCTTGGCAAACTTGACCATCTCGACCTTGTCGAACTCGTGCTGGCGGATGATGCCGCGGGTGTCGCGACCAGCGGAGCCGGCCTCCTCGCGGAAGCAGGGGGTGAAGGCGGTGTAGCGGCGCGGCAAGGTGTCGGCGTCGAGAACCTCGCCGGCGTGCAGGTTGGTAAGCACGACCTCGGCGGTGGGAATCAGGAAGTTATCACCCGAGACGTGATAGGCGTCGTCCTCGAACTTGGGCAGCTGACCCGTGCCAAACATGGTCTGACGCTTGACGACGATGGGCGGCCACCACTCCTTAAAGCCACGGCTGGTGTGCGTGTCCAGGAAGAAGTTGATGAGGGCGCGCTCAAGACGGGCGCCGGCGCCACCGAGAACGGTGAAGCGGCTGCCGGAGAGCTTGTTGCCACGCTCGAAGTCGAGGATGTCCAGATCGGTGCCCAGATCCCAGTGCGGCTTAAAGTCGAAGTCGAACTCGCGCGGAGTGCCCCAGCGGCGACGCTCGATGTTCTCGTCCTCGTCCTTACCGTACGGGGTAGCCTCGCACGGAATGTTGGGCAGGTGAGACATGAAGTCGTACTGCTCCTGCTCAAGAGCGGTACGGCGCTCGGCCAGACCGTCAATCTTCTCGTTGACGGCACGCACGGCCTCCTTGGCGGCCTCGGCCTCGTCCTTCTTGCCCTCCTTCATCAGGGCGCCAATCTTCTTGGACTCGGCGTTACGCGTGGCCTGGAGCTCCTCGACCTCGGTGATGACGGCACGGCGCTCGTCGTCGAGTTCAAAGAACTTCTCGCGATCCCAAGACGTCTGGCGATTTGCCATGGCGGTATCGATGGCATCGGGGTTCTCGCGAACAAACTTGATATCAAGCATTAGATCCTCCGGCGATATACATTCCATTTAGGTTGCAACCTTGTACATGTATGGGCAAGTATATACTTATGAGCGTTTACGACCCAACTCAACTACGCAAGAAGGCACCCAATGGACGCAGTTTTTTCCTTTTTGTTTGGCACCCGCACCGGTTTTGCCATCCTTTTCGCCGGCGGCATCCTACTGTTTGCGATTCTTGCCTTTGTAATGGAGAAGCGCACCCATAAGATGTATGTCGACCGCGGACCCAAATCCGAGGACGATCAAGACGGCTTCTGGGACTAACCCGCCAGAAAGGGACAGGTTTATTTTGGTCGGTTTTATCTGGGCAAACGCAATCGCCCCGCAACTGGAATTGAGCCAGTTGCGGGGCGCTTTTTGCTATAGAGATAAAGCCGCAGGAAAAACCTGCCAAAATAAACCTGGGCTTATAGGACAAAATGTGTGTCCATGTTGGGGGCATCGGCGCAGGTCGATGCCCCTTTTTCAGCCGTTTAAATTCCGTGCCCGCTTTTAACCGCTCGGACAGAATGTGTGTCCGGTTGCCTATCGTTCCCGCAGGTA
>DBFWCI010000013.1:0-8627 GCA_048485235.1 Collinsella sp.
CACCCCGCCCCACCACTCCACCCTCAATATGTTGTAAAACACCCCCGAGCATATGTTCGAGAACACAATATGTTGTGTTTGCAGCAAAGGCGTGATGCCACCTGTAGAACCACGCCCGCGAACCTCAACCTTCAAGTTGACCTTGAGGCGATTTTTACGTCCCTTTACACGCCGTTCACATCGCCCCCAAACTCCCCCACCCACGACACACACGGCCCACCACCGCGTCGGTGTCTGGCGAAAAATGGGACGGGCCCCAGATTGCCCATGCGCGCGCAAAAGCACGCCGCAGCAATCTGGGGCCCGTCCCCAAATACCTATAAATATGCAGGCCAGCGATGTGTTAACGATGCGCCAGCGGATGCGCCGCCAGATAGACCTCGGTCAGTTGCGTGCGGTCGACATGCGTGTAGACCTGCGTGGTCGAAATATCGGCATGGCCCAAAATCTCCTGCAGCACACGCAGGTCGGCACCGCCCGCGAGCATGTGGGTGGCAAAGGAGTGGCGCAAGGTATGGGGATGGAGCCCCACCAGCCCCACCTGACGCCCATACCGCTCGCATATCGCATGCACGGCCTGGCGCGACAGGCGACGTCCGTTCTTATTTAAAAAGACCGCCGAGGTCTCGGTTCCGCGGGCATGGGCCGCCAAGCGAGAACGTCCCTCAGTTACATAGAGCATCAGAGCTCGCGCCGCGCTTCCCACCAGCGGGGACAGGCGTTCCTTTGAGCCCTTACCGCGAACGAGTACAAAGCCATCGTCAATATGGATATCGCCCACATCGAGCCCCACCAACTCGCTCACACGCAAACCGCATCCGTAGAGCACTTCCAAGATGGCATGGTCGCGCAAGCCCATCTCGCCCTCGGGGAAGTCTTGATCGAGCAGAGCCGAGACATCCTCCACCGATAGATACTCCGGCAAACGCTCAGCCTTTTTAGGCAGGCGCAACGCCGCCGTTGGATTTTGGGCTACAGCCCCATCGCGCACCAAAAAGGCATGCAGGCCCTTCACGGCTGCAAGCGCACGCTCCACCGAGGCATCGGAATAGCCCCCATCGCGACGGTCGGCTACAAAGCCCTCCACGACCTGACGAGTCACCTCTTCAAAAGACACAATACCCGCCCGCTCCAGATAGGCGCAGTACGTCGTCAGGTCACGACGATAGGCCGCAATCGTGTTGCGCGCCAAACCCCGCTCGACCGCGAGGTAATCGAGATACTCCCCCGCCGCCACGGCGAGCGACGAGGGAGTAGCTTCGGTATGTTCCTTATTCGCCGGCACCCTTAGTCCGTAGCGAGGTTCATGGGCGTCACCTGCAGACGGTCGACACCCTCGTGCTGGCCGATCGAAGCGCGTACGAACTCGCGGAACAGCGGCTGCGGGTTGGTCGGGCGGCTCTTGAACTCGGGATGAGCCTGGGTTGCCACATACCACGGATGCACGTCGCGCGGCAGCTCGACCATCTCGACCAGGCGCTCGTCAGGCGACAGACCCGAGATAACCAAACCGGCGTCCTCGAGCTGGTCGCGGAAGGCGTTGTTGAACTCAAAGCGGTGACGGTGACGCTCGTAGACGAGTTCCTCGCCATATGCCTCGCGAGCAAGGGTATCGGCGGCGAGCTTGCACGGATAGGCGCCCAGGCGCATGGTGCCGCCCTTCTCGGTCACGTCCTCCTGCGAGCTCATCAGATCGATGACACTATACGGGCCATCCGGATCGAACTCAGAGGAGCTGGCGCCGGCAAGGCCGACGACATTGCGCGCAAATTCGCACACGGCCACCTGCATACCCAGGCAAATGCCCAGATACGGAATCTTGTGCTCACGGGCAAACTCGGCCGCGAGGATCTTGCCCTCCAGGGCGCGCTTGCCAAAGCCGCCGGGGACCAGGATGCCCGAGGCGTCGCCCAGAACCTCGGAGACATTCTGCTCGTCGAGGCTCTCGCCGTCGACCAGCTGGACGTCCACATGGCGATCGTAGAAGACGCCCGCATGGTGCAGGGCCTCGATAACCGACAGGTACGCATCGGGCAGCTGCGTGTACTTGCCCACGACGGCGATCTTCACCTTGTCGGCGTGATGGTTGGCGTGATTCTGTTTGCGCAGGAACTCGTTCCACTCGCTCATGTCGCGCTCACGCGGGTCCAGACCCAGGCGCTCGCAAATGCGCAGGTCAAAGTCCTGCTCGGCAAGCAGCTGCGGAACATCGTAAATGCTCGCGCAGTCCTCGTTGGTAAAGACGCAATCGGTGTCGACGTCGCAGAAGCTTGCGATCTTTCCGCGGATAGCGTCATCGATATGGTGGTCGGAGCGCAGCACGATGATATCGGGCTGGATGCCAAAGCTGCGGAGCTCCTTGACGGAATGCTGCGTGGGCTTGGTCTTGACCTCGTGGGCGGCGGCGATATAGGGAACGAGCGACACGTGGATGTAGCAGACGTTCTCGGGGCCGGCCTCCTTGCGGTACTGACGGATGGCCTCGACAAACGGTTGGGACTCGATGTCGCCGATCGTGCCGCCCAGCTCGGTGATGACTACATCGGAGCCGGTCTGCTCCTCGATGCGGCGGAACTTGTCCTTAATGGCATTGGTGACGTGGGGAATCACCTGCACGGTACCGCCCAAAAAGTCGCCGCGACGCTCACGGGCGATTAGGCTTTTGTAGATGGCACCGGTCGTAAAGTTGGAATCGCGGGTCAGGTTCTCATCAATAAAGCGCTCGTAATGACCCAGGTCCAGGTCGGACTCGTAACCGTCCTCGGTAACGAAGACCTCACCATGCTGGAAGGGGCTCATGGTACCGGGGTCGACGTTCAGATACGGGTCGGCTTTCTGCATCGTTACTTTGTAGCCACGCGACTTGAGCAGACGGCCCAGCGAGGCCGCGGTGATACCCTTGCCCAGGGACGAAACCACGCCACCGGTTACGAACACATGCTTGGTCATATTGAGTTACCTGCGCTTCCCGTAGAAGTTGTTTATCCACATCTTACGGGTCTTCATTGTAATACTCGCGCCGCGGACCGTTCGCAATTTTTCTCGCGTGCGATTGCATTTCTCAATCTTGAAACAAAACGCCGCCCGGTTTCCCAGGCGGCGTCGCTATGGCAAGGGTTACATGCTGCTATCGATCAGCAACCGCGTCCTCAAGCATTTCTTGAACGAGCATGCCGGTACGGACGCCCTCAAGATACCATTCGCCACGTTCGGTGAGGCAAATGCCATTTGCAAGCTGACCGCCGTCGTCGCTATAACGCGAGACGACATCGATCATGCCTTCGGAATCCAAGCGATCGATTGCGGCGCGGGCACGATACGGCGAAACCCCCACGCGCTCGGCAAGCGTTTTGCGCGAGAAACCATACGGCCCGCCATTGTCTTCAGTTTGCTGGTCGATCTCCATCAACACCAGCACCTCGACACGCTTCATATCGTTGACACTCGCACGACCCTTGCCCGCCATAGCAGCCTCCTCAAACCGAGCACGAGCATCTAACGCGCCGTGCGCGACCGACACACCTCACGATGGCAGGTAATATCCATCATGCGGCATCCCGCTAAGGATGAAACAGTTACGGTTATTGTATACCGCTCAAATTGTTTCCAGGCAGGTAAACAGCTATTTTTCGCCGAAATAGGCGCTTTGTTGATTAAAAAGCCGTACCGGGCGCTAACCCGATACGGCCAAAATGCAATGCAATTACCGCGGTGCTTCAAACTTAGCGATGGAAGAAACCGCGGCGCTCAAACTTGGGCTCGCAGCACACGTTGATACCCAGTTTGCGCAGTACCGTCTCGTCCGTCGGCGAGATGATCACGCTAAAGAAGGCATCGCAACCGCGCAACTGCTCCAGGCCCGAAAGGACGCGAGCGGCCGTCTCACTCGTGGCCGAGGTGATCGACAGCGCCATAAGCGTCTCGTCGGTGTGAAGGCGCGGGTTTTTGCTGCCCAGAAAATGCGTCTTGAGCTTGCTGATGGGCTCGATCGCCTCATCGCTAATGACCTCGAGCTCAAGGTCGACGCCCGAGACATGCTTGAGGGCGTTCATAATGAGCGAACTTGCGGCGCCCAGGCGCGTGGAGGTCTTACCGGTCACCACGGAGCCATCGGGCATGACCATGGCACCCACGGGACCACCCGTCAGCTGCTCCCTGGTGAGGGCCGCCGAGCGCGCCGGTGAGTAGTTCTTATCGATGCCGGCTTTCTTCATAATAATCTTGAGACGATCGACTTGCTCATCGCCCACGCCGGTACGGCGCACATTTTCGACCGCGGTAAAGTAGCGGCGGACGATCTCCATCTTGGAAGCGTCGCGGCAGGCATCGTCATCGGTGATGGCAAAGCCGACCATATTGACGCCCATGTCCGTAGGGCTCTGGTAGGGGCTCTTGCCCAGGATCTTTTCCATCAGGGCACGGACTACCGGGAAGGCCTCGACGTCGCGGTTGTAGTTGACCGTGGTCTTGTTGTAGGCCTCAAGGTGGAACGAATCGATGATATTGGCGTCGTCGAGGTCAGCCGTGGCGGCCTCGTAGGCGATATTGACCGGATGCGTCAGAGGAAGATTCCAGACCGGGAAGGTCTCAAACTTGGCATAGCCGGCGGCGGTACCGTGCTTATGCTCGTGATACAGCTGCGAGAGGCAAGTGGCGAGCTTGCCCGAGCCAGGGCCGGGCGCCGTCACGACGACGAGCGGACGCGTGGTCTCGACAAACTCGTTCTTGCCGTAGCCATCGTCGGACACGATCAGATCGACATCGTGCGGATACCCCTCGATGGGATAGTGCAACTTGGCGGGAATGCCGAGCGCGTTTAGGCGATTACGGAAGACGTCAGCGGCGGGCTGGCCTGCATACTGGGTGATGACCACGGCCGCGACAGCAAAACCATTGCCGCGGAACAGGTCGACCAGGCGCAAAACGTCCTCGTCATAGGTAATGCCCAGGTCGCCACGGGCCTTATTCTTCTCGATGTGGTTCGCGTTAATCGCGATGATGACCTCAACGTCATCGGCAATGCTCTTGAGCATGCGGAACTTGCTGTCCGGTTCAAAACCCGGCAGCACGCGGCTCGCGTGATAATCGTCAAACAGCTTGCCGCCAAACTCCAAATAGAGTTTGCCGCCAAACTGCGAGATGCGCTCCTTAATATGAGCGGCCTGCAGCTCGATATACTTCGCGTTGTCGAAACCCTGGCGCATGTATGGCTCCCGTCCCGTTTCCATTTAATGTTCTAGGCGATTATAACGGAGCCCGCCCTCCCCGATACCCAGACCATCAACAGGCACCAACCAAACACGCCCACCGCAACCACCGGGGACCCGGGGTAGCTAATTTGGAGCAGGGAACAAGTCACTCCGCACCAACAATGGAAACGTCACAGGCAGAGCCAAAGCCAGCAAACGTGCACCGGAACGAGCAAGCTGCCTCCTGCCTGCAACAATGGCAGCGCCGCAGGTTGAGCATAAGTCAGCGAGCGCCGTCCAGGACGTACAAGTTGGCATGAAAAAGGCAAGGCATAGACCTTCTGGTCATGCCTTGCCTTTTGAATGACAAATTGTCGTTCTGGGCGGCGCGCAGCGTCGACTGGTTGCGCGGTTCGTAGAACCGCGCAACATGAGAGCGCCCCCTCCCGCGCACGGAACGGGAGGGGGCTAAAGGTAGGAGTCTACCGGTGGGTTTACCCCACCGGACAGACGATGACCAGGTGATCCTTTACAGGATCGTCAAGGTTTCCGTGGGGTACCCGTTGGGTACTTAGAGCAACACGCAGGCGACGGTCAGGATGATGGCGCAGACGACGGAGAGCGCGACGATGAGCTTAAGGGCAAACTTGAGCCAGGTCGTCCACTCGATCTTGGCCAGGGCGAGACCGCCCATGATGGCGCCGGAGGTCGGGGTGAACAGGTTCACGACACCGATGGCGGCGGAGAAGATCATGACCATGACCTCGGGCGAGAAGCCGAGCTTAACAGCCAGCGGTCCCATGATGGGCATGGAGACGGTGGCCATACCGGAGGTCGAGGGGATCAGGAAGGACAGGCCGAAGTAGACCAGGAAGCTCATGGGAGCGAAGATCACGCCGGACAGGCCAGCCAGGGCATTGGCGGCGGCGTCGAGGACGTAGACGTCGAGGCCGGTGTTAGCCATGAGGACGGAGATACCGCGGGCGAGAGCGATGACGAGGACAACGGACATCATGTCGGCAGCGCCGGTAATGAAGGTGTTCACAATCTGCTTCTCGGACAGGCCACCGATGATACCGATCAGGACAGCCATGAGGAAGAACCAGGTGGAAGCCTCGTCGAAGTACCACTGGCCAATGGGCAGGCCGGTGATCAGGGCAGACCAGCCCTGGACGACGGCGTTACCGTCGGCGTCGTAGACAGCGCCAGCGTCGAAGAAGTTGGCGACGCCCTCGTTGAGGTCGGCCAGCGGAATGAAGCCGACGATCATGACGACGAAGGTGAAGGCGAAGGCGATCAGAACACCCTTCTGACGACCGGTGAGCTTGACCTCCTTGTGGACCTCGGAAGCAGCCTTGCCGTGAGCCTCTTCGGCGTCCTTGAGCTCCTGCATCGAAAGAATGGTGGAACCCTTGTCAGCCTTGACCTTCTTGGCATAACTCATGACGAAGAAGATGGACATGGCAGTGGTAACAATCCACAGGACGGCACCGAGGCCGATGATGATGGACTGGTTGACCTCAATGCCAGCGCCGGTCAGAGCGTCGACGGCAGCGCCGACGGCGAACGGGTTAACCGTGGAGCCCAGGCAGCCGCAGCCAGCGCCGAGCAGGACGGTAGCAGCGCCGACCATGGGGTCGAAGCCAGCAGCCATCATGGTAGCGGCGAGCAGGGCGTAGAAGGGAACGGTCTCCTCGCACATACCATAGGTGGTACCACCGAGGGAGAAGATGAGCATCAGCACGGGAATGAGCATAATCTCGTTGCCCTTAAGCTTCTGCACCAGAACGGCGATGCCGTTGTCCAGGGCGCCGGTCTCGGTCATCATACCGAGGAAGCCGCCCAGGATCATAACGAAGAGGCAGACGGGCAGAGCGTCAGCGAAGCCCTTAATCGGGGCGGTGCAGAAATCGCTCAGACGGGCGGCAGTAACCGCGCCGCCGGACGTGCCGGAGACGATAACGGTAATCACTGCGACAATTGCCAGCAGAGCAAGAAGAATGGTGAACGATGAAGGCATACCGCGCTTTTTCTTAGCGGTCTCAGTCATAGTTCTCATCCCCCCTTCATAAATCATTTACTGATCTCGCCAGAAGCGGCTCTTCCGTGCCGTGCCTGCCGCTTGATGCGAGATTATTACCAGATAAAACTGCTCGGGGTGTGCAGCAAGACACCCCGAGCGAGATGCTAGATGCTCTTACTTGAGCGTGGCGTACATGACAGCCTTGATGGTGTGCATGCGGTTCTCGGCCTCGTCGAAGACCTTGGAAGCGGGGCTCTCGAAGACCTCGTCGGTGACCTCCTGCTCGGTGATGCCGAACTGCTCGCACTTCTCGGCGCCAATGGTGGTGTTGGTGTCGTGGAAGCTGGGCAGGCAGTGCAGGAAGATGGCACCCGGGTTGGCCATAGCCATGACCTCGGAGGTGACACGATACGGGGTGAGCTGAGCGATGCGCTCGGCCCAGACCTCGTCGGGCTCGCCCATGGAGACCCACACGTCGGTGTAGATAACGTCGGCACCGGTGACGCCGTCCTTGACGTCGGTGGTCAGCTTGATGGTGCAGCCGTTAGCCTCGGCGATGGGCTTGCAGGCCTCGATGACGTCGTCAGCGGGCATGCACTCCTCGGGGCCGCAGGCCACGAAGTTCATGCCGAGCTTGGAGCAGACAACCATGAGGGAGCGAGCGACGTTGTTCTTGCAGTCGCCCATGAAGACGAGGGTCTTGCCCTTGATGTCGTAGTTGAAGTTCTCCTGGACGGTCAGGATGTCGGCGAGCATCTGGGTGGGATGCCACTCAGTGGTCAGGCCGTTCCACACGGGCACGCCGGACTTAGCAGCGAGCTCCTCGACGTCATCCTGGGCAAAGCCACGGAACTCGATGCCGTCATACATGCGGCCGAGAACGCGGGCGGTGTCCTCGATGGACTCCTTCTTGCCCATCTGCGACGAACCCGGATCGAGGTAGGTGACGCCCATGCCCAGATCCATGCCGCCGACCTCGAAGGCGCAGCGGGTACGAGTAGAGGTCTTCTGGAAGAGCAGAACGATGTTCTTGCCCTCGAGATAGCGGTGCGGAACGCCAGCGCGCTTCATATCCTTGAAGTTCTTGGAGAGCTTGAGCAGGTACTCGATCTCCTCGGTGGTGAGGTCGAGAAGCTTGAGGAAGCTACGGCCGGAGAGGTTAACACCCATGGTTTGATTCCTTTCGAAGAAATGAATTACGTAAGTATTAGTGGTGCCCGTTTAACGGGCGAAGCCGGTGCGGTTGTAGGGGGACCGCACCGGAAACGGAAAGACTTAGAGGTCCTCGCGCCAGAAGGGCATGCTCATGCAGCGCGGGCCGCCGCGGCCGCGGGAGAGCTCGGCGGAGGGCACGACGAGAAGGTCCAGGCCCTCCTTGTACAGCACGTCGTTGGTGACGGTGTTGCGGGCGTAGA
>DBFWCI010000014.1:0-1716 GCA_048485235.1 Collinsella sp.
GGTTTTAAAAGTTCCCTTATAAAATATCTAGCTCCTATATTATAGGATGCTGACAGGTCACAATTATATCGTTTTCCTGTCTGAAAAGTACAGAGGCTGTGATTTTCCCGGTCACGTGTTACCGCCCCGGAACCATCATAAGCCAGTCTGCTGGTATTCCATGCACAGATCCGGGATATCCGCATCTCTTTCCTGTGTGCCTGATGTTCACAACGTCTTTGGATATCCCGCTTTCTCCACAGGTGCAGTTTCTGTTTTTTCTTTCCCGATATCTTCCCCTGCATCTCCAGATACTCGAACACGATCACATCTGCATGGTTTTCTTCCGCATATCTTACAATCGCACCTGCAGTCTTTTTACCCAGTTCTGTGTTCAGACGTTTCGTATATGCCCATCTTCCCTGTGTCTGCGCAGAGCCATGTTCCCTCTGGGATCTGCGGATCCGTCCCAGTGTGCGGTACATCCGGTCTTTTTCACTGGGATGATCTATGAATCTTCTTCCCAGGACAGTTCCGTCTGAGCACATGATGGTACAGACCGCATCGGTATTGATCCCCAGATCCACACTGCAGATGATCTGTTCTTTTACCGGTGTTTTCGTCAGTGTTACTTCTTCTGTATAGGAAAAACGAAGAAAATACCGGCGGT
Source organism: Collinsella sp. (assembly GCA_048485235.1). Classification (GTDB taxonomy): domain Bacteria; phylum Actinomycetota; class Coriobacteriia; order Coriobacteriales; family Coriobacteriaceae; genus Collinsella. Next base: position 650 of record DBFWCI010000014.1, read on the forward strand.
GTCTCTTTTCCAACGCAGGGGCCGATGCCTTCTTTCCTTTCCAGTTCCTGCGAAGATATTCCATATCGGTACGTTTTAAATATACACGGAACCATTTCCAGTCATGCCCGTCGTACAGTTTCAGATATGCTTCATCTGTTCCTTCTGCTCCTTCGCGGTACATCACATCCCGGTAAAAGACCGGCATGGCATGGTTCCTGCAGGTAAGTTTCGGCCTTCCGGACAGCACTCCGGTCTCTTCCCACTGCCCCAGCCGGGTCTCATACGAAGATACACTTCCAAGCGCATGCTGGATCGCGGACCTACGGAGGTAAGACGGCATCTTCGGAAAACGAAGGTCAAAATCAAACCGGGCTGTGTTTTTCTTCGTCATGTGTACCATATGCTCTGCGGTATTAAAACGCTTTTTTGTCTCCGGGATCTTCCTCAGTTCTTCCCAGACCTGTGCGTAGATCTCTGTCAGGTAACCGACTGCCTGACGATAGATCTCCATGGTCTGACGGACCGGTATATTCTGTTTTCGTATCTCCACACCATAGCTGGATACTGTCCGCATCTTCTTCCACCTTTCCCGCAAAAACAAACGTTTCCGGAATGATCCCTGTACTCAGGGCTGTCTCTTTTCTTTTTCCTTCTGGCCTTCGATATAGGCAGATACCTGCTCACGGCTCCGGTCACTGACTGTAACGGCACAATAAGACGGGTTCCACAAATGTCCTCCCCACAGTTCTTTTTTCAGCTCCGGATGTAAAAGGAACATCTGACGTGCAAGATTCCCTTTCATGATCTTGATCATATCTGAAATATAAAACTGCGGCCGATAATCCACAAGCATGTGGATATGGTCCGGCATGACTTCTATTGCCAGGATCTGAAACCGATACTCTTCTGCCAGATCCTGCAGCATCTTTTTGCATTCCAGGTCGATCCCGTCTTTTAACTTTCTTCCTGTATTTCGTACACCAGACCAGATGATACTGCAGCGAATATACATATCCTCTACCATATGAAAGCTGATTTTTATTTATATTAAATATAGCTTTTTCCATGCCTTTATTATAACATAT
>DBFWCI010000015.1:0-19988 GCA_048485235.1 Collinsella sp.
TGGCAGTCAAGAGGTCAGGGGTTCGATCCCCCTCGTCTCCACCCGAGCATTGAATGAGGCTCCAACGCAAGTTGGGGCCTTTTTTCATATAGGCACACAAGGTCAAAGGCGGCACCATGATCCTCCTGGTCGACAAGATCGAAAAAAGCTTCGGCGCGCGCGTCCTCTTTAGCGGCGCGTCCTTCCAGATCAACCCCGGCGAGCGCTTCGCGCTCGTGGGACCCAACGGCGCCGGCAAAACCACCATGCTCAAAATCATCATGGGCATCGATAGCCCCGACTCTGGCCAGGTCCAGTACGCCAAGGACTGCCAGGTGGGCTACCTCGAGCAGGAAACCAATCTGGAGCACAAGGACACCACCATCCTCGCCGAGGTCATGGCCGCTGCCAAGGAAATCCGCCGCATGGGGAAGCGCGCCAACGAGCTGCAGGCCCAGATCACCGAGCTCTCCGAACAGGGGAAGGATGTCGACGCACTCCTCAACGAGTACGGCCAGGTCCAGGACCGCTTTGAGCACCTGGGCGGCTACGAGCTCGAGAGCAACGCCCGCAAAATCCTGTCCGGCCTGGGCTTTAAGGTCACCGACTTTGAGCGCCCGTGCTCCGAGTTCTCGGGCGGCTGGCAGATGCGCATCGCGCTTGCCAAGCTCTTCCTGCGCCACCCCGACCTGCTACTTCTGGACGAGCCTACTAACCACCTGGACCTCGAAAGCGTCCAGTGGCTGCGCGGCTTTATCGCCAACTACGACGGCGCCGTCCTCATCGTCAGTCACGACCGTGCCTTCATGGACGCCTGCGTCGACCACGTCGCCGCTCTCGAAAACCGTCGCGTGACCACCTACACCGGCAACTACAGCAGCTACCTCAAGCAGCGCGAGGACAACCTGGAACAGATGCGCGCCAAGCGAGCCGCCCAGGAGCGCGACATCGCCCACATGCAGGTCTTCGTTGACAAATTCCGCTATAAGCCCACCAAGGCCGCCCAGGCGCAGGAGCGCATCCGAAAGATCGAGCAGATCAAAAAGGAGCTCGTCATCCTGCCCGAGGGCCACAAGCACATCGACTTTAAGTTCCCCGATCCGCCGCGCTCCGGCGACATGGTCGTGGGCCTGGAGGGCGTCTCCAAGTCCTACGGCAAAAAGCACATCTACAGCGACATCGACCTCAAGCTCTACCGCGGCGAGCATGTGGCGCTCGTCGGCCCCAACGGCGCCGGCAAGTCTACCCTCATGAAGATCCTCGCCGGCCTGGAGCCACCCACCACCGGCACCCGCGACCTGGGCACCAACGTGGGCGTGGCCTACTACGCCCAGCACGCGCTAGAAGGCATGACCGAGTCCAACACCGTCCTGCAAGAGATCGACACCGTCACGCCCAAGTGGACCGTGCCGCAACAGCGCAGTCTGCTGGGCGCCTTCCTCTTTAGCGACAACGACTCCATCGAAAAGCAGGTCCGCGTCCTCTCCGGCGGCGAAAAGGCGCGTCTGGCCCTGGCAAAGATGCTCGTGGCGCCCGAGGCGCTCCTGTGTCTGGACGAGCCCACCAACCACCTGGACATCGACTCGGTGGACATGCTCGAGAACGCCCTGCAAAACTTCCCCGGCACCATCGTGCTGATCAGCCACGACGAGCATCTGGTCCGCGCCGTGGCCAACCGCGTGATCGACATTCGCGACGGCAAGGTTACGGTCTACGACGGCGACTACGACTACTACCTCTACAAGCGCGAGGACCTCGCCGCCCGCGCCGCCGCCGAGGCGGCAGGGGAGAGCGCACCGCCCGCAGCCAAGTCCGCCAGCGCCGCCCAGGCCAGTGTCCACGCCGCGGCTCCCAAGCCGGCCGAGGGCAAAAAGACCAAGGAGCAAAAGCGTGCCGAGGCCCAGGCCCGCGCTGCGCTCAACAAAAAACTCAAGGGCGTGCGCAACCAGCTCAAGAAGATCGAGGCAGAGCTTGACAAAAAGCGTGCCCGCTATGACGAGCTTATGGAATTGATGGCAAGCGAAGAGCTTTATGCCGATCAGGATAAGTTCAACGCCGCGCTGGGGGAATATAACGGCCTTAAGCAGGAGCTGCCCAAGCTCGAGGACGAATGGCTGGAGCTTTCCACCCAGATCGAAGAGGAGACCGCGCGTGAACTCTCGTAAGGCCGCTGCCGTGGCGATGAGCATCATCGCCATCGCGTGCCGCATCTCCGGCATCTTTATGAGCGCGATGACCGTGCTGCTGTGTTTTAGCGGCCTCACCGCCAAGCTGCAGATCGTGGGCTTTGTCGTTGAGCTTTCGCGCGCGCTGCCAAGCGCCATCGCCGGCTACGGCGTCATCACCTCTCCCTTTGGCGGCGTGTTCCGCCTGGATTACGCAATCGTGGCCGTCATTCTGTTTGTCGCCGACTACTTGCTCACGCGCGCCTCGCGCCGCGTCCGCTAGGGGAGCGCCATGTCCAGCAGCTATATCATGAACCTGCTCGCGAGTGCCGTCGCCGTCATTGTGGGCATCGTCATCCACGAGAGCGCGCACGCCGCCGCAGCCTGGGCACTCGGCGATAAGACGGCCCGTTCGCGCGGACGCGTCTCGCTCAACCCGCTCAACCATATCGACCCGTTTGGCACCATCATCCTGCCGCTGCTTATGCTTGCCGCCGGCGGTCCTGTATTCGCCTTTGCCAAACCCGTGCCCGTCTACCTCAACAACCTCAAGCACCCCAAACGCGACGAGGTCCTGGTGAGTGCGGCCGGCCCCGCATCGAACATCGCCCTCGCGTGCCTTGCCGCGGTCCTCATGCACGCGGCATACGGCAACCTATACACCAGCATGTCCTTTGCCGTTGCATCACAGATCATGAACTTCGGCGCCACGTTTATCGTGGTCAACCTGTCACTCGCGTTCTTCAACCTCATCCCGATCCCGCCGCTCGACGGCTCGTCGATCATTGTGCCGTTCCTTAAAGGCAAGGCTCTTAACAACTATTATCGTCTGCAGCAATACGCTATGCCCATCCTCATCCTAGTGCTGTACCTGCTGCCCATGTGGACCGGCATCGACGTGATCGGCCGCTATTTCGACGTTACCGTGTATCCGCTCGCTGAGCAGCTGCTCAACTTCGCAATCGCCGGCATCTAAGGTAAACTTACAGGTCGACCGTGCATAACGGTCGTAACATGCACCCAAACCGCGCCGCGAAGGCGCCGTCAAAGGAGGTCGAAGATGTCGTATCGCGTGTCGACGCAGGTCTACAGCGGACCGTTCGACCTGCTGCTGCAGCTGGTAACCCGCCAAAAAGTAGATATCGGCGCCATCTCCATCAGCGAGGTGGCCGAGCAGTACCTTGCCGAGGCCGAGCGCATCGAGGCGCTGGACCTGGACGTGGCGAGCGACTTTTTGCTGGTCGCGGCAACCCTTTTGGACATCAAAGCAGCCTCGCTGGTGCCTCAGGAAACCCCGTGCAAAGCCGATGACGACGATGACGAGCTCGACGAAGACCTCGAGGAGCTCAGCACGCTCGACGGCGACGCTCTGCGCGAGGTCCTGATCCAGCGCCTGATTGCCTACAAGCAGTTTAAGGGCGCGGCGGCGGCCCTCGGTGCCCGCATGCAGGCCGAAAGCCGCATGCACCCGCGTGTGGCCGGTCCCGACCCGGAGTTTTTGGGCCTAATGCCCGACTATCTGGCCGGCATCACCCTGCGCGGCCTCGCCGTCATCTGTGCCGACCTGGACGGCAAGCGCCAGACCTTCCTGCTGGAGGCCGAGCACGTGGCGCCGCATCGCGTGCCGCTCGACCTGACCGTAGCCTCAGTCGACCGCTTTACCATGGCGCACCAAACCTGCACCTTCCGCGAGCTACTGGACGGCGATGCCACCACCGAGCAGCTCGTCGTCACCTTCCTGGCCATGCTGGAGCTCGCCAAGCGCGGCTCGCTCACGCTGAGCCAGGACGAGATCTTTGGAACCATCTGCATCAACCGAATCGAGGGCGCCGAGGCATACGTGCCCGGCGAGGGCCCCGAGCTCACCGAATAGGAGCCGCAACCATGTCAACCCTTTCCACGCTGGAGGCAAACAGCCTCAAAGGCGCCCTCGAGGCGCTGCTGCTGGTGTCGAGCGACCCGGTGAGTGCGCCCGCGCTGGCCGGCGCACTGGATATCGCCCCCGGCGAATGCGCATCGCTGCTCGCCGAGCTCAAGGTTGAGTACGAGGAGGCCAACCGCGGCTTTCAGCTGCGCGAGGTCGCCGGCGGCTGGCGCCTGTTTACGCACCCCGCCTACCACGACGTGGTCGAGGCCTATGTGTTGAGCTGGGACACGCAAAAGCTGTCGCAGGCGGCGCTCGAAACCTTGGCCGTCATCGCATACCACCAACCCGTGACGCGCGAGGTAGTCAAGGGCATCCGTGGCGTCAATTCTGACGGCGTCATCGCGTCGCTCGTCGACAAGGGTCTGGTGCGCGAGCTCGGCCGCGACCCCCAGCGCGGTCAGGCCATCATCTACGGCACGACCAACGCCTTCTTGGAAAAGTTCGGCCTGCGTTCCACCCGCGACCTGCCCGATCTGGAGCAGTTTGCCCCCGACGAGCAGTCGCGCCAGTTTATCCGCGAGCGCCTGAGCGGCCGCAGTATTCAGTCCACGCTCGAGGAGCAGGCCGAGGACCTAGACGAAGAGCGCGAACTGCTCGATACCGATGTTGAAGATGTTGAGGCAGTCGAGGACTTGGAGACTCTGGTCGTCGACGTGACCTCGGAGGATTTGCATGACGAGGACTAACGAAGTAGGGGAGACGCGCGCCATGGGCAACGCAGTACCCGTAACCGACGCCCAGCCCGTCTATCCGCACACCATGCGCCTGCAGCGCTTTTTGGCGCGTGCGGGCGTGGCGAGCCGCCGCGGCTCGGAGGACCTGATGACCGCCGGCCGCGTGACCGTCAACGGCCAGGTCGCGACCGAGCTGGGCACCAAGGTCGATGTCGACCGCGACCACATCGAGGTCGACGGCATGCCCGTCAAGCTCAACCAGGGCGCCGTGTACCTGATGCTTTACAAGCCGACCGGCTACCTCACCACCATGAGCGACCCGCAGGAGCGCCCTTGCGTGGCCGACCTGGTCCCCCGCGACCGCTTTCCGGGACTGTTCCCGGTGGGCCGCCTGGACCGCGACACCACGGGCCTTTTGCTCTTTACCACCGACGGCGACCTGTCACAGGACCTGCTGCACCCGAGTAAGCACGTCTACAAGACCTATCAGGCGCTCGTGGACGGGCACTTGACCGATCGCGACTTGGAACCGCTCCGCCGTGGCATCGAGCTCGACGACGGCCTATGCCAGCCGGCGATCTGCCGAATCATTAACGCGCGCGAGGCCGAGGCCGTAGCTCCCCAGGGCGTCAAGCCCGGCACCACCGCCGTGGAGGTCATCATCCGCGAAGGCCGCAAGAACCAGGTCAAGCGCATGCTGAGCAAGATTCACCACCCGGTGATTCGTCTGCACCGCTGCAACTTTGCTGGCCTGGAGCTCAAGGACGTGGCCAAGGGCTCGTGGCGCGAGCTCACCGATCGCGAGGTGCAGATCCTCAAGGCCGGCGGTATTCCGCCCAAGCAGGCCAGCTCCAAGCGCGGCGCCGCGCCGGCGACCAACACCGCGACCCGCACGCGTCACCACGGCAGCCACGGCTCCGCACCCAAGCGCAACACCTACCGCGAGCGCTACACGGGCTAGGCAACCCGCCGCGCCCCAACGCCCGCGAACCATACCAGCACGTCAACCATCGAAAGGAAGCATTGCATGATCGTCGCCATCGACGGCCCCGCCGGTTCCGGCAAGTCCACCATCGCCAAGGAGATCGCCCGCCAGCTGGGCTTTAACAAGCTCGACACGGGCGCCATGTATCGCGCCGTCACCTTCGCCGCGCTCGATCGCGGCATCGACCTGGACGACGAGGCGGCCATCGACGCCCTCGCAGAGCAAATCGAGATCCGCTTTACCAACGGCACCGGCGAGGACACGCGCCTGTCCATCGACGGCAAGGACGCCTCGGCTGCCATCCGCACCCCGCAGGTCGACGCCAAAGTGTCCAAGGTCTCGGCCTACCCGGGCGTGCGCGCCGCCATGCTCATCCACCAGCGCCGCGCCGCCGAGGGCCGCGACATTGTCGCCGAAGGTCGCGACATCGGAACCGTCGTGTTCCCCAACGCGCAGGTCAAGGTATTCCTGACCGCCGACCCGCGCGAGCGCGCCCGTCGCCGCGTGCTGCAGCGCCACCAAAACGACGCCCAGCCGCTCACCACCGAACAGCTCGAGGCCGAGGTCGACGAGACCCTCGACGCCCTCAAGCAGCGCGATAAGCTCGATAGCAGCCGCGAGGTCGCGCCGCTCGTGCCCGCCGAGGACGCGGTGCACGTCGACTCCACCGCCCACACCATCGATGAGGTCGTCCGCATTATCGAGGACCTCATCAACCAAAGGAGGTAGCCCATGCGCCTGTTTAAGCAGACGCCCGAGGATTACTACAACGCCCCCTATGCCGAGTTCCCCGCGCTCATCCGCGGCACCGTCTTCGTGGTCATGGCAATCCTTTGGGCTTTCTCCAAGCTCATGTGGCGCTGGAAGGTCGAGGACGCCGATCTGCTGTTTGAGCGCCAGGAAGGCCGCGGCAGCGTGGTCATCTGCAACCACACCTCAATGGCCGAGCTCCTGGCCGTAGAGACGGCGCTGTTCTTTGGCGGCCGCCGCATTCGCCCCATCTTTAAGTCTGAGTTTGCCAAGTCCAAGATCGTGCGCTGGGCCTTTAGCCGCGTGGGTGGCATTCCCGTCGAGCGCGGCACCGCCGACATGAAGTGCCTGCGCGCCGCCCAGCATGCGCTGCAGCGCGGCGAGGACGTCTTGATCTTCCCCGAGGGCACGCGCATCCGCTCGCGCGAGATCAAGCCCGAGGTCCACGGCGGCTTTGCGCTCATCGCCCAGATGGGTAAGGCGCCCGTCAACCCGCTCGCCATCTGCGGCTGGTCCGATATCACGCCTGCGGGCAAAAAGCTCATGCGCCCCAAAAAGTGCTGGATCCGCGCCGGCAAGGCCATCTCGCTTTCCGATGCACCGGCCGAGCTCAAGCGCAAGGAGCGCCTGGCATGGTTTGAGTCTGAGGCCATGAATCGTGTCTACGCCATGCGCGATGACATGTGCGCCGAGCACCCGGGCAGGTTCTAGCCATGGGCGAGGATGTCATGAGCACCGTCGAGGCCGCTGCCGGCAAGGCAGACGAGCCCACCATCGAAATCGCTGCCCACGCCGGCACCTGCTACGGCGTGCAGCGCGCGCTCGATATGGCCCTGGCGGCCGCCCCGCAGGTGGGGGAGACCGCTCAGGTCCACACCCTAGGCCCGCTCATCCATAACCCCATCGTGGTGCGCGAGCTTGCCGAGGCAGGCGTCGGTCTGGCCGATACCCTGGACGATGCCGCATCGGGCACCGTGATCATTCGCGCGCACGGCGTGGTGCCGCAGGTGATCGAGGCCGCTCGCGTGCGCGGCCTCGACGTGGTCGATGCTACCTGCCCCTACGTGAAGAAGGTCCACGTGGCCGCCGAGCGCCTGGTACGTGAGGGTTATCGCGTGCTCGTCGTGGGCGAGCCGGGCCATCCCGAGGTTGAGGGCATCCTGGGCCATGCCGGCGATGACGCGCAGGTCGTGAGTTGCGCCGCCGATGCGGACGCGCTGCCGCTCACAGGCAAGGTAGGCCTGGTTGTGCAGACCACCCAAACCGCGCAGAACTTGGCCGAGGTCGTGGCCGCCATCACCCCGCGCGTGCAGGAGCTGCGTGTGATCAACACCATCTGCGCCGCCACGAGCGAGCGTCAACAGGCAGCAGCCGCACTTGCCAACCGCTGCGACTGCATGGTCGTGGTGGGCGGCAAGAACTCGGGCAACACCCGCCGCCTGGCGCAGATTTGCGCCGATGTCTGCGAGCGCACACATCACATAGAGGAAGCTTCCGAGCTACAGGCCGCGTGGTTTACCGATGCTCACCACATCGGCATCACCGCCGGAGCCTCCACCCCGCAAGAACACATCGAGCGCGCCGTCGAGCGCATCAAGGAGCTTTGCCGCTAATCATGGACCAGACCGTACCCGCATACGCCGCCGAGGTGGCCGATTACGGGCGCAGCCGCGACCCCGAGCCGGGTGAGGGCGCGCTCGTTAAAAACGTGCGCCCCGAATCGCCCGCATGGGATGTGGGTATCGAGCCGGGCATGCGCGTGCTCACGGTCAACGGCGAGCAACTGACCGATATGATCGTGTGGCTCTGGGAGGCAGATGACGACACCGTCGAGCTGGAGGTTTTCGATCCGCGCGACGGCACCGTCACCCCCGTCGAGCTTGACCGCTTTCCCGGCGAGGACTGGGGCCTTGAGTTCGATGGCCCCATCTTCGATGGCATGCGTACCTGCGTAAACGCCTGCGTGTTCTGCTTTATGACCATGCTGCCCAAGGGCGGTCGCTCCACGCTCTATATCCGCGACGACGACTATCGCCTGAGCTTTTTGCAGGGCAACTTTGTCACGTTGACCAACCTCACCGACGAAGATGTTCAAAACGTCATCCAACGCAACATGAGCCCCATGAACGTGTCGGTCCATGCCGTAAGCCCCGACGTCCGCCGCCGCATGATGGGCCGCAACGCCCAGCGCGGCATGGATGTGCTCGAGGCCATCATGGCCGCCGGCATCGAGATTCACGCGCAGATCGTACTGTGTCCCGGCATGAACGACGGCGAGGAGCTGCAAAAGACCCTGCGCTTCTGCGAGGAGCATGAGCAGATCACCAGCCTGGGCATTGTGCCGCTCGGTTTTACCAAGCATCAGAACCGTTTTAGCTGGTCCTACAGCGACAAGCCCGAGCTGGCGCGCGAGACTATCGCCATGATCCGGCCCTTCCAGGATCGTGCCTTCGAGCGCTTTGGCCGCCACACCTTCCAGATGAGCGACGAGTTCTATCTGGACGCCGGCATCGATCCTCCCGAGGCGGACTTTTACGACGGTTACCCGCAGTACTACGACGGCATCGGCATGATCCGCTCATATCTGGACGAGACCGACGACGTGCTCGCCGCCGACGCCGAGCGCCTGCGCCGCGTTCGCGAGGAAATCGCCGCCCGTGGCCAGCACCTGCTGTGCCTCTCGGGCGCCAGCGCGCGCGATACGGTGGCGCGTTTTGTGGAGTCTCCACAGGGCCTTGCCGGTACCGTCACTGCCATCAAAAACCGTTACTTTGGCGGCAACGTGGACGTGACCGGCCTCATCGTCGCCTGCGACATCTTGGAGCAGCTGCCGCAAGACATGTCGGGGGTTATGCTCTTTGTGCCTAAGCTCATGTTCAACGCCGATGGTATGACCCTTGACGAGTATCATCGTGACGAATTACTCGCAAGCCTTACCGGTCGCGGCGCCGAGGTTCATGTGGTATCGACCATGCCGCATGAGCTGCTCGATACCCTGGAGCACATCCTTGGCACAACGCCCGCCAATTCAACTATTCCCGCTGACCCTACCCATTAAAGGAGAGCAGATGAAACCTATCGTCGCCGTCGTCGGACGCCCCAACGTGGGCAAGTCCACGCTCGTTAACCGCCTGGCCCAGACCTCGGACGCCATCGTCCACGAGTCCCGCGGCGTCACGCGCGACCGCTCGTATCACACGGCCGATTGGAACGGCCGCGAGTTCACCATCGTCGACACGGGCGGCATCGAGCCGCTCAAGAGCGACGACGTCTTTGCCACGTCCATCCGCGACCAAGCCCTCGCCGCCGCCGAGGAAGCCGCCGTCATCCTGTTTGTGGTCGACGGCCGCACCGGCGTCACCGAGGAGGACGAGTCGGTCGCTCGCATGCTCAAGCGCTGCGACAAGCCGGTCTTTCTGCTGGTGAACAAGCTCGACAACCCCGATCGCGAGAATGACAACATCTGGGAGTTCTATTCGCTCGGCATCGGCGAGCCCACGCCGCTCTCGGCCCTGCACGGCCACGGCACGGGCGACCTGCTCGACGACATCGTAGCCCTGTTGCCCGAGGAAGAGGACGAGGTCGCCGACGCGTTCCCCGATGCGCTGAATGTGGCCATCATCGGCCGCCCCAACGCCGGTAAGTCCTCGCTGTTCAACCGCATCCTGGGCGCCGATCGCTCCATCGTGTCCAACATCGCCGGCACCACGCGCGATGCCATCGACACCGTCGTCGAGCGTAACGGCAAGCACTACCGCATGGTCGACACCGCGGGCATTCGCAAGAAGAGCACCGTGTACGAGAACATCGAGTACTACTCCATGGTCCGCGGCCTGCGCGCCATCGACCGCGCCGACGTGGCGCTGCTCGTCGTCGACGCCTCCGTGGGCGTTACCGAGCAGGACCAGAAGGTCATGGGCTTGGCCATCGAGCGCGGCTGCGCCATCGTGGTGCTGCTCAACAAGTGGGATCTACTCGATGATGACCGCAAGCGCGAGGCCTGCATGGAGACCGTCGACCGCCGTCTGGGCGTTATGGCTCCCTGGGCCCAGTACCTGCGCATCTCAGCCCTGACCGGCCGCAGTGTCGAGAAGATCTGGGCGATGGTCGACGCCGCCGAGAAGACGCGTTCGCAAAAGATCAGCACCTCGCGCCTCAACACGTTCCTCACCGACCTGCGCGAGTTCGGTCATACCGTGGTGGACGGCAAGCGCCGCCTGCGCATGCACTACGTGACCCAGACGGGCGTCAACCCGCCGACGTTCACGTTCTTCGTAAACCACAGCGACCTGGTCAACGACACCTACCAGCGCTACGTGGAGAACCGCATGCGCTCGACCTTCGATTTTTCTGGCACGCCCATTCGACTCTTCTTTAGGAAGAAGGAGCAAAAGGATGCATAATCCGATTCTGCTGACCGCCATCTGCGCCGTGGTCTCGTTCTTTATCGGAGCGATTCCGTTTGGCCTGATCCTGGGCCGCGTGTTCAACCACACGGACATTCGCAAAGCAGGCTCCGGCAACATCGGCACCACCAACGCCCTGCGCGTGGCCGGCCCCAAGGTGGCCGCGCTCACGCTGCTGCTCGACTGCCTGAAGGGCGCCATCTGCGTTCTTATCGCCCGTCTGCTCATCGCGAGCGTGGGCTATGGCTTCCCCGTGAGCATCATGGCGCCCGGAGCCCTCGGCGACTGGATGCTCGGCGTCATTTGCCTGGCGGCGGTATGGGGCCACATCTTCTCGCCGTACCTCAACTTCCACGGCGGCAAGGGCATCGCCGTGGGCTTGGGCGTCATCCTCGCCTGGTACTGGCCCATCGGACTTTCGCTGTTGGGCATGTTTATCGTGGCCGTCGCCATCACCAAGTTTGTGTCGGTAGGCTCGCTTGCCGCGGCCATCGGTCTTCCCATCGCCGTCTGCGCGGTCTTTCCGTACGGCAGCCTGGGACTTAAGTTTTGCATGGCGATGATCGGCATCACCGTGGTGTGGGCCCATCGCGCGAACATCAAAAAGCTCATGACGGGTAAGGAGTCCAAGCTCTCGTTTACCAAGCGCGTCACCGAGCCCGACGATAAGTAGGAGAGAGTCATGAATGTTGCGCTGATTGGCTCCGGCTCCTGGGGAACCGCAGTCGCCGGCCTTGCTGCCGTGCGAGCCGAGCGCGTGACCATGTGGGCCCATAGCGAGCAGACGGCCGCCGGCATCAATGGCGAGCACCGCAATCCCCGGTATCTGGTGGACTACGAGCTGCCCGGCAACGTCGTTGCCACGACGGACCTGGCGCAGGCGCTCGGCGGCGCCGACGCCATTATCTTTGCCGTGCCCTCCACGCACCTGCGCAGCGTATGCCATCAGGCGGCACCCTTCATCGCCGCCGACGCCCCGGTGCTCTGCCTCACCAAGGGCATTGAGCCCGAATCTGGACTTCTCATGAGCGAGGTCATTGCCAGCGAGATCGGCAACGAGGCGCGCGTGGCGGCGCTCTCCGGTCCCAACCATGCCGAGGAGATCTGCCGCGGCGGACTTTCTGCCGCCGTCATCGCAAGCGAAGATTCGCAGGTAGGGGAGACCTTTAAGGACCTACTCCTATCCACGGCCTTCCGCATCTACCTGTCGCAGGACATGACCGGCGTCGAGGTTTGCGGCGCCATGAAAAACGTCATCGCCATCGTGTGCGGCATCTCCGCCGGCACCGGCGCGGGCGACAACACGCTCGCCCTTATCATGACGCGCGGCCTGGCCGAGATTAGCCGACTGGTGCACGCCCGCGGCGGGCAGGCCATAACGTGCATGGGACTCGCCGGCATGGGCGACCTCATCGCCACCTGTACCTCAGAGCATTCGCGCAACCGCACCTTTGGCTACGAGTTTGCCCATGGTGTGTCGCTCGACGAGTACCAGACGCGCACGCACATGGTGGTCGAGGGCGCCGTCGCGGCCCGCAGTGTGAGCGAACTCGCCCGTTCACTGGGCGTAGACATTCCGCTCACCTTTGCCGTGGAGCAAACGCTCTACAACGGTGTTACCTTGGATAGAGCGCTCGAGATTCTCACCGACCGCGTCCCATCACAAGAGTTCTACGGACTCACCGACTAGTGCAGAAAGGCTACTACCATGGGTTCCATTAAAATCGCTCCGTCCATCCTTTCGGCCGATATGGCCAACCTCAAGGGCGACCTCGACAAGATCGCCGGCGCCGACTTTGTGCACTTCGACGTCATGGACGGCCACTTTACCGGCAACCTCACTTTTGGCGTTGACATCCTCAAGGCCGTCAAGCGCTCCACCGACGTGCCGGTCGACGCACACCTCATGGTGTCGGACCCCGACGAGACGGTCGATTGGTACGCCGACGCCGGCGCCGATATTATCACCGTGCACTACGAGGCCTCCACGCACCTGCACCGCACGCTCACCCATCTGCAGCAGCGCGGCGTCAAGGCCGGTGTGGTGCTCAACCCCGCCACGCCCGTCTGCGTGCTCGAGAGCATCATCGACGTCGTCGATATGGTGCTGCTGATGAGCGTGAACCCCGGCTTTGGAGGCCAGAGTTTTATCCCCGGTACCATTGCCAAACTCCACGAGCTTAAGGCCATGTGCGAGCGTCACGGCGTTTCGCCCCTTATCGAGGTCGACGGCGGCATTTCTTCCAAGAACATTGCCGAGGTCGTCAAGGCCGGCGCCAACGTCCTCGTGGCCGGCTCCGCCGTTTTTAAGTCCGAAGATCCCGCTGCCGAGGTTGCGCTGCTGCAGAAGTTGGGCAACGAGGCCGCACAGGAGGCATAAACCCTTATGACCGCAGGTCAAAACCGCATACCCGTGAATCTTGACTATGCCGCCTCGACGCCCATGCGCGCCGAGGCGCGCCTTGCGCAGCGCGAATATGACGACAGCGAGCTTGCGGGCGTCAACCCCAACTCGCTGCACTCGCTTGGCCGCAAGGCCGCCGCACGCCTGGAAGTCGCCCGTCGCGAGATCGCCCGTAGCTTTGGCGCACGCGTTCGCCCGTCCGAGATCATCCTTACCAACGGCGGCACCGAGGCCAACCAGCTGGCGCTCCTCGGTCTTGCCGAGGGCGCTCGTCAGCGCGACCGCAAGCGTAACCGCGTGATCGTATCTGCCATCGAGCACGATTCGATCCTGGACAACCTGCCGCTATTGCGAGCCGCCGGCTTTACCGTCGACCTGGTGCAGCCCTGCCGCGCGGGCTACATTGAGCCTGCCACGCTTGTTGATCTGCTCGGCGACGACGTCGCGCTCGTGAGCATTATGGTCGCCAATAACGAGACCGGTGTGGTGCAACCTGTCCGCGAACTTGCCGCCGCCGCGCACGCCGCGGGCGCCCTGTTCCATACCGACGCCATCCAGGGCTACTTGCATATTCCGCTCGATGTCACCGAGCTGGGCGTCGATGCCATGACCGTTGCCGCGCACAAGATTGGCGGCCCTGTGGCATCCGGCGCGCTCTACCTTAAGAACCGCACGCCGCTGCGTCCGCGCATCTTTGGCGGTGGACAGGAAGCCGGCCGTCGCGCCGGTACGCAGGACCTGCGCACGCAGCTGGCTTTTGCTGCTGCCGCCCGCACGCTGACGCCCCGTGTCGCTCAGGAGCGCGAGAAGCTGCAAGCCCTTTCCGATAAGCTCTACGCCACGCTTACGGCCCATCCGCACATTCATGCCACCATGGGTGACTATGCGCATGCCGACCGTCTGCCCGGCATGGTATCGATCTACATTGACGGCATGGACTCCGAGGAGCTCATCATCAAGCTGGACGCCGCCGGCTTTGAGGTGTCGGCAGGCTCGGCATGCTCGAGCGGCAGCATGGACCCCAGCCACGTTTTGAGCGCGATGGGCATCGGTCGCGAGCAGGCGTTGGGCGCACTGCGCATCTCCTTCGATGACCGCGTGAATCCGGACGATCTGAACGACTTTGCCCAGACGCTGCTCTCGATCGTAGGTGCCGCATGATCGTCGCCGAGCTTGAACGTGCCCTGCTGGCGCGCTACCCCAAGGCGGACGCCGAGGGCTGGGATCATGTTGGGCTATCTGTGGGAGATCCTGCTGCCAAGATCACCGGTGTTGCCTGCGCACTTGACGCGACCGAGGCCAACGTGCATCGCGCTCTCGAGGCCGGCGCTAACGTGCTGCTGACGCATCATCCCATCTATATCAAGGCGCCCGAGGCCTTTTGTCCGGCCGATTCCGCGCGACCCCAGTGCAGCGCTGCGCTGTACGAGGCAGCTCGTTGCGGCGTGAGCATCATCTCGCTTCACACCAACCTGGACCGCTCGCACGAAGCGCGTGTTCGCCTAAGTAAGTTGCTGGGCGCTGAGCCCATGAGCTCGCTGGAGCATGTGGACGACCCCGAGGCTTGCGGCCTGGGCGCCCTTGCGGCGTTCAACGACCCCTGCAGCCTGCGCGACCTTGCCGCGCGCGCCGCTACGGCGTTTGGCAGTGACCCCCGCGTGTGGGGCGAGGCCAATCGCCCGTGCAGGACCGTCGCCATTTTGGGCGGCTCCCTAGGCGACTTCGGAGAGCTCGCCATCGCCGCGGGCGCAGACGTTGTCGTGACGGGCGAGACGGGCTACCACGTGGCGCAGGACCTGGCCTTGCGCGGGCTACCGGTAATCTTGCTCGGCCACGACCGCTCCGAGGAGCCGTTCGTTGATATATTGATGAACTCTGCAGTTGACGCCGGGGTCGACCCCCGTCATGCGATTAAAATACTGAACCCTTGCCAATGGTGGACTGTGACAAAAGGAGAGAACTTATGAGCGCCGGCGCTACGCTACTCAAGCTGCAACAGATCGATTTGGAGCTCGCCCGCAACAAAAGCGAACTTGCCAATATGCCGGAGCTCAAGGAGCTCGCTTCCAAGCGTAAGACCTACGTTAAGCTCAAGGCCGAGATGACCAAGCTCTATGCCCAGCGCAAGGACCTGGATATTGAGCTCGACGACCTCAACACCACCGAGATTCAGACCAATAACGCCATCGAGGCCGCCAAGAAACGCCACGTTGACGGCTCTGACTACCGCGAGGTTCAGGACCTGGAGAACGAGCTCGCCACTCTGGCCAAGCGTCTGGATAAGATCGAGCACACCCGCAAGGACGTCGTCGTCGCCCACAAGGAGGCACTCGACCGCGAGACCCGCGCACAGGCCATCATCGCCAAGTTCGAGGAGGGCGTGAAGGCCGACACCAAGGCCGCCCGCGCCAAGGCCGCCGACCTCCAGGCCCAGATTGACGCCGCCACCAAGGAGCGCACTGCGCTTGCCGCCACGCTGCCGACCGACGTGCTCACCGACTACGAGCGCCTGCTCAAGCAGTTCCGCGGCCTGGCCGTCGAGACCATCAAGGGTAACATTCCCACCATCTGCCACACCGCACTGCAGGCATCGTCCATGAGCGACCTCAACCACGACGGTAGCGAGATCGCGCACTGCCCGTATTGCCACCGCCTGCTGGTGCTTCCCAGCAAGGAAGCCTAAATGATGACGGCGGCATCCAACAATTCAATGCAACTTGAGGGAAAAACGATCCTGCTGGGCATTACCGGCGGGATCGCCGCCTATAAGTCGTGCAATATCGTGCGCCTGCTGCAAAAGCGCGGCGCGCGCGTCAAGGTCGTTATGAGCGAGCATGCCACCGAGTTTGTGGGCCCGCTCACCTTCCGCGCGCTCACCAACGAACCGGTCGCCGTAGGCCTGTTCGACGACCCCTCCGACCCCATCCACCACATTTCGCTGGCACAGGAGCCCGATCTGGTGGTCGTGGCGCCCGCGACGGCCAATATCATCGCCAAGATGGCAAACGGCATCGCCGATGACCTCATCTCCACCACGCTGCTTGCCACGCCGCGACCCATCGTGATCGCACCCGCTATGAACAACGGCATGTGGAAGGCGCCGGCGACGCAGGCCAATATGGCCGCGCTGCGCGAACGTGGTGTCCATGTGGTGGGACCCGGCAGCGGCTACCTTGCCTGCGGCGACGTGGACACGGGACGCATGAGCGAGCCCGAGGACATCGTCGAGGCCGTCTGCGAGGTGCTGAACCCCGTCCCGCAAGACCTGGCAGGCAAGCGCATTGTGATAACCGCCGGACCCACGCACGAGCCGATCGACCCCGTGCGCTTTATCGGCAACAGATCGTCGGGCAAGATGGGCATCGCCCTGACGGGGGAGGCTGCACGCCGCGGCGCTGCGGTCACGCTCGTGCTGGGACCGACGTCGCTCGATGTTCCCCGCGGCGTGGAGTGCGTACGCGTGCAGACCGCCGCAGAGATGCTGCAGGCAGCTCTGAGCGCCTTTCAGACGGCCGATGCGGTCATTTGCGCGGCCGCTGTCGCCGACTACACCCCCGCAGCCCCTGCCGACCATAAGCTCAAAAAGGCCAACGAGCGCTTGGATCGCATTGAACTGGTCGAGACAGTCGATATCTTGGCCGAGCTTTCGCGCCAAAAGGGGGAGCGGTGCGTGATCGGCTTTGCGGCCGAGACCGATAACGTCGTGGAGTACGCTCAGCGAAAGCTCGCCCACAAGGGTTGCGATGCCATTATCGCCAACGATGTCTCGCGCGCCGATTCGGGCTTTGGAACCGACACCAACAAGGCTTGGATCGTGAGCGCAGCGGGTACGCAAGAACTTCCCGTTCTAACAAAGTCCCAGCTCGCAGATACAATTTTGGACTTGCTTCAAAATTTGTAAAAAAGTTCTTGCACAAGGGCAAAGTTTCGGGTTAATATACTCCCTGTTGCGAGCGAGAGCAGCGCAACAAACAAAAGCTTCGGGACGTGGCGCAGCTTGGTAGCGCACTTGACTGGGGGTCAAGGGGTCGCTGGTTCGAATCCAGTCGTCCCGACCAGAAGTTTGCAGGTCAGGCACCTAGTGCCTGACCTTTTTTGTTTTAAGCAATTGCTTAATTTTCAGTAAGCAACAGGGTGCCAAAAATCTACCTACGCGATAATCGCCTTTTGCGGCTGCTTGCGCGTTTTGCACACGCTTTAGCCGATTTATTAACGTGATATGAATCTACATACGCGCAGCTGTTATACAGCCGAGTACAGGCTGTATTTATCGCGGCGATTTACGCTGATATAGCGACTGTAACGAACAAGCGTGTCGATGTATTTATTCCAGTAGTTCACTTGATCGGTGGACAAGTGGGCTGTTGCAACGAAACGCCAGGCGGGATGGACTCCATACGAGGACGCCGCAGGAGTAATGGCAGGGGAGTGCGGCAAGCGCTCTGAGAGCCGCTGTGTGACCCCATTTCTCCTCAACCCGATTACCTGTGCTATGAACCTCAAACCCCTTCGTTCTGCTGCTAAAAGAAAGGCCCGCGCAGGATAGCGCGGGCCTTTATCCATATGTCAGCTTATAGGACAAACTGTCTAGAAACACCAAGCGGGAAACACGAAGTCGGTTGCCGTGTAGCCGTGGTTGCTCCAGTCACCGTTGCTATGGACATAGCGGAAGTACTGGGAGCCATCCAGACATACGGAGCGAGTCCAGTGGCTAGAGCCGGACGAAGCCCCGGAAAAATTTTCCTGCGTCACGCCCTTGAAGGCGTAATGCTCGTACTGGGAGCCGTCGGACTGGAGGTGCCCATTGGCCTGGAGGTTTCCGTAGACCTCGGTCGTCGAGAGCAGGAAGACCTTGTCGGTCGTGGCCGTCACGGTGCCGGGGTATGTGTCCAACTTGTTGTCGGTCATTTTCGTGACGGCTTTCGCCCTAGATTGGATCTCAGCCGGCAGGAGCGCCCAGAGGTCGCCGGAGTTGAGGCGGCCGCGCAGCTCGGACTGCTCCCATCCGCCAAAATTGTAATAAGAGTCACTCATGCGCTGCTTGCCCATTGCGCCGTTGGTCGCCTCAAATGTGAGTCCCGCCTTGCCGGTGCCGTCCGCGAGGTCGTCGTGGTTGATGCCGACGATGCGGTACTCGAGCGTCTCGCCATTGGTCAACTTGACGGAGAATTTCGTCCCCGCATCCATCGCTGCCTTCGCCTTGGCGTATGCGGGAGAAGCCGTGCCATCCTTGGCGATGTCCTCGGCCACGGCCTTCTGCTCCTCGAGCGTCCAGTCCTTCGCGTCCTTGGCGACGGCCGCCTGGACGGTCGCGGAACCGGCCCCGGCGGAACCGCCGCCGGACGCGCCGCCGCCCTCTACGCCGCCGGCCGTCCCGCTGTTCACCGTGTTGCCGACCAGGTTGAACTGGTTGCGGATGGCCCCGGCCACGCCGGGTCCCGCGAACACGATCACCAGGCCGATAATCGCGATGATCAGGACGTACTCGATGATTGACTGTCCTCGGAGGCGGGTACTCCTAGGAGATACCCCCCCCCCGAAGGTTAACTGCCGCTGCATGCATTTGCGACACTCCCTTCGCTCAGGGTTTGTAGATACATTGCCGAGCGTAGGGCTATTCCATAATTCTGCTCCGGTCTTGCCGCAGCGGCAACCGCACCGATGGTCAACAATCGTGATTACGCTATTATAGAACACGCGTTCGTTATTGATTCGAGAGGGGTGCCGTCGTGGGGGAGAGCGATAAGTCGATACGTTTGGTCACGGCCCTCGTCGAGTGCCGCCCCGACGGCGAGTACGCCCCGTGGGGCATCAAATGGTACGACGGCACCGTCTACCCGTTCGACCGCATCGAGTCCTACAGCTCCCGTTCGTGGGCGCTCGGCAGGAACAAGCGGTCCGAGTCCTGGCGCGTGATCGTCGGGGACGGTACGTGCCGCGACATCTGCCATTACCAAAACAGCTGGTATGTCGTTCACGACCCAGACGATGACACCCCAGCGGCAAGCGCACCGCAAAAATAGCCAAAACGCCCATTCGAAACCAAACGCCCAGGTAAACGGCTTAACACAATCGCGAATACGACCCCAAAAAGACCTACTTGGATACCCGCTAGGGGTACCTGTTTTCAGGCACCTTAAATCGCCTCTCGTTGCCTCGTTTTTTCGGCTACTCAGTAAAAAATAGGGGAGTACGCCAGTACTCCCCCTAAATCGTTTATATCCCGGTTGCTGCCTGCCAGTCTGCCCTCTCAAGCCTAGGCTTGAGCGCGGGGGGGGCTTAGGCCCCTAGTCTTGAACGTACTTGAGGTCAAGCTCTCCAGGCGCGTCCACGTACACCGCGCCGAACGTCAGGTTTACCAGCCGGGGCTGAGCTCCATAAGAGCAAAATCATTCTAGCGCTTACTATCAAGGATATCCGTCGTAGTGGCGGCTATCCGGCAAACGATCGTACTCTCGTGGTCCCGTTTCGAGTAATTCTTTGGCACGGTCAGGAGCATAGCGAACGGTTTCCGCTGTTCCGCTCATGTACATGGACGATGAATGAACTTCGATAGCAAAGGTTGATTTCCGATCTCAGCCGAACACATTAGGCGGACAGGCCGTTCCCGCAGCTAGCCGAACGCCCCCGAGGCCCCATCCGGGCCCCGGGGGCGCCGTTTTCCCAGTTGAAGGAACGGTGGAGATGTGTTTCGATGG
>DBFWCI010000016.1:0-7005 GCA_048485235.1 Collinsella sp.
GCTGCCGGTTCGACCGGCGCGCCACGGGTCAAGATGCACTAGGCCTGGACGAAGTCCGGGCCCGCGCCTTTAGACGCGAGCCCGGGGCCCGTGGGTTATACCCTAAGAGCAAACCACCCTTTTTAAGGGTGGTTCTGATTTTGCTCCGATGAATGGCAATGTGCGGTAATCATGAGGAGTGAGGACGTCTACTGCCTTGCAGATCACTCAAAAATATTGGGGGAGGGGTTAATAACTATATCCTCTATACCAAAGGACATAAAGAGATGCCAATTTTGTTGACAAGCGAATGACGATTAGCTGCGAGTCAGCTACCAGCGTAAATAATCGATAAAGAAATGTCGTAATTTGGTGCCAAATGCCCAGATAACGCCGCGTCTATTTTAATTAACTGCTTTGAGCAAACAGTAAAATGCTACTATCTAACTTGCACGTAAGAAAGCAGATTAACGGCTAAGGCTAAGAAGTGGCAGGTATGTCGGAAGCAACTAGGACTCGCACGCATGCGCCCGAGGTTAGGCAGCGCGCCGTCGAGATCCTCCAAGAGGGGGTCGGGCATCGCGCTCTCGCCGCGGAGCTTGGCATTCCCCAGGCCACGGCTCGTCAGTGGGCCCGCGCGTATGCCGTGGGCGGTGCCGACGCCGTTCTCAATGCCGGTTCGCATCATCACACCTA
Organism: Collinsella sp.; assembly: GCA_048485235.1. Taxonomy (GTDB): domain Bacteria; phylum Actinomycetota; class Coriobacteriia; order Coriobacteriales; family Coriobacteriaceae; genus Collinsella. Next base: position 676 of record DBFWCI010000016.1, read on the forward strand.
TTCGTACGACGTAAAGCTCGCTGTGGTTAAGGACCGTCTGGAAAACGGCTTGACGGTTCGCGAGGCCATGATCAAGCACAAGATTCCCAGCGAGTCTTCGGTCAAGGCTTGGTGCCGTCAGTACCGCGAGAGCGGTGAGTCCGCACTGGTCGATAAGCCGCGCGGTCGCAAGCCGCGCGTTAAAAAGGCGGAATAGCAAACGGGATGGTGCGCCCACAGGGGCGCATTTTTCTTGCCGCCTCTCTGCTCCAAAGCGGACGTGCCCTTGCCCCGTACGCCTAAAACTCCCCAGTTGACCGAAAACCCGCCGCCGCTACTCATCAATTGAGCTATAACGTTAAACAATTGCAGCGTTTTTGCATGGGGGAGTGATGGTATGACGCTACTGTATTTCCTTACCCTGTTTCCGCTGGTACCGGCGCTGGGCATGCTGCTCGCGCGCGGTGACCGCGCCCGCGATGCGGTGGGACTCATAGGCTCCGGCATTATCATGGCGGTGACAGTTGTAGTCGCCGTCATGTTTTTTTGCACGGGTCCGCAGAGCTTTGAGATTGCCCCCGGTACCTCGCATGCGCTCTCGATCATCAGCTCCGTCATCGACGTAATTCTGTGCGCCGTCATCCTGTACAACGCGCACAAATATAAGAGCGTGCTTACCACGGTGCTCGGCATAGTCCAGCTGGTGGGCTCGCTCGTCTTTGCGGCCATGACGCTGCCTGCGGCCGAAGCCGTCACGGCGACGCCGCTCTACCTAGACTACATGAGTGTGATCATGGTCCTCGCCGTCGGTATCGTCGGCAGCCTAATCTGCGTGTATGCCCTGGGCTACATGAAGGACTTCCAGGCCCATGACGAGCACGAGGCTGCGCTGCGCGGGCAGACCGCGCCCGACCGTCGCCCGCAGTTCCTGGCGCTTATGTTCCTGTTCCTCTCAGCCATGTTCGTCATCGTGACGAGCGACAACCTTGAGTGGCTGTTCTGCGGCTGGGAAATCACCACCGTGTGCTCGTTCCTTATGATTGGCTATACGCGCACGCCCGAGGCCATCAAGAACGCCTTTAACCAGATCATCCTCAACATGCTGGGCGGCATCGCGTTTTTGGCCGGACTCATGTACCTGCACGTTAACGGCATGCCGCTGACCATCTCGGGCATGATTGAGCTTTCCGGCGCCGGAACCGCGCAGTCCGCGCTGCTGGTGATGCCGGTCATCCTGTTGTCGCTCGCCGCGCTCACCAAGGCCGCACAGATGCCGTTCCACACTTGGCTGTTGGGTGCCATGGTTGCCCCCACGCCCACGAGCGCCCTGCTGCACTCGTCAACCATGGTCAAAGCCGGCGTGTTCCTGATGGTCAAGCTGAGCCCGCTCTATGCCATCTATCCCGTGACCGGCTTTATGGTCACGAGCGTGGGCGCCATCACGTTTTTGCTCGCTGCCCTTATGGCCATCTCGCAGAGCAATGCCAAGCGCGTGCTCGCGTACTCCACCATTTCCAACTTGGGCCTCATCAGTGCTTGCTTGGGTGTCGGCGCGCCCGAGGCCGTATGGGCGGCCATCTTCCTGATCCTGTTCCACACGGTGGCAAAGTCGCTGCTGTTCCTGTGCGTGGGCACGGCCGAGCATCATATCGGCAGCCGCAATATCGAGGACATGGACGGTATGTTCAGCCGCATGCCGCACCTGACGCGCCTGATGATGCTGGGCATCATGGGCATGTTTGTGGCGCCGTTTGGCATGCTCGTGTCCAAGTGGGGCGCTCTGGTGGCGTTCGCGCAGACCGGCAACGTGCTCATGATCATGGTACTTGCCTTTGGCTCGGCCGCGACCTTCTTCTTCTGGGGCAAGTGGCTTGCCAAGCTTTCGGGCGTCGACCCCACGGCTCAAAACGTTGAGGTCAATGTCCATAAGACCGAATGGATGGCCCTCAACACCATCGCCGCGCTGCTGATTCTGTGCTGCGTGGCGTTCCCGGTTATCTCGAGCGGTCTGGTGTCGCCTTACTTGGCCATGGTGTTTGGCCGCGTGCCGTACGTTATTGGCAAGGACGTCATGTACCTGATGGTGGTTATCGTGGCGTTTATCGCCGTGGTGCTGCTGACTTCATTCCGCGTGAGCAACAAACCGCACGTCAACGTGTACCTTTCGGGCGTGGGGACCGACAAATATCGCCATTTCCGCGGCTCGATGGGACACGAGGTGAAGGCCGAAAAGCGCAATTGGTACTCGGAGGACGCCCTTGGCGAGAAGCGTATTGGCCCCGCGGGTGGCGTCGTGTGCTGCAGCATTATCTTGTTTGCGCTGCTGTGTTGCGCGTGGATTGGGCCCGAGCGACTTGCCATGAGTGCGCCCTCGGTGCTGCGCGGCAAGTATTTTGAAGGTTCGGGCGTCGTGGGCATTTTTATTGGCACCGTGGCATTTGCCTTACTGGCGCCGCTTGTGGGCGGCCTGATCGACGGCGTTGACCGCAAACTTTCGGCCCGCATGCAGGGCCGCGTGGGCCCGCGCCTGCTCCAGCCTTTCTACGATGTGGCCAAGCTGCTGCGCAAGGCCCCCGCCAGCGTAAACACCATGGACGATACCTACATGGCGTGCGCGCTCATCTTTACCGTGGTGGGCGGCGGCATCTTTGTGTCGGGTTCCAACACGCTGTTGTGCGCTTTTATGGTGACCCTCGCTGCGATCTTTGTGGTGTTGGCGTCCGCCTCGACGCAAAGCCCGTTTGCCCAGGTCGGCGCCGACCGTGAGCTGCTGCAGGTCATGAGTTACGAGCCCGCCGTTTTGCTGATGAGCGTGGGCCTGTACCTTGCCACCGACAGCTTCGATTCCATCGCCGTGACGGGGCAGTCGGCCCCCATCATCGTGTACAGCGCGCCCATTTTCCTCGCGCTGCTCGCGGTGCTCACCATCAAGCTGCGCAAGTCGCCGTTTGACCTTTCGTACTCGCATCACGCGCATCAGGAGATCGTCCAGGGCGTCGCCACCGAGATGAGCGGCGGCACGCTGGCCAAGATGACCCTTATGCACTGGTGCGAGACCGTGCTGTTTTTGATGTGGGTGGGCATGTTCTTTGTTTGGGACAACCCGGTGAGCTGGGTCGTAGCCCTGGTCGTGATGGCTGCGACGTATTTTGTCGAGGTGCTGATCGACAACACCTTCGCACGCAGCACCTGGCGCAGCTGCTTTAGGCTCGGATGGGGCGTGGCGCTGGTGTTTGGCCTGCTCAACCTTATGCCCATCCTCGTCGACGTTTTTATTTAGGAGGCGGCATCCATGGATCATAAAATGTCGCGCTCGCCGTGGGTTATTCATTACGACGGTTCGAGCTGCAACGGATGTGATATCGAGGTGCTGGCCTCGCTCACGCCGCTGTTCGATGCGGAGCGCTTTGGCGTGGTCAACACCGGCAACCCCAAGCATGCGGATATCTTTTTGGTGACGGGGTCGGTCAATGCCCAGAACCTGCCTGTCGTGCGCCAGATCTACAACCAGATGCTCGAGCCCAAGTGTGTGGTGGCATGCGGTATCTGCGCGTGCTCGGGCGGCGTGTTTCGCGATGCCTATAACGTGATCGGCGGCGTGGACCGCGCGATTCCCGTGGATGTGTACGCGCCCGGGTGCGCCGTTCGCCCCGAGACGGTGATCGATGCCATCGTGGAGGCGTGCGGCATCCTGGATCAGAAGGAGGCCGTGATGCGTGCTGGCGGCGATCCGCTTACCGTGGGCGGCGCCGCTACCTGGGATGGTGGCGTTGAGCTGGGCGAGGGCGGGTTTGTGGCTGCGGGGGCCGGGGCTGACGATGCGCCTGCTGGGACGTCCGCGGCCGGCGACGCGCCCGCCGCTGCAAAGGAGGGCGAGTAATGCAAAAGGCTATCTATACTACCGTCGGGATCGATGAGCTCCTGTCACATGTCCAGGCGCTCAAGGGCGTCGGCGCGCGCTTTGTGCAGATGCATGCCGAGCGCTGTGTGGACGACGGATCGTATCGCTTGGTCTATACGTTTATCGACGTTCGTGCTGCTCAGGAGCATATTGCGCAGGACGGCAGCTATGCGATCGAGAACCTGGTGGTTGAGGGCATCGACCAGTACCAGGAGATTCCGTCCATCAGCTCGTACTATCCGGCGGTATTCCCGTTTGAAAACGAAACGCACGACCTGTTTGGTCTTGCCATCACCGATATGCAGATTGACTTTAAGGGCTTTTTCTACCAGGTCTCGACTGCCGAACCCATGAGCGTTATCACGCCCGAGGTGAAGGCCGCGCGCGAGAAAGCCATGAAGGTGCGTGCCGCCGCCGAGGCCAAGGCGCGCAAGGCCGCTGCCGAGAAGGCCGCCGCGGCTGCGGCTGCTGCAGGGGAGAGCGCTGCGAGTGCCGGCGATGCTTCGGCTGCGGCGAGCGCCGGCGACGCCGCGGGCGTCGCTGCTCAGCCCGCTGCGGCTGCCGGCTCCGATGCTCAGCACGATGAGGCTGCTGCGAAGGCCGCGCTCAAGGCCGCCGAGATGGAGGCAAAGCTCGCCGCCATGGATCCCGAGAAAGCGGCCAAGGTCCGCGCGGCGCTTGCCGCCAAGGTCGCCCGCGACAAGCAGAAAAAGGAGGCGTAAGGTCCATGGCACATCGCTCCGTTATTCCGTTTGGCCCGCAGCACCCGGTGCTGCCCGAGCCGCTTCATCTGGACCTGGTGATCGAGGATGACCGCGTCATCGAGGCAATTCCTCAGATCGGCTTTGTGCACCGCGGGCTCGAGAAGCTCACCGAAAAGCGCGACATGCATCAGTTTGGCTACATCGCCGAGCGCATCTGCGGCATCTGCGCCGTGGGCCACAGCTGCGGCTATGCCAGCGCCTGCGAGCGCATGCTCGCCATCGAGGTGCCTGGTCGCGTGCAGTATATCCGCACCATTCTGCACGAGCTTTCGCGCATTCACTCGCATCTGCTGTGGCTGGGCCTGCTCGCCGACGCCTTTGGCTTCGAGGCGCTGTTCTATCGGTCATGGACCCTGCGCGAGCAGATACTCAAGATTTTTGAGAGCACTTGCGGCGGGCGCGTGATTCTGTCGATTAACGAGATCGGCGGCCTTAAGCACGATATCGAGGACTCCGAGCTGGCGGGCATTGTCCAGACGCTCGATGCCATGCGTCCTGACTACGAGGCCCTGGTGCATACGTTTTTGGACGACAACAGCTGCGGAGAGCGCCTGCATGGCGTGGGCGTGATTAGCAAGAAAGACGCGCTGGAGCTTTCGATGGTCGGTCCGTTCGGCCGCGCCTCGGGCGTGGACTACGACGTGCGCATGTTCGGTGACGGCGCCTATGCGGACTTGGCCGCGTTTGAGCCCATCGTTGCTACCGATGGCGATTGCTATGCCCGCTGCCAGGCGCGTTGCGCCGAGGTCACGCAGGCCATGGACATCATTAAGGAGCTTGTGGGCAAGATTCCGCACGACGGGATTGGCGGGCGCACCAAGCTTACGCCGGCCGACGGCGCGCGCGGCGAGGTTGTGATTGAGCAGCCGCGCGGCGAGGCTTATTACTATGTGCGCGGCAACGGCACCAAAAATCTGGACCGTTTCCGCGTGCGCACGCCGACGTCGCAGAACTTGGCGGGTCTGACGCATGCGCTGCAGGGTGTGCTCATTGCCAATGTGCCCATGATTATCCTGACCATCGACCCCTGCATTAGCTGCACGGAAAGGTAGGCGCGGCATGAGTTTGCTGACATTTGCCAAGACGGCCTTGGGTTCTATGGTCAAGCGGCCAGTAACGGTGTGCTATCCGCAGGAGAAGCTCGCGGCGCCTGCGCGCCTGCGCGGACATATCGTCAACGACATGGACGTGTGCATCTGCTGCGGCATGTGCGCGCGCCGTTGCCCGGCGGGCGCGCTTGCGGTCGATCGCAAGGGTGGTACCTGGTCGATCGACCCGTATGCCTGCGTGGTGTGCGGTGAGTGCATCGAGAGCTGCCCCAAGCACTGCCTGACTATGGACACCGCTCGTACTCCAGTTGCGGCGGACAAGACCCCCACGGTAGAAACCAAGCCGGAGTAGCGCCGGAATAGAGCTGGGATAGGGGCCGGTGGGGCAAAAATGCCCCACCGGCCCCGCGCTTAAACGCGCGGTTGTGCCGTCGCGAACAAAACTATGTCGGTTTACGGGGCTGGATAGCGAACCTCCGACCATACCGAAAATCGCAAAAACAAAACCGACGCTCCTATAAGTTGTCAATAGGCAGTTTGCGGGAGCGCTCCCTTCAATTCGCACAGGAGCTCGTAATACCTCCTCTCCAGTTTCGTCGACCGCCGTCTCCCATGTTCCAGGTGACCGAGTGAGGCC